>CANRFN010000055.1 GCA_947629915.1 uncultured Oscillospiraceae bacterium | reverse complement strand
AAAAAAATAAACTAACCGCCAAGAGAGGTTAGAAGCAATCTCTTGATCTATACCCCGCGACGCGGTTAGTTCAATACCTGCATACTCACCCATGAGGCCTTGCTTGTTGCCTGCAAGATACATATTTAGGTATTTCTCCCATAAATCATTTGTTATCGTCTTGCCGGGATACTTTCTCCGCAGCATTTCCCGAAACTGTTCGAGTCTGGCCAGCCGATTGTTGGGTAAGTGAGCCTTAGTACAGTTTAAATTCAGCGTTACATTTAAGTCATGATTAATGTCTGCGTCATCAGAGTATATAAATCCCTTGTGATTATATTTAATCTTGCTGACGCTTGACTTGCTGCGCGGATCTACGACCAGCTTTTCGTTGCCTCTATGCTGGTCGCAGATAAATTCTTCATATTCCTTTGCATCGTAATCTTTCCCGCCTGGGCATACTCCTAACATGTTGTTATAGTCGATGGATAAAGTGTCGGTGTAGTTACCTTGCTGGTCATGCTGCGGGATATAGTGCTCGATCTGCATTGTCTCCCTGTTTAATCGGCGCATGCAGTAAGCACATAACCCTTTTTGTTCTGAAAACAAGGCGGCTTTGATGGAATTTTTGACATCGGAATGAAGCTCGTCATATCGACAAAGGCCGCGCTTTTTAGCGATCAGCAGATCATTAGGCTCATGACCTTTCTTTATATAAACCATACTCTTCCCTACATAACTTCAAATTCAAGTGTGACATGTGCCCTTATGAGATTCGGATCATCAGGACCTACAATTTCTTCGATAATTGCAATTTGCTTTTCGGCTCCCTCGATATCCCCTAAATCCAGAAGATGATAAAACTTATCATACAATTCTTCTACTTCGGAGTTGCGATTCAAAGCGTCTTGAGCGGTGGACAAAACTGTATTAGTATCATGCCCATAAACTTCTATCAGCGGAATCGTGGAATGCTTACCAGGTGAGAGAATGATAACATTCTCACTCCGTACAGAACCGATTACCAAGGGAGCGTGCGTGGAGACAATGAACTGCACATTTGGGAAGATTTCTGTTAGATCGCCAAGAATCCTCTGCTGCCACTTCGGGTGAAGATGGAGATCTACCTCGTCAATCAGGACGACACCAGGCGTATGCAATACGTCATCCAAGAGTTGGGGATTCAGGATTGCCATCCGATAGGCGATGTCGCCGATCATGCCAAGTGCACCCTTATAGCCATCGCCTAAAAAGGACATTGGAATGATTTCCTGCTTATCCCCTTCTTTTGTGATGATATCTAATCTATGGGTGTCGAGATTGAACTGCACATCGGCATCACCAGTACCAGTTATTTTGGCAAAGCACATTGATATGGCTTGCCTAACGGCTTTCAACTCAGGAAGAATAGCTTTCTTCTGCGCTTCTTGAATGGTCATTTTTTCGAACCATTTCAGCATTAGCTTTTCATTAGAGGCAGCGGAAAGACAATCAATGTAGCCTGATTGCCGTTGGAAACGCATAATTGATTCGGATTCTTTCTTCTTTTTCTTTTGAGACCATAGTCTTCCAGTGCCGTAATAAGAAACAAGTGGTAGGATAGTAGCAGTACTACCGTTCATGATATTGATTGCAATTTTGCTTGAAATATTAGTGAGGCCCTTGGCATTGGCTGCAGTCGTTTTCCCGTTTGAATTGTTCAGTTCTCTACACCAGGTTATCTGCTGGCCATCAATCATACCTTCCGCGCAAATTGAGACAGGAAAATGCTGTTGAGAATCCTCTATGCTCCCGACAGAGTAGTGCTCAATTCTAGGGTCCTCTTTTCCGATGGTGACAGCTTCGCTGGTGGAGATACCAAGCAAGAAGGTGCCCAGTGCCACAGACGCTGCATCCAGGACCGTAGACTTACCGGCGTTGTTGTCTCCGATCAGGACGTTCAACTTCGGATGAAGGGGGATGGTATAGTCTTCGAACTTTCGGAAGTTGTGCAAAACGAGTTTGGATAGGAACATACCTGCCACCTCCTGCGGACTGTTGCCTGGACCAGTATAAGGGATTGGAGCCGGAACTGCAAGATAAAAAGGGGGAAATTTGCCGGGACGTGAGAGTTCATTTGTCCTTCGAGGACAAACCAAATAAGCGGTGTTGCTCGTTAAGATACCAATAAAAAATCCCGGGAAGCTTTCTGAAAGCATCCCGGGATCAGCGGAGTGGGAGGGATTCGAACCCTCGGTACCCTTATGAGGTACACACGATTTCCAATCGTGCTCGTTATGACCGCTTCGATACCACTCCGTACAGATCAGGCAGGCTGTCTCGCAGTCACAAGGGGCATTATAGCAGCTTCCACGCCGATGTCAAGAAAAACTTTTCGGATTTCGCAAATATTTTTGTGGGAGATATGCCAAAAGATGGAAAAGACACTGTCCGCCGTACACGGACACTTTTCTGATCCTGTTGCGGCGGCATGGAAACGCCCCATCCCGGGTTTGGGATGGGGCGTTGACGGTGCGGTTATTGAATGCCGGTGAGGTCGTAGGCGTCCAGCCACTGGCTGGCCTTCTCGCAGACGCCGCGCAGGCAGGCGGGATCGAAGGGGCTCACCAGTCCGGCGTTGGCCAGCAGCTCAGTGAAGACCTTGGACCCTCCCTGGCGGGTGTAGGCCATGTAGGTGTCCCAGGCCTTCTGCCGGTCCTCCTGGAGCAGCGCCCAGAACTGCAGGGATACGGTCTGGGCGAGACAGTAGTCGATGTAGTAGAAGGGGCTGGAGTAGATGTGGTGCTGCCGCTGCCAGCCCTCCCCCTCTGCGTAGAAGGGAATGTCGCCGTCCAGCTTCATCCACGGCTGATAGATCCCCAGCAATCTCTTCCAGATCCCGTGGCGCTCCGCCGGGGTGTACTCCGGATGGGCGTAGACCTCGTGCTGGAAGTGGTCCACCATGGTGCCATACGGGATGAATGTGAGGGCGCTGGCCAGGTGGCTGTACCGGAACTTCCGGGCGTCCGGGCCGAAGAAGTCCTCTGCCCAGGGCCAGGCCATAAACTCCATGGACATGGAGTGCACCTCGCAGGCCTCCATGCTGGGCCACATATAGCTGGCGGGAATCCGGTCCCGGTTCACCCAGGAGGCAAAGGCGTGGCCGGCCTCGTGGGTAACCACCTCCACATCGTGTTTGGTGCCGTTGAAGTTGGCGAAGATGAAGGGGACGTTGTAATCTCCCAGATCGGTGCAGTAGCCGCCGGACTCCTTGCCCTCGGTGGAGAGCACATCCATCAGCTCATACTGCAGCATGGTGTTGAAGAACGCGCCGGTCTCGGGAGAGAGCTCTTCATAGAACTTCTTGCCGGTGGCCAGGATCTCATCCGGGGTGCCCACCGGGCGGGGGTTGCCGGAGCGGAATTCCAATTCATTGTCTGCAAAGCTCATGGGGTATTCCTTGCCCAGCCGCTTGGCCTGGGCCTGGTGGATCTTGGCCGCCACGGGAACCAGGTACTTCACCACGGCCTCCCGGAACTTCTCCACGTCCTCTTTGCCGTAGCAGTTGCGGCCCATGCGGTAGTAGCCGAGCTCAGTGTAGCCCTCGTAGCCCAGCTTCCTGCCCATGCCGTCTCGCAAGGCCACCAGTTCATCATAGTAGCTGTCCAACTTGTCCTGATGGTCCTTGTACCACTGCCCTTCCGCCTTCCAGGCCGCCAGCCGCTGGGCATCGTCCGGGCCGGTCTTGAACGGGGTGAGCTGGGACAGCGTGTATGTCTTGCCCTCAAAGGGGATTGCAGCGGAGGCCAGCAGCTTCTCATACCCCTGGCAGAGATCGTTCTCCTTCTGCATGTCCGGGATGATCTCCGGCTGGAAGGCCTTCAACTCGATCTCTGCGTTGAGAGACCACAGCGTGCCGAACTCCGCCTCAAAGTCCTTGCGGAACGGGGAGTGCAGCATGGCCAGGGTCCACTTCTGGCTGTACTCTTCCAGCTCCGGGCCGGCGGCATTCCAGAACTTCTGTTCGCCATCGTAGTAGTCGTCCTTGGTGTTGATGGAGTGGCGCACATAAGCGATGTTGGCCAGTGCGTCATAATGCTTTACGGTGGCCTCCTTGTCCAGAAAGGCCTGCCTTGCCTCGGCGTAGTCCTTTGCCTCTGTGAGCCGCTGGGTTACGGCCACGTACGCGGCCTTCATCTCGTCCAGGTCCGGGCGGGCATAGGGCATCTCAGAGAACTTCACCAGTTCCATCTCGTTCACTCCTCCATATCGCGCTGCAGCAGGTTTTTCCCATTCAGCTCGGCCCGAATCAGGCGGTCTCCCGTGTATTCCAGCGTGAGCAGAAAGGGCGCCGCGCCTTCTGCCAGCAAATTGAGAAAGATCAGGTCCCCCTGCCACATGGGCAGTTCGGTAAGGCGGTCTTTGGGCACCCACTCCAGGTCTCCTTCGGTGCAGTCTGCGGCCCGGAGGGTCCCCTCCCAGGCGTCTGCGGTGAAGAGGTACATGTACTCCCCGTCCCACTCGCCGTCTGTGAGGAAGGTCACAACACCGCGGAAGGTCCAACTGGTGAGGGTGACGCCGGTCTCCTCCCGGACCTCCCGGATGAGGCACTCGTCCGGCGTCTCGTTTTCCTCGAACTTGCCGCCAACGCCGATCCACTTGTCGTGGTTCACATCGTGGGCCTTCTTTACCCGGTGCAGCATCAGGTATTCCCTGCCGTTGTCCAGGTAGCAGAGTGTGCTGTTGTGCATCAGAACGGCAGGTTGAGCCCCTTGGTGAAGCGGGACATCTGCGCCTCGGCGTCCTCAGAGGCGGCGTTCATCGCGCCGTTTACTGCGGCGATGATCAGGTCCTGGAGCATCTCCACATCGTCCGGATCCACTGCCTCCGGGTTGATCTCCAGCTTGGTCACCAGCTTGGCGCCGGAGACAGTGGCCTTTACCACGCCGCCGCCGGAGCTGGACTCGTACTCCTTGGCGCTGAGATCCTCCTGGGCCTTGGCCATATCCTGCTGGAGCTTTTGGGCCTGCTTGATGAGGTTGTTATTGGACATGCCCATGCCGCCCATGCCTCTCATGCCGCGGCTGTTAAAACCTTTTGCCATATCGTTTTCCCTCTTTCAGTGTACTATGAATAAGCCTGGATTATCTGCGAGGAAGGCCTCCAGGGGGTCCTGGGAGTCTCCGCCGCCATTGCCCGCTGGTCTGCTGTTGGGGCTGCCGTTGGCGCCGCCGGCCGGATTGCCGTTGGGGTTGCCGAGCACGCCCTGCACATCCGGCGGTGCGATGCCCACTTTGAGCTCTACCCGGCACGGGAAGCCCATCACCTTTTTGGCCAGGGCCGCCGCCGGCTGGGTCACATCGGGGGTGTCCAGGATGCTCTTGATGGACTCCTGCACCACCCACAGCACCACGCCTCTGCCGTCCCACTGGCCGCGGCACATGGCGGCGTTGGAGATGAAGGCGCTGCATCCCGGGGGCACCAGGGGCTTCAGCTGCCGGGCAAAGGCCTCCCACCCCGGCCAGTTGGAGACTGTGGGCTGCTGGGGCGCAGGCTGCTGTACCGGCTGGGCCTGAGGACGGGGCGTTGCAGGGGCCTGAGGTCGCTCCTGGGGCGCAGCCGGCCGCGGCTGCGGTGCGGGCTGCTGCTGCACAGGGCGCTGTTGGGGTGGCTGCTGCGGCCTCTGGTACGGCTGCTGCTGTGCCGGTCGCGGCTGCGGCGGATATTGCGGCTGCGCCGGGCGCGGCTGGGGTTGAGATTGCGGCTGCACCGGCCGCTGATACTGTTGCGGCTGCTGGTATTGCTGCGGCTGTTGATATTGTTGCGGCGGCTGGTATTGCTGCACCGGCTGTTGGTATTGCTGGGGCTGCTGGGGCTGCACGGGGGCGCCGCCGGCAGCCATGCGCTTTTCCATGTTGCGCACCCGGTTGGAGAGGCCGAAGAGGCTGCTGTCTACGGCGGGGTTGCAGAGGGTCACCAGGCAGAGCTCCATGTCGGTGCGCCGATGGCCGGAGTTTTTCAGGCTGGCCCGCGTCTTCTGGATCAGGTTCAGCATCTGCACCAGCTGCACGGGCTCAAAGGCGGCCTTGAACCGCTCCAGGATCTCCGTGTCGTAGCCGCCGGTCATGAGGCGGGGGGCGGCGGTGGGGACGCAGCTGTAGGTCAGCACATCCCGCACCAAGGTGGCCAGCTCCGATGCCACGGAGGACATCTCCTTGCCGTTCACGTAGAGCTTGCCCAGGCGCTCCAGGGCGCCGGCGGTGTTGCTGGCGGCGATGTCGTCCAAAATGCCCTCGATCTCGATGTTGCCGGTGAGGCCCATGGTGTCCAGGATCAGGTTGGCGTCCAGAATGCCCTCCGGGCCCGCGATGGCGGAGCACTGGTCCAGCAGAGACAGGGCGTCCCGCATTCCGCCGTCTGCCAGACGGGCCAGGATGCCGGCGGCCTCCTCGGTGAGCTGCATGTGCTCCTGCCCCGCCACATAGAGAAGCCGCTGGACGATCTTCTCGGCGGGGATGCGCTTGAACATGAACTGCTGGCAGCGGCTCTTGATGGTGGCCGGCACCTTGCGCACCTCGGTGGTGGCCAGGATGAACATCACATGGGACGGGGGCTCCTCCAGGATCTGCAGCAGGGCGTTGAAGGCCTGTCCGGAGAGCATATGCACCTCGTCGATGATATAGACGCGCTTCCTGGCGATCTGCGGGGAGTACCTGGCCTCTTCCAGGAGGGCGCGGATGGAGTCCACCCGGTTGTTGGAGGCGGCGTCCAGCTCGGCCACATCGTAGATGCTCTTGTTCTCGATGCCGAGGCAGATCTCACAGCAGTTGCAGGGGCTGCCGTTTACCGGGTTCTGGCAGTTTACGGCTTTGGCCAGGATTTTGGCATCGGTGGTCTTGCCGGTTCCCCGGGTGCCGGTGAAGAGATAGGCGTGAGACGTGCGGCCGCTCATTACCTGGCGTTTCAGGGTCTCCGTGATATGCTCCTGGCCCACCACATCGTCAAAGGTCTTTGGGCGCCATTTCCGATACAGAGCCTGGTACATCCAATCTACCTCCTCAAAAAAACTTCCGGCGTGCAACAAGATCGCGCACCGGCCTTTGAAGTGCAACATATGCCCGGAACCCATACAGCCGGCTCAGGATCGGCAGCCCCACGGCACACCCAAAGGTCCGCTTAGTGCTGCTCGGTTCCCCGCCTGACACGGTTCACGGGGTCAGGTTGCGCGGGACCGATCCGTCATCACTGCTTATATGGGGCAGTCAACACATCCTGCCTCCGGGGGTCGGAATTCCTCCCTGCTGTAGCGGGTTGCAGGTACAGGGCACCGCTATCTCCCCAAGTAGCGCGATCTTGTTCCGCGCCGGAGGCGAGAAACAAGTTCTATTATTCGATTCACGCATCCATTGGGATGCGCTCGTCCGATGCTGTTGAAATACACCACTCCTGCCCATTTGCGCGAAACCCCCGGCAGGATTCGGGTTGCCCCTTCCGGGGCAGCGCACCATGTGATTATAGACGCATTGTCCGGGGTTGTCAACCGGAAAATGCGAATTTGATGGGCTAATCGCTGGAAGAAAAAGGAATATATACTATACCTTGGAGATTGTGCCCTTCCCTCTCCCCTTTGCACCATTATGCTGCCGTGGGATCCAACGAGAAGCGTACCGCATGAAAAAACCGGGGATCCTGAAAGACTGCCACAGGGATCCCCGGAAGAGCAGGTGAGGGGAATCGAACCCCCGTGTTCAGCTTGGGAAGCTGACATTCTGCCATTGAACTACACCTGCATCAGCGAGAGGGATTATAGCAGATCGCCGGTCTGGATGCAAGCCCCAATTTCGAAAAATCCGAAAAAGATTGCCGGGCCGATTCCCTCTGTTTTGCACAGAAAGAGCGGCGGGACGGGACGGCGGGCATTCCCCTGCCACGGGTCTCGGATTGGGCCGGTCCAGCTTCCGCCCCAATGCGCTGCCTGGATGCCGGCTTTTGGCTGCGCTGGCACAACATGGGCGGGGAGCAAAGTACGGTGATACAGCGGGAAAAAGGCACTTTTCCGCCTGCAAAAGTGCTGAAAAATGGAACAAAGATCATTTCTGGACAATCTGCAGGTTTCGTGGAAGATCCGCTAAAAAATTCCTCAGTTTTTTCACAAAAGGGGCTTTACAAACCCCGCTGAATCTGTTACAATACACAAAACTTACCTGAGGGGGTGATCAGCATGAAGATCTTCTTTTACACGGAGAATAATGAGCCTGAAGACATCGACGAGTTGATCTTCGCCGGAGAGAAAACCGTGCCAAGCGATCGCTGAGACGCCGCGCCAGTTCTTTTCCAACGTGAAGGTACTCGCCCCGATGGGGCGAATTTTTTATACCGCGGAAGTTGTTCTATGGTAACAGCTTCCGCGGTATGATTTTGTCCTTAGTTGTTCCGGGCCCGGCCTAAAAAGCGCAGCAGATAGAGGAACAGGTTGATGAAGTCCAGATACAGCTGCAGGGCCGAGTAGATGCTGGCCTTCTCCAGCATCACTGCATCGCCGGAGAAGTAGTCGTAGTTGGCCTTGATCTTCTGGGTGTCATAGGCGGTGAAGCAGAGAAACACCAGAATGCCCACCATGCAGATGAGCCGCTCCAGCCCGCTGATGTTCAAAAACAGGGAGACGATCCCGGTGATCAGCAGGAAGATGAGCCCGCCGATGAGCAGCGGACGCAGCGGCGAGAGATCCGTCTTGGTGTACTTCCCGTAGAGGGCGAAGGCGCCGAAGAAGAGAGATGTGAGGCCGAAGATCAGAATCAGGCTGGTCATCTCAAAGAGCACCATATACACCGAGAAGAACACGCCGTTCACCACGGCATAGACGAAGAACAGCGTGCGGGTCACCGAGACGGAGCGCTTGAGAAGGCTGGCGGAGAACGCGATTACCAGGCCCAGCTCCAGGATGGTGATCACCGGCAACATGAACGGGATGGTGAACAGCACGAAAACCAGATTTGTGGTACAGAGCACCACGCCGGTGAGGAAGGTCACCAGCAGGCCGAGAAACATCCAGCCGAAGGTGCGCGAGAGGTACTGGTTTAGGGAGACCTGCGGGGTGAAGCTTTGGTACTGATACTGGTTGGGATAGAACCCATTGTTGTCCATAGACTCAACTCTCCTTATCCACAGATTTCATCTGTTTCAGGTTTCCGATCTTCATCGCCCGCCGGTCCAGCTCCTCCGTCACGCTCTCCAGGGGAATCCCCCGCTCCGCCATCATCACCATCAGGTGATAGATGAGGTCCGAGATCTCCCCCACCAGCTCGGGGTCGCTGTCGTTCTTGGCGGCGATGATGGTTTCAGCGCACTCCTCCCCCACCTTCTTCAGGATCTTGTCCAGACCTTTGTCGAAGAGATAGCAGGTATAAGAGCCCTCCTGGGGGTTGGCTTTGCGGTCCAAAACCACCTGGTACAGTTTGTTCAGTGTATCGTTCATCATCAGAATCCCTCACAGAGTATGCCCGGTAAAACCGGTCTTCATCATTGTAGCACCAATTTCCGGAAAAAGCAAGAGTTTGCTCCCGTGTGGCAGGTGGGGCCGTCCGGCTGGCAGAGATACAGCAGCGTATCCGTGTCGCAGTCCGTGTAGATCTCCTTCACATGGAGAAAGTTGCCGCTGGTCTCCCCTTTGTTCCAGAGGGTCTGGCGGCTGCGGGACCAGAACCAGGCGGTGCGGGTTTTCATGGTCAATGCCACCGCCTCTTTGTTTGTGAAGCCCAGCATGAGGATCTCCCTGGTCTCCCAGTGCTGGATGATCACCGGGATCAGGGCGTCCTTTTGAAAGAGCCGGTCCAGATCGAAGTTTGCCAATTCTTCCACGGTTAATTCTCTCCTTGGGGGCGGAAAGCCTGCCGCACCGGGATGTTCCTGCCGCGGAGGTAGTACTTCACCTGGGGGACGGTGAGCTCGCCGAAGTGGAACAGAGAGGCGGCCAGCGCGGCGTCACAGCCGGTCTCATCAAAGACGTCTGCAAAGTGTTCCAGGCTGCCGCAGCCCCCGGAGGCGATCACCGGAATGGATACCGCCTGCGTCACGGCGCGGGTCATGGGGAGGTCGAAGCCGGCCTTGGTGCCGTCCGCGTCCATGGAGGTGAGCAGGATCTCCCCCGCCCCCATCTCCTGTCCCCGCTTAGCCCACCAGATGGCATCGATGCCGGTGGGGTGGCGGCCGCCGGCGGTCACCACCTCATACCAGCCCTCGGGGCGGAGCCTGGCATCGATGGCCAGCACCACGCACTGGGAGCCGAAGCGGTCTGCCGCACGGGCAATCAAGGTTTCGTCCTTTACAGCTGCTGAGTTCACAGAGATCTTGTCCGCCCCTGCCCGCAGCAGCCGGCGGAAGTCGTCCAGGGTGCGGATGCCGCCGCCCACGGTGAGGGGCACAAACACCTGGGCCGCGGTGCGCTCCACCACGTCGGCCACAGTGTCCCGGGCATCGCTGGTGGCGGTGATGTCCAAAAAGACGATCTCATCGGCGCCCTGGTCTGAGTAGTAGGTGGCCAGCGCCACCGGGTCGCCGGCGTCCCGGATGTTCACAAAGTTTACGCCCTTTACCACCCTGCCGTCCCGGACGTCCAGGCAGGGAATGATTCGTTTGGCCAGCATAGGCTCACCCCTGCGGTCCGGCTTCCCGGATGGCCTGGGCCAGGTCCAGGGTGCCGGCGTAGTAGGCCTTGCCGATGATGGCGCCGTAGATGCCCATGTCCCGGAGCCGCTTGATGTCGTCCAGGGTGGTGATGCCGCCGCTGGCGGTAATGTCGATGCTGGTGCGCATCATCAGGGCCTCCAGCTGGTCGAAGGACGGACCAGACAGCATGCCGTCTGTGGCAATGTCTGTATAGATAATGTGCTTTACACCGATCTGCTCCATCTGGCAGGCAAACTCCATGTAGTCCAGTCCGGAGTCCACCTCCCAGCCCTGGGTGCGGACGTGGCCGTGAAGGGCATCGATGCCCACCGCCACCTTCTCCGGGCCGTACTGCCGGAGGGCGTATTTTACGAGCTCCGGCTTTCCCACCGCCGCAGACCCGATCACCACCCGGGCGGCGCCGGACTCTCCAACGGTGATGAGGTCCAACTCGTTTTTGATGCCGCCGCCCAGCTCAATGTTCATGCCGGACTGCTGGATCACCTCATAGATCATGGGGAAGTTCCGGCGCATGCCGTTGCGGGCGCCGTCCAGGTCCACCATGTGCACCCAGCGGGCGCCGGCCTCTCGAAAGCGCCTTGCGGTCTCCAGGGCGCTGTTGGCCACGCTGTGGACGGTGTTGAAGTCTCCCCGCTTCAGGCGCACGCAGCGCCCGTCTTTCATATCGATGGCAGGAAAGAGAATCATCGAATCATCTCCCCGAAATTCTTTAGGATCTGCAGGCCGGCCTCTCCGCTCTTCTCCGGGTGGAACTGGCAGCCCATGACAGTCCCTCTCCCCACGGCGGCGCAGACGGTGGTGCCGTAATCGGTGGTGGCGATCACGTCCTCCGGCCGGCTGGCCACGCCGCAGTACGAGTGGACAAAATAGACGTAGGTCTCCTGGGGCAGCCCTTGAAACAGCGGCACGTCCGGGCGGATCTGCAGGCCGTTCCAGCCGATGTGGGGCAGCTTATTGGAAGTGGGAATTTTGGCCACATAGCCGGGAATCAGGCCGAGGCCGGGGGCCGGTCTCCCCTCTTCGGAGCGGTCAAAGAGAAGCTGCATCCCAAGGCAGATGCCCAGGATGGGCTTTTTTTGTGCCTGCTCCCGGAGAACGCGGTCCAGGCCCATGGTCTGGAGCTTCTCCGCGGCGTCCGGGAAGGCCCCTACGCCTGGCAGGATGATGGCGTCAGCCCGCTCCAGGTCTGCCGCCTCTCCGGTGATCACGGTCTCCAGGCCCAGGTAGTGCATGGCGTTGGACACGCTTTTCAGGTTGCCCACGCCGTAGTCCGTCACGGCGATGACACCCATCAGACCACCCCCTTGGTGGACGTCACGGCGCTGCCGGTGATCTGGACGGCCTCTTTCAGGGCCATGCCCAGGGACTTGAAGAGGGCCTCGGTGATGTGGTGGGCGTTCTCCCCGTAGAGGCAGCTCTGGTGCAGGGTGATGCCGCCGTGGACGGCAAAGGCCCGCGTGAACTCCTTGGTGAGGCAGCTGTCATAGGCGCCGATCATGGGCTGGGGCATCTGGGCATCGAACACCAGAATGGGCCGGTTGGACAGGTCCAGGACGGTGCGGCAGAGGGCCTCGTCCATGGGGACAAAGGCGGTGCCGTAGCGGCGGATGCCCTTTCGGTCTCCCAGGGCGCCCTTCAGGGCATCTCCCAGGACGATACCGGTGTCCTCCACCGTGTGGTGGCCGTCTACGTCCAGATCGCCCTTCGCGGTGAGCTGCAGCCCGAAGCCGGCGTAGAACCCCAGGGCGGTGAGCATGTGGTCCAAAAAGCCGATGCCGGTGGAGACGGAGACCTCTCCCCCGTCCAGGCACAGTGCCACCTCAATCTGGGTCTCCTTGGTCTGCCGGGAGACGGCGCAGGTCCGGGTGCCCTCCCCGGCGAAAACGGGAACGTTCATCCAGTATGCCCCCTCTCAGAGCTGCAGCTCCGGGAAGCGGACCCGGATGGAGTTGGCGTGGGCGGTGAGTTTTTCAGATTCCGCCATGGCCACGATTTCCCGGGAAATGGGAGCCAGCGAAGCGGCGTCAAACTCCAGCACGCTCATGGTCTTCAGGAAGGCGTCTACGCTGAGGGGCGAGAAAAACCGGGCGGTGCCGCTGGTGGGCAAGACGTGGTCCGGGCCCGCCAGGTAGTCTCCCAGGGGCTCCGGCGTCCAGGCGCCCAGGAAGACGGCGCCGGCGTTCTGGATGAGGGGCAGTACCTCCCGGGGACGCTCTGTCACGATCTCCAGGTGCTCCGGGGCGATCTCGTTGGCCAGCTCCGCACAGCGCTCCAGGTTGGGGCACACGATGGCGCAGCCGAAATCTCGGAGGGAGGCCTCCATGATCTCGGAGCGGCTGAGAAGGCCCATCTGGCGGACGATCTCCGCGTCCACCGCCTCGGCCAGTTCTGCGCTGTCTGTGAGCAGCACGGCAGAGGCCAGCTTGTCGTGCTCCGCCTGGCTCAAGAGATCCGCCGCCACAAACTTGGGATCCGCCTTGGCATCGGCGATCACCAGCACCTCGGAGGGGCCGGCCACCATGTCGATGTCCAGGGTGCCGTAGGCCAGGCGCTTGGCCGTGGCCACAAAGGCGTTGCCCGGGCCCACCAGCTTATCCACCTGGGGAATCCAGCCCGCCCCGTAGGTGAGGGCTGCCACCGCCTGGGCGCCGCCCACGGCGATCACCCGGTCCACCCCGGCGATCCGGGCGGCTGCCAGCACCGGGGTGCTGAGGTTCTGGGTGGGCGGAGTCACCATGATGATCTCCTCCACTCCGGCCACCCGGGCGGGGACGGCGTTCATGAGCACGGAGCTGGGATAGGCCGCCGTGCCGCCGGGGACATAGATGCCCACCCGGGTGAGGCCCCGGACGATCCGGCCCACTCTGCCGCCGTCCGGGGAGGTCCACTCGGCGCTGCGGCTGAGGAGCTTCTCGTTGTAGTCCCGGATGTTGGCGGCGGCGTGCTCCATGGCCTGCACCAGCTCCGGCGGGCACTCCCGCACCGCCTGGTCCAGCCGCTCCAGGGGGATCTCATAAGGCTCCGTGCCATCGAACTGCCGGCTGTACCGGTCCACCGCCGGATAGCCCTCCTGGCGCACGGTCTCCATCACCTGGCGCACCACGGCCTCGATATCGGTGTTGCGGGCCGCTGCCCGCTGCCGCATGGCGTTGAGCTGCCGCTGTTCGGCGGTGCCGTCTGCTCGAATCATCGCAATCATTTTACGGCCTCCAATTCTCTCTCACAGCTCTGGATAAAGCTGCTGATCTGGTCTTTTTTCAATTTCATGGCGGCGGTGTTCACAATGAGGCGGGCGGAGACGTCTGCCACCGTCTCAATGGGGACAAGGCCGTTCTCCCGGAGGGTGATGCCCGTCTCCACGATGTCCACTATGCCGTCTGCCAGCCCCAGGATGGGGGCCAGCTCCACGCTGCCCTCGATGCGGATCACGTCCACATCCATGCCCTTGCGGGCGAAGAAGGCCTCCGTGACGTGGGGGTACTTGGAGGCCACCCGCCGGGTGCGGTACGTGCCGTAGAAGTCCGAGCCCTCCCGGACGGCCAGGGCAAACCGGCAGCGGCCGAAGCCCAGGTCCAGCACCTCGTAGAAGGCGCCGCCCTTTTCCAGGATGGTGTCCTTGCCCACGATGCCCATGTCGCATACCCCGTGCTCCACATAGGTCACCACATCGGGGGCCTTGGCCAGCACGGCGTCCAGCGGGAAGTTGGGAAGCTCGTGGATCAGCCGGCGGCCGGGGTTGCGTACCGGGGTGCAGTCCAGCCCCATCCTCTCAAAGAGGTTCACTGCCTTGTCCTGCAGCCGCCCTTTGGTCAGGGCGATGCGAAGCCGGTCACTCATACGTTGATCCACCTCTCTTTCTCGCCGGAGAGGTCCAGAATGCGCCTGGCGCCCTTCTCCTGGGCCATCCGGATGGTGCTCTCCAGAGTCCTGCAGGGGGAGAGCTCGCAGCTGCCCGGGGTGCTGCTGTCCACCACCTGGAGCGCCTTGGCAAGGCCGCCGGGGCCGTAGAAGACCACGGTGTCCAGGGGCACCGCCTCCACCGGCAGGCACGCCCCCACCGCGTCCACGTCCACGGCAAAGCCGGTGGCCTCCGCCGCCCGGCCGAACTGCTGCAGGAGGTTGTCGTAGCGGCCGCCGGAGAGCACGGCCCCTGCGGCGCCCTGGGCGTAGCCCCGGAAGATGAGGCCGGTATAATAGTCCAGCTGGTGGACCATGCCCAGGTCAAAGCGGATCTGATCCCCGTAGCCGGCGGCGGTGAGCTCGGCATACAGCTTGTCCAGGTACTGGAGGCACGGGATCTCCCCCGCCAGCGCCTCTGCCTCCTCCAGCACCTCTTTTCCGCCGAAGAGATAGGGCAGCCGGTGCAGGGCCTCCCAGCCGGGCCGGTCCCGATAGGGCTCCAGGATGTCGTTGAGCTGGGCGAAGTTCTTGTTCTCCACCGCGGTGCGAAGCTGCTCCTGCTCCTCCGGGGTCATCTCCAGTTTGGATGCCATGGCCCGGAAGAGGCCGGCGTGGCCCAGCTCGATGTGAGACTGCTGGAGGCCGCAGCACTTGAGGGCGTCTGCCGCCATGGCGATGATCTCCAGGTCCGCCTTCTCGCCGGCGCCGCCGATCATCTCCACGCCGCACTGGGCGATCTCCCGGCTGCCGCCCTCGTGGAAGTTCCGGTCCCGGAACACGGTCTGGTCATAGTAGAGCCGCTGGGGCAGCGCCAGGCTCCGCAGCTTGGTGGCGGCCACCCGGGCGATGGGGGCGGTGCAGTCCGGGCGGAACACCAGGATCTGCCCCGAGCGGTCTATGCTCTTCAGCATGGCCTCCTGGGGGATGGGGTTGCCGGACTGGACAAACAGGTCGTAGTACTCCACCTCCGGGGTGATCACCTCGGTGTATCCCCGGCGCTGGAACAGCTCCACCAGGGCGGCCTGGACCCGGCGGCGCTCCAGACACTCGGAGAACATGCGGTCCCGGGTTCCCTCCGGGGTATGGATGCGGATGTTCAAGGGTATCTCCTCAATTCTTTAGCTCGCTAATTCGCTAAATTCTAGCATAGGCCAGAAACGGCTGTCAAGGGGCAAAATGGGCGGAAATCCGAACGTTTTGCCGGCACTTTTCCCCCTATTGTACAGCTGTCCGGGCCTTATGAGAAGGGACCCGCCGCTCTCACGCGGCGGGTCCCGCTGATCAATGGGGTTCTGGGCTCAGAACATGGAGAAGAGGCTGAACTGGCTGCTGTCCGGGAGGTCTCCGAAGGCGCCGGCCTCTTTCAGCTTTTCCACATGGGTGGCGGATACCTTGCAGGCCTGGGTGAATTCCTCGATGGAGAGAAACTCCTTGCCCTTGCGTTTCTCCATGATGTCCACGCCCACGGAATCGCCCAGTCCCGCAATGGAGTTGAAGGGCGGGATCAGGGCCTTCTGCTCCTTGTCCACGAGGAAATGGGTGGCGTGGGAGCGGCACACGTCCATGCGGGTGAAGTGGAAGCCCCGGAGGTAGAACTCGTAGCAGACCTCCAGGGTCACCAGCATTTCCTCCTCCACGGCGGTGGGCTTATCCGCCCGGTCCTTGCTGTTCTTGCGGTTGTTGATGTCCTGGATCTTGGCCTTCACCACATCCATGCCCCGGCACATGAACTTCTCGTCAAAGGCCTTGGCGCGGATGGAGAAATAGGCGGCGTAGAACGCCAGGGGCTCGTGGACCTTGAACCAGGCGATGCGGAAGGCCATCATCACGTAGGCCACCGCGTGGGCTTTCGGGAACAGGTAGGCGATCTTCTTGCAGGAGTCGATATACCACTGGGGCACATCGTGCTCTTTCATCTCGTCCTCCGCGCCCTCGGGCAGGCCTCTGCCCTTTCGGACGGCCTCCATGATCTTGAAGGCCCGGGTGTCTTTGAACCCCTTGGAGATCAAAAACAGCATGATGTCGTCCCGGCAGCCGATGGCCTCGTTTACCTTGGCGGTACCGGAGGTGATGAGGTCCTTGGCGTTGCCCAGCCACACATCGGTGCCGTGGGAGAAGCCGGACAGCCGGACCAGGATGTCGAACTGGTTGGGATGGGTGTCCTCCAGCATGCCCCGGACGAAGGAGGTGCCGAACTCTGGGATGGCCACGGCGCCGGTGGGGCCCAGCAGCGGGTCCTCGATAAAGCCCAGGGCCTTGGAGGTGGTGAAGAGGCTCATGGTGTCCGGGTCGTCCAGGGGGATCTTCCGGGCGTTTACCCCGGTGAGGTCCTCCAGCATGCGGATCATGGTGGGATCATCGTGCCCCAGCATGTCCAGCTTCAGAAGGTTGGACTCCATGCAGTGGTATTCAAAGTGGGTGGTGATGATGTCCGAGTCCTTGTCGTCTGCCGGGTGCTGTACCGGGCAGAAGTCGTAGATCTCCTTGTCCTGGGGGATTACCACCATGCCGCCGGGGTGCTGTCCGGTGGTGCGCTTTACTCCCATGCAGCCCCGGGCCAGCCGGAGGATCTCCGCGTTGCCGACATTGCTCCGGCCCACCTGCTCCAGGTACTTCAGCACGTAGCCGATGGCGGTCTTCTCCGCCACGGTGCCGATGGTGCCGGCCCGGAACACATGGTCCTGGCCGAAGAGCTCGAAGGTGTAGCGGTGGGCGTTGGACTGGTACTCGCCGGAGAAGTTCAGATCGATGTCGGGGACCTTGTCTCCGCCGAACCCCAGGAAGGTCTCGAAGGGGATGTGGAAGCCGTCCTTCTCATAGTCTGCCCCGCACACCGGGCACTTCATGTCCGGCATGTCCGCCCCGCAGCCGTATGGATGTGCGGGGTCCTGGGCGTAGTCGAAATCGGAGTGCTTGCAGTTGGGGCAGCGGTAGTGGGCGGGTAGGGAGTTCACCTCCGTGATGCCGGACATGAATGCCACCAGGGACGAGCCCACAGAGCCACGAGAGCCCACGAGGTACCCGTGCTCCAGGGAGTTCTGCACCAGCTTCTGGGCAGACATGTAGATCACGTCATAGTGGCAGCCGATGATGTCCTTCAGCTCCGCGTTGAGCCGGTCCACCACGATCTGAGGCGGGTTGTCTCCATAGAGGGCGTGGGCCTTTCCCCACACCAGGCGCTTCAGCTCCCCTTCGGAGTCCTCCAGTTTGGGGGCGAAGAGGCCGTCCGGCAGGGGCGCCACATGTTCCACCCAACTGGCCACCTCGGCGGGGGCATCGATTACCACCTTGTGGGCCATCTCGGGCCCCAGGTAGGAAAACTCTTCCAGCATCTCATCGGTGGTGCGGAAGTACAGCGGGTTGGGTTCGTCTGCGCTCTCAAACTCCTTGGCGGCCAGCAGCACATGCCGGTAGATCTCCTCCTCCGGCTCCATAAAGTGCACATCGCCGGTGGCGCACACCGGTTTGCCCATCCGCTCGCCCAGGGCGATCACCCGGCGGTTGAAGTTCCTGAGGTCCTCCATGCTGTTGGCAATGGTGTGTCCCTCTTTGTCCGGTTTCAGCATATAGGCGTTGTTGGACAGGGGTTGGATCTCCAGGTAGTCGTACCAGGAGGCGATGCGCTCCAGCTCCCGGTCCTCCTTCCCGTCCACCACCGCCCGGAAGAGCTCGCCGGCCTCGCAGGCGGAGCCGATGATAATGCCCTCCCGGTTTTCGTTGATGAGGGACTTGGGCATGATGGGGAAGCGGTTGAAGTGCTCCAGATGGGACTTGGAGATCAGCTTATAGAGGTTGCGGATGCCCAGCTGATTCTTGGCGATCAGGATGAGATGGTATGCCGAGCGGCGCCCCTTGCCGCCCCGGCGCCGGCCGGCCAGGGCCCCGTTGATCTCAGAGGCCTTGGTGAGCCCCTCCTTCTGCAGCTGCTGGAAGAGCTTGCAGAGGATCTGTCCGCAGACGGAGGCATCGTCAAAGGCGCGGTGGTGCTGGAACGGCGGCAGGTTCAGGAAGTTGGCCACGGTGTCCAGCTTATGGTCTTTCAGGTCCGGGCACAGGTATTGGGCCAGGACCAAGGTGTCGAAATAGAGGGGGTCAAAAGAGCGCTTGGCCCGTTTGCAGTATACCCGGAGGAAGCCGGTGTCGAAGGAGGCGTTGTGGGCGCACAGCGGGAGATCCCCTGCCCAGTCCAAAAACTGCCGCACCGCCTCTGCCGGCCTGGGCGCCCCCCGGAGGAGGTCGTCTGTGATGCCAGTGAGGGTCACCGTCTTGGCCCCCAGGGGGTGTCCCGGATCGGCGAAGGAGGAGAACTTGTCCAACACCTCTCCCCCGCGGATCTTCACCGCGCCGATCTCAATGATGCTGTCTTTCCGGGCGTCCAGGCCGGTGGTCTCCAGGTCGAAGGCCACAAAGGTGTCGTTCAGGTCCAGATCGCCGGGGCCGTGGACGGACACCCGCTCGTCTACATCGTTCTGGTAATATGCCTCTACGCCGTAGAGAATCTTGATCTTGGAGCCCCTGCCGGAGGCTGTGTACGCATGGGGGAAGGACTGCACCACGCCGTGGTCTGTGATGGCGATGGCAGGATGGCCCCACTCGATGGCCCGCTTTACCACGGCCTTGGTGTCCGTGAGGGCGTCCATCATGGACATGTTGGTGTGCAGGTGCAGCTCGATGCGCTTCTCCTTGGCGGTGTCCTTGCGGCCCTCGGGCTTGGGGATCTCCTGGATGCCGTAGGGCTCCAGCACCATGTCGTTGTTCTCGAATTTGCTGAGGTTCAGTCTTCCCTGCACCTGCAGCAGCTGGCCCATCTTCACCGCCGAGAGAATGGGTTTGGCGATATCCCCCTCCATGAACTGGGTGACCCGGATGGAGCCGGTGTAGTCTGTGATGTCGAAGCGGATGGTCCAGGCCTTCCGCTTGGTGAGCTCCTTGTGCTCGATGTTAAAGACATACCCCTGTACCAGCACGTTGCCCTTGTCTGTGTCCAGGGTGAGGTCCCCGATCTGCTGCAGCTTCTTCTTGGTGTTTACCCTGCCGTAGATCTGATGGACCTTCTTGGTGGCCTTGGGCTCCCCCGCCACGCCGCCGGCCATGATCTGCCGGCGCATGGCCTCCAACTGGGCGTTGATGTCGTCCTGGGGATTGTGCGGCTGATCTGTTTCTGGGGCGGCGGCTTCCGGCGCTTCAGGGGATGTAGAAGCAGGGTCTACCGATGGGGGGACTTCCGCCGCCGGCACGGCTTCCGTGGCCGATGCTGTCTCAACAGCCGGGGCAACCTCTGCCGCCTGGGCAGGTTCCGCCGGCATGGCTTCAGCTACCGCTGCCGGCTTTATCACCGGAGTGGGCTCTGCTACCTGGACAGGGGCAGGCGCAACGGGTGCAGGTGCCGCACCCCGCGCTGCTGCAGCCTCCTCGATATCCGGGGGAATCTCGGGGTCAAAGTCCGGCATCTCGGAGAGCGCAAAAGGGGGATCTTCCGGGAGCGGGGGCGCCTCGTCATCCCCATAGGGCGGGGGTGCCTCGTAGTCCATCGGCGGCTCCTCCATTGCCGCCGGCGGCGGAGCCGCCTCCCTGCGGGGCGGCTTGCACTGGAAGAATACCTTCTTCAGCTGCAGGGTGTCCTGAATGCAGGCTGCGGCGGCGTGTAAAACGTCCTCTGGCGCAGTGCCGGCGATGCGGACCTCCATCTCCCGGGCGGCGCGATTCACGCGGCCGCATACCGGAAATCCGCCCAGGACAGAGAGCACCGCTTGGGGAAACGGACAGCGGACAAAGGCCTCTTGAAAGGTGCGGGGCACATAGTTCTCCAATGCAATCTGCCTCCTATCGCCAGAGGCGCATCAGAGCGCCTCAATCAGTTTCATCAGTTCGGGGATCAGCCGGTCTTCCGGCACTTTGGCCACGATCTCGCCGTGGCGGAAGAGCACGCCCTCCCCGTCTCCGCCGGCGAGCCCCACATCGGCGTGGCGGGCCTCACCGGGGCCGTTCACCGCGCACCCCATCACGGCAACGGTGATGGGCTTGTCCACGGACTTCAGCAGCTCCTCCACCTCGTTGGCCATGGCGATGAGGTTGATGCGGGTTCTGCCGCAGGTGGGACAGGAGATCAGCTCCGGACCCTCCCGGCGCAGGCCTATGGCCTTCAGAATCTGCCGGGCGGCCAGCACCTCTTCCACCGGGTCTGCGGTGAGGCTCACCCGGATGGTGTCCCCGATGCCCATGGACAGCAGACCGCCGATGCCGGCGGCCGCCTTCAGGATGCCCATCTGCTGGGTGCCCGCCTCGGTGATGCCCAGGTGAAGGGGGTAGTCGTAGTGCTCCGCCATCTGCCGGTATGCCTGTACTGTGGTGGGGACAGAGGACGCCTTCAGGGAGATGCAGATGTCCTGAAAGCCGTACTGTTCCAAGAGGCGGACGTGTCCCAATGCGCTCTCCACCATGGCCTCCGGGGTGGGACCGCCGTACTTGGCCAAGAGATCCCTCTCCAGAGAGCCGCCGTTTACCCCTACCCGGATGGGGATCCCCTGCTCCATGCAGGTCTTGGCCACCGCCTCCACCCGGTCCGGGGAGCCGATGTTGCCGGGGTTGATGCGGATCTTGTCCACGCCCTGGGCGGCGACCTCCAGGGCCAGCTTGTAGTCAAAATGGATGTCCGCCACCAGCGGAATGTTGATCTGTGCCTTGATGGCGCCGATGGCCCGGGCGGCGGCCATGTCCGGCACTGCCACCCGCACGATGTCGCACCCGGCGGAGGCCAGCTGGCGGATCTGGGCCACCGTGGCTTCTACGTCATGGGTGGGGGTGGAGCACATGGACTGGATGGAAACAGGGGCGCCCCCGCCTACGGGGACGCCTCCAACGTGTATCTGTCTTGTCTTCATGAGAACGAGAACCCTCCTGGGATCAGTTGACGATATTCCAGACGTCATGGAACGCCAGGAATGCCATGAGGATCAGCAGCAGGACCATGGTGATGGCGTGTACATAGCCCTCATAGCGGGTGGGAATCTGCTTGTGGAAGAGAGCGCCCAGGATCATGTTCAGCAGCACGAACACCACCCGGCCGCCGTCCAGGGCGGGGATGGGCAGCATGTTCATCACGGCCAGGTTCACAGCGATGAGGGCCATGATGTTCAGCACATTCAGAATGCCGTCCATGGCGCTGGGGGCGCTGGCGCCGGCCTCCGAGACGATGTCCACGATGCCGATGACGCCGGCCATGTCATTCACGCCCACATGGCCGGAGAAGAGCTCCGTGATGCTGTACCACACCAGCTGCACATACTCCACGCAGAGCTTGGAGCCCTCCTGGATCCGCTGGGTCAGGGGCATCTCGGAGGAATAGCTGAAGATCAGGCCGAAGCCGTGGGCCTGGCTGCCGTTGTACGTGTAGTCCATGCGGTACATGGGGAGGTCCTCGTAGACGATCTCCTCGCCATCGCGGCGGATGACGAGGTCTACGCCCTCGCCATCGTTGGCGAGAAGGGCTGCCTGCAGTGCGGGATAGTCCTTGATCTCCTGGCCGTCCACCTCCAGGATCCGATCTCCCACCATCAGGCCGTCCTCTCCCTCCACGGCAAAGCCGTCTGCAAAGGAGTAGATCACCGGCGCGGGGACGGTCACCACCATCATGGCCAGCGCCAGTCCCAGCAGGAGATTCATAAAGGAGCCTGCGCAGAGGATGATCAGCTTCTTCCAGGGCTTCTGGACGATGAAGGAGCGGGGATCTCCGGTGTCCTCATCCTCTCCCTCCATGGCGCAGTAGCCGCCGATGGGGAAGGCACGCAAACTGTAAAGGGTTTCCCCTTTCTGCCTGCTCCAGAGAGCGGGCCCCATTCCGATGGAGTACTCATTCACCTTGACCTTCAGAAGCTTGGCGGTGATAAAGTGGCCGAACTCGTGAATGGCGATGAGCACGCCGAACAGAAGGATCGCCAGCAGAATATAGAGAATCCGCGCTAACAAAACCATGTCACCTCGTCATATCCAGAACTGCCGCCCGGGCCGAGCGGTCTGCCGCAAAGATCTCCTCCAGGGAGGGGTGCTGGCGCACCTCCACCCGATTCAGAGTTTCCTCAATCAGCTTCGGAATATCCAGAAAAGAAATACGGTCCTCCAGGAACAGGGCCACGGCGGCCTCGTTGGCGCCGTTCAGAATGGCGGTGGAGGTGCCGCCCTCTTTCGCGCACTGGAAGCCCAGAGCCAGGCAGCGGAAGTTCCCCAGATCCGGCTGCTGGAATGTGATGGGCTTGCAGTGCAGCAGGTCCAGCCTTTTTGCCGGGCCGGGGGTGTGCTCCGGCCAGGTAATGGCGTACTGGATGGGCACCCGCATGTCCGGGCACCCCAGCTGCGCCAGAATGGAGCCATCTCGGAACTCCACCAGGGAGTGGACAATGCTCTCCCGGTGTACCATGACGCTGATCCGGTCTGCCGGCACATCGTAGAGCCGCATGGCCTCGATGACCTCCAGTCCCTTGTTCATCATGGAGGCGGAGTCTATGGTGATCTTGGCCCCCATGTTCCAGGTGGGATGCCGGAGGGCGTCTGCCCTGGTGACCCGGGACAGGGCCTCCCGGTCCATCCCGAAGAAGGGGCCGCCGGAGGCGGTGAGAATGAGGCGCTCGATGTCCCGCCTGCTGTATGCGGACACGGAGAAGGCGTCTGTGGGCTCCTCCGGGTTCCGGCTGATGAGGCACTGGAAGATGGCGGAGTGCTCTGAATCCACCGGGAGAATGGGCACCCGCTTCTCCCGGGCCAGGTTCATCACCAGTTCGCCGGCGCACACCAGGGCCTCTTTGTTGGCCAGGGCGATGCGCTTGCCGGCCTGCACCGCTGCCAGGGTGGGCTTCAGTGCTGCGATGCCCACTACGGCTAAGACAACGGTGTCCGCCTCCGGGAGGGCTGCCGCCGTGAGGACGGCGTCTTCCCCGCTCTCCACCGTGACGGCGGGCTGCAGATCGGCGATGCGGGCGCGAAGTTCAGCCGCCACGGCTTCATCCGGGGTGGCCACATAGCGGGGGTGAAAGGCGCGGATCTGCTCTTCTGCCAGGTCCACGTTGTGTCCAAAGGCCAGGCCAGCCACGGCGTAGCCGGCGCAGCGGGCCACATCCAGGGTCTGCCGGCCGATGGAGCCGGTGGAGCCCAGAACGGAGAGGGTGCGGGAGAATGCCATCAGAGGACACCTCCAAAGGCGGGCAGGCACTCGGTGATGCAGAGCACGATGGGGCCGCAGAAGATCATGCTGTCAAAGCGGTCCAGCATGCCGCCGTGTCCCGGCAGCAGGTGGCCGAAGTCCTTGATTTGGAACTCCCGCTTGATGAGGGAGAAAGACAGGTCTCCGATCTCCGTCACCAGGGCGCCGGCGAGACCGCAGACGGCCAGGGAGATGTAGTTGGCCTGGAGGTGCTGGGTGTTTGCGATGATGACCCCAAAGATCAGGGCGAAGAGAATCCCGGTGACAAAGCCGCCGATGAAGCCCTCCAGGCTCTTGTTGGGGCTGACCCGGAGGATGCCCTTGTGTTTGCCCAGAAAGACTCCCACAAAGTAGGCGCCGCCGTCTGTGATGAAGGCCAGACACACCGCCAGAAATAGCACAAACCGGCCGTTCTCCTGGGCCATCAGGGCGATCAGCGCCGCGAGGGCATTGGGGATGACCACCCCGGCCATCAGGCAGAGCAGGATGTGGAAGAAGCCGATGTTGTGGTGCTCGCCATCGTAGTCGTGAATGGCACAGACAAAGCAGATCACCATCACCAGCAAGGTGCACCCGGTGACGCTGAGCGTCCAGTACCCCAGGTGAACGCCTGCGGGGATCAGGGCCGCGGAGAGAATGGAGACCCACTCCATGGCCTTGGTGATCTTTCCCCCGCCGGCCGCCCGCAGCAGTTCGAAGGCGGCGATGCCGGAGATGGCACACACCGTGACGGTCCACACCACCGGCGGGAAGGCCAGGATGGCGGCAAAAACGTAGGGCAGCGCGACCAGCGCGACCAGGATTCGTTTCAGCATGGTTAGATCCCTCCGTACCGGCGAGACCGGTTCTGATAGGAAGCGATGGCCTTGAGCAGTTCGTCTTTTGAGAAATCGGGCCAGAGCACATCCGTGTAGTAGAACTCTGCGTAGGCACACTGCCACAGGAGAAAGTTGGAGATCCGCTGTTCCCCGCTGGGGCGGATGATCAGGTCCGGGTCCGGGATGCCGGCGGAGTAGAGCCAGTTTCCGAACTGCTCCTGGGTGAGATGGTTGGGATCCGCTCTCCCCTCCACACAGGCCTGGGCATAGGCCATGGCGGCCCGCATGACCTCATCTCTGCCCCCGTAGTTTAAACAGATATTCACCTGACAGCCGTCATATCCCTTGGAGATCTCCTCGGTCTCATGGCAGAGGGTCTGGAGTTTGGGCGCCAGCGGGCTCAGATCGCCGAAAAAGGCCATTTTCACCTTATCCCGGGCCATGCGGCCGATGGCTTCGTGGAGATACTTCTCCAGAAGGGACATGATGGCAGCTACCTCCTCCGGCGGCCGCTTCCAATTCTCCGTGGAAAAGGCGTATACCGTGAGGTACTGCAGTCCGATGTCCTTGGCAAAGGTGGCCACGGTGCGGAAGGTCTCAGCCCCTGCGGCATGTCCAGCGGTACGGGGCAGTCCCCGCTTCTTGGCCCACCGGCCGTTGCCGTCCATGATGATCGCTATGTGCTGGGGCAGGTGGTCCATATCCACCTGATAATCTGCTTTTTTCTGGAATAAGGCCATGCCCAGTTCTCCTTTGGACCAGTATGTTGGTAAAGGGGCCGTTCCGTACAACAGCCGCGGAGCGGTTTCCCGGCTCCGCGGCCATTGATTGTTAGACGGCCATCAGTTCCTTTTCTTTGGCTGCGGTGATGTCGTCCACATCCTTGCAGCGCTTCTCGGTGAGCTCCTGGAGCTCCTTCTCCATCTGCTTCTGGTCATCCTCTGTGAGCTCAGATGCCTTTACACCCTTTTTGATGGCATCCATGGCGTCCCGGCGGATGTTCCGGATGGCCACCTTGCCCTCTTCGCCGTACTTGCGCACCTGCTTAGTGAGCTCCCGGCGGCGCTCCTCGGTGAGCTGGGGGAAGGCCAGGCGGATGACAACGCCATCGTTCTGGGGGTGAATGCCCAGGTCTGAGGTCTGGATGGCCTTCTCAATGGGCTTCAGCAGCGAGCGGTCCCAGGGCTGGATGGCCAGGGTGCGGGGATCGGGGGTGGAGATGGAGGCCACCTGCTGGATGGGGGTGGCAACGCCGTAGTAGTCTACGGTGATGCGGTCCAGGACAGCAGCGTTGGCCCGGCCGGCGCGGACGCTGGCGTTGTTGGCTTTTACTGCATCCAGGGTCTTCTTCATCTTCTGGTCATAGTTCTTGATCTCAACGCTCATATGTCTCTCCCTTTCGTATTCATCAGTTTTGCACGACTGTGCCGATCTTCTCCCCGTGGACCACCCGGAGGATGTTCTCCGGATCCTTCAGGGCGAAGAGGATAACTGGGATGTTGTTGTCCATAGACAGCGAAGTGGCGGTGGTGTCCATCACAGCCAGGTGACGCGCCAGAACATCGTCATAGCTGATGACATCGAACTTCACCGCGCTGGGATCCTGACGGGGATCGGCGCTGTACACGCCGTCCACGTTCTTCGCCAGCAAAATGATGTCTGCATCGATCTCTGCGGCCCGCAGCACGGCGGCGGTGTCCGTGGAGAAATAGGGGTTGCCGGTGCCGCAGCCAAAGATCACAACGCGGCCCTTTTCCAGATGGTGAATTGCCTTGTTGCGGATATACGGTTCCGCGATGGAGTTCATGGGGATGGCGGTCTGTACCCGCACATCAACGCCCTTCTGTTCCAACACATCGGCCAGAGCCAGGCAGTTGATGCAGGTGGCCAGCATGCCCATGTGGTCTGCACGGGTGCGCTCCTTCATGCCCTTGCCGTCCTTCAGGCCGCGCCAGAAGTTGCCGCCGCCTACCACAATGCCCACCTGCACGCCCTCGGCGGCGCAGCGGGCGATGACATCGCAGACGTGGTCCAGTACTTCGTAGTCGTAGCCGCGGCCGGCCTCTCCGGCCAGCGCCTCACCGGATACTTTCAGCAGAACTCTTTTGTACTTCAGCTCGCTCATGAATACCTCTCCCCTTTACGAGATCATCCTCCGTTTGGAGGGTTGGCTTCAGGACTCCTTGATTGGCTATTATACTGGAATTTTTGGCCTTTGCATAGGGGGCAAATTGAAAATTTTTGTGAAGGCCTACCAGCTTTGGACGAAGCGGCAAGAAAATGGACATTCGGAAAGGTCTGCAGGATTTTGCCCGTGGGTTCTGGGGCTGGAACTGCGGGGAGTACAGGCGCTGATATAGACAAGCGCCCCGCGAAATGCGTTCTCGCGGGGCGCCAATGGTCTATCTCTGGGGGTTGAGATTAAGCCTGCTGGAGCTGCTTTGCGATCTCCTCAGCAAAGTTCTCCTGCTTCTTCTCGATGCCCTCGCCCTTCTCGAAGCGGACTGCGTCCACCAGCTTCACGGTGCCGCCCAGGGCCTTGGCGGCGCTGTTCATATACTGCTCTACGGTCATGGAATTGTCCTTGACGAACTCCTGCTGGAGCAGGCAGTTCTCGGCGTAGAACTTGTTGAGCTTGCCCATGACGATCTTCTCTTTGACGGTCTGGGGCTTGTTGGACATCTTGGGGTCGTTGTCCATCTGGACCAGCATGATGTGCTTCTCCTGATCCAGTACGTCCTGGGTGACCTGGCTCTTGTCCAGGAAGCGGGGGTTCAGAGCGGCGATCTGCATGGCCATGTCCTTGCCGATCTCGGTGGCATCGATGCCGCCGGTGACTTCGAGGTTGACCAGCACGCCGATCTTGCCGCCGGCGTGGACGTAGGAGACGGAAGTGCCGGTGGCGAAGCGGGCGAAGCGGCGGACCTGGATGTTCTCGCCGATGACCAGCACCATCTCCTGGCGCTGCTGCGCCACGGTGAGCTCGGTGCCGTCATACTTGCACTCCAGAAGGGCGTCCAGATCAGCGGGAGCTTCCTTGGCAACGGTGTTGGCCACACCCTTCACGAAGCCGATGAATTTCTCGTTACGGGACACGAAGTCGGTCTCGGAGTTGATCTCGACCACAA
The DNA here is from genome assembly GCA_947629915.1 of uncultured Oscillospiraceae bacterium. Classification (GTDB taxonomy): domain Bacteria; phylum Bacillota; class Clostridia; order Oscillospirales; family Oscillospiraceae; genus Enterenecus. The sequence continues at coordinate 4,353 of CANRFN010000055.1, read as the reverse complement.
CGCCGATGCCATCGATGACAGTGGCATAGGCCATGCCTTCTGCGGCGATGCGGCCGGACTTCTTCACGGAAGCGGCAAGGCCCTTCTCGCGCAGCCACTCAATGGCCTTCTCCATATTGCCTTCGGAAGCGGCAAGGGCCTTCTTGCAGTCCATCATGCCGCAGCCGGTCTTCTCACGCAGCTCCTTCACGTCCTGAGCAGTGATTGCCATAGTAATTTATACCTCCGTATCGTATTCTGTTGCAGCGGATAGCGGGATTACTCCACCACGTCGGTCTCGGGCTCCTCAGCGGCCTCGGCCACGGGAGCGTCCACACCCTGGCGGCCCTCCTGGACGGCGTTGGCCATCACAGAGGAGATGAGCTTGATGGCGCGGATGGCGTCATCGTTGCCGGGGATGACATAGTCGATCTCATCGGGATCGCAGTTGGTGTCCACGATTGCCACGATGGGAATGTGGAGCTTGATGGCCTCGTTGATGGCGTTGCGCTCCTTGCGGGGATCTACCACGAACAGAGCGCCGGGGAGCTTCTTCATCTCCACCACGCCGCCGAGGTACTTCTCGAGCTTGCTGATCTCGCCCATCAGCTTCATGACTTCCTTCTTGGGGAGCATGTCGAAGATGCCGTCTTCCTGCATCTTCTTCAGGTTGTTGAGGCGATCCACACGGGTGCGCATGGTCTTGAAGTTGGTCATCATGCCGCCGAGCCAGCGGGCGTTCACGTAGAACATGCCGCAGCGGGTGGCCTCTTCCTTGATGGCGTCCTGGGCCTGCTTCTTGGTGCCCACGAACAGCAGGGACTGGCCCTCAGCGGACAGGTCCTTCACGAAGGTGTAGGCCTCTTCCAGCTTCTTCACGGTCTTCTGCAGGTCGATGATATAGATGCCGTTGCGCTCCGTGTAGATGTAGGGAGCCATCTTGGGGTTCCACCGACGGGTCTGGTGGCCGAAGTGAACGCCGGCCTCCAGCAGCTGCTTCATAGATACGACTGCCATAGATTTTTTCCTCCTGATAATTTGTTGAAACCTCCGAGGGCGTCCTCTCCCTTGCCCACCTGTCTCTAAGTACAAGACAGGCACCGGGCAAAAAATCAGCCCCCGTGCGGAATGCCGAAGTATTTTACCACATTGAGACTTCCACTGCAAGCATAATTTTTGCAATTTTCCCGTCTCATTTGCCGAAGATGATGGGGAGATTTGCGCGGATTCTAGCACTTTTCCCGAGGATTGCGTGCCGCTCCCCATCGGCAGCAGAGGATATCTCTTGCTGTGACGAGGACAGGGCTTCGCAGTCTATAATGCCAGCGCCGCCCGGAGTCTGGGCGGCGCTGGCGGCTGGATGTGTCTCAGTCTATTGCAGTGGTTTCCTGTTTTGCCTGTGTCTGATGGAGATTGGTCATCAGGGCGGCTGCCTCAGCGCGGGATGCGGTGGCCTTGGGATTGAGATAATTGGCACTTCCCTGCATGATGCCGTTCTCCACGGCCCAGCAGAGGGCCTCTTTTGCCCAGCTGCTGACATCTGCAGCATCTTCGTAGGTATCAATGCTCCCCGCGGTCTCCGGGCGTCCGGCGTACTGCCACAGCATCGTGGCCAGCTGCTCTCTTGTGACCAGATCTGCCGGGGCAAACACGTCTTTGCTGTATCCTGCCACGACCGCTTTGTCCTCAGCCCAGGCGATGGCCGGTGCGTACCACTTGCCTGTTTCCACATCGGCAAAGGTGGCAGTCCCGGTTGTCTCGGGCTTGCCGGAGAAGTTGTACAGCAGCTGTACTGCCATGGCGCGGGACACCTTTTCATCCGGGGCGAAGATCGTGGCGCTCTCCCCTGCCATCAGACCATTGGCCAGAGCATACTCCACGCTGGACATGTACCACTTGGAGACGTCGATGTCCTCAAAAGCAGCGGCGTAGCTCTCCACGATGGCGAATCTGGAGAAGTGTACGGTGGTGAATGTGGCGATGCCGTTCTCGTATGTGACATTGAAGTACGTGATGGAGCCATCATCCGCGATGTAGCAGGCGATGATCTGGCGGCCTTGCATGTTCTCCGGCTGCTCATACGGTACAGATACCGTGACTTCGCCGTTGAACTCGTGGATAGCATCTGTGCCCGTGACCTTGCCGCTGGCGTCCTTGTGGATCACATCGGCAGAGAGCTCGATGAATACGGCGTGGTTCAGGACGCTGGCGATGGGATACTTCTGGTTGGTGGGGATATCGTCCGGATCAATTGTCTTGACAGACAGTTTTACCTCGTCATGCTCGCTGGTAACCGCGTCTGCAACGGTCTGCAGGGCGTTTCCGTCCAGGGTGATATCGCCAGAGGCAGTCTTCAAAGTGAGACCAGAGACATCTTCACTCTTGGTAACGGCGTCTACGACATTCTGGGATATTGTGACCTCAGAGACGTCTTCCAGATTGGAGACATCCACTTCCAGGACGCCTTTTTCTGCAGCGGCACCCAGAGCATCTTCCAGGTCTTTTTCTGGTACTGTGACGGTGGCGGAGTCCTTGTCCACTGTGACCTCAATGTTCTGCTCGCCCACGTTCACCTGCGGCTTTATAGGTTCAGGTGTAGGTGCAGGAGTTGCAGTTGGCACTGGAGCTGGTGTGGTAGCCGGCATCGGTGTGGGAGCAGGCGTGGTAGTGGGCTCAGAGGTGGGCCTTGATGTTGGTCTGGCTGTCGGAGACGGTGTATAGGTGGGATATGGATCAGGGTAACGTGTGGGATCGGGCTCTGGAGTAGTTGTCTGGCCGGGGGTAGGTGCTGGCGCGTAAGAGTATTCCTCTTCTTCGTAAAGGCAACAGACTTCACAGTAGTGGCTACGCAAGCCGTTGGAAAACGGTGTAGCCTCTTTGATGATCTCCCAGTCCGAGAATGTGTGAGGAATCATGGGAATCTCTTCTGGCTCCACAAGATAAGTGTAGCACTCTGAGCATCGCACTGCATCCGTATAGCCGACTCTCCAGCAAGTTGCCTCACGTCCAGAAATGGTCTCTTCTTTGTGCGGTGCTAATGGCAGTTCTTGTGATTCCACAAGGACCTCACCACAGACTGAGCACCGTACCCAATCCGTATAACCAGCTCTCGTACATGTTGACTCTCTACCTGGGACAGCTTCCTCCGTGTGTGGCGCCAGAGGTAGCTCTTTGGATTCGACAAAGTAGTAGTAGCACGCTGAGCAGCGGACTGCATCTGTCCGCCCATGTCGCGTGCAAGTGGATTCATACCCTGGTATGGTCTCTTTCTCATGCTGCCGATCTGTTGGCTGACCAACTATGATAGTCGTGGTGAGCTTCAGACCGTTGGTACCGCGGATTGTGAGAGTTGCCTTGCCAGCGTTGTTGCCGGTGATGCGTATAGCAGTGCCTCCGTTGATCAGGTCTGCGCTTGCAACATGCGGGTTGTCTGAGGTGACTTCAAACAAGGTGGTGGCATCTGGAGGTACGAGATCCGGTTTGATGTCGATAAAGCCGCCTACCCCGACATTGTAAGACTCAGCAACAGAGCCACCTGTAGGCAGTGGAGCGGCTAAGACTGTTACTGTGCTGGTTGCTCTAAGACCGTTCTGGGTGACTCCCGTGATTGTTGTAGTGCCAGGAGAAACGCCTGTGACGAGGCAATTCATACCTCTGTCTGTGGAATTCACTGTGCAGATCGAGGTGTCCTGTGAGGTCCATGACCATTTGGGAATGGAGTCTATCGGGGTGACATCAGGTCGGATTGTATAGACATCACGTTCGGAAACTGTGATAGATGATGGAATTGAGACAGCTGTGGGGACAATATCTGGTGTTGCGATGGTAAAGTAGATAGAGTCAAAGTCAATGTTCCCGGGGTTACCCTGGTTATAGCCATCAGGGTCAGGCGGATAATAGTATACACTATTATCCCAAACATCATAAGCAGAGACTTCATAAAGTCTGTACGTTCCGTTTAACATGGAGTCAGTAATGGTAAGTTCTACATTGAATAGCCCGGTGCTTTCGTCATAGTCATCGTCCCAATTGTTTTCATATGCACTTGGAGATATGGTATGAGTATGACCTTGATCGCAGACAAAAGAAAAGTAAAGCGTGGTACTATATAGTCCGGATTCATCTTCTGTAGCAACAGAGAAGTGAAGCGTATCTCCTGCTGTTACAACCTTTCCGGGTTCATCCATCGAGACAGAGGAGATGGTTGGAGGTGTATGATCGTCATTTTCTGTAGCAGTACTGCCACTAACAGTAAAAGTAATACTTTCAAAGTCAATATTTCCTGGATTACCTTGGCTATAGCCATCAGGGTCAGGCGGATAATAGTATACACTATTATCCCAAACATCATAAGCAGAGACTTCATAAAGTCTG
>CANRFN010000054.1 GCA_947629915.1 uncultured Oscillospiraceae bacterium | reverse complement strand
GCATCGGGGGTAACCCCCCTGGGGGATACTGGGTGGCTAGTGTCGGTTCCAATCAACAAATTTGACGAATATCACCACGACCATATGACAGCCATGAGCTTTCTGAGCTACGTGGGACACCTGAAGGGCATGAAGGGCAGGGCGCTCCGGGAACAGGTGGAGGAGGTGCTGGAGCTCACCAACCTCACCGAAGCCGCCCACAAGCGGGTGGGCGGTTTCTCGGGCGGCATGCGGCAGCGGGTGCTGCTGGCCCAGGCGCTGATGGGAGATCCCCAGGTGCTCCTGCTGGACGAGCCCACAGCGGGCCTGGACCCCCGGGAGCGGGTGCGGATCCGCACGTTTATCAAGGAGCTCTCCCAGGACATGATCGTCCTGCTCACCACCCACATTGTCACGGACATCGAGTCCATCGCAGACCAGGTGCTGCTCATGAAAAAGGGCGAGCTGGTGCGGGTGGACACGCCGCAGAACCTCATCGCCTCCCTCCCCGCCGATTGGAAGCCGGTACTGGGCACGCCGAGCCTGGAGGACGTGTACCTGTACTTCCTGGGGGAATGACATGAAAGAGCTGAGACGAGTCTTTCTAGACCGCCAGTGCCTCGGGACGCTGTGCGTGTGCTTTGTGGTGTGTATCGGCCTCTTCTTCCTCTCCCTCTCGGAGACCATGGCCCCCGGGGAGTGGGAGAGGGCCCGCGAGGCCGCAAGCTACGTGTCCAACCTGGTAGAGCGGTGGCGGGACGAGCCGCTGGACCGGGTGGCGGAGCTGGCCCAGGCGGAGAAGGATACCCTGGATGCCTTCTACCGATACCACGAGGGGTACGGCGAGGACGCATTTTCCAGTGAGGAGGAGGCCTATGCAGCCATCTCCCACATCCCAGAACTGGTACAGGCGGCAAAGACAGACCAGGAGACGTTTTACGCACTGGACAGCGCCCTCACCCGGGCCCTGGAGGCCCTGCGGAGTGAGATAGACTACCTCGCGGGGTACAGCGAATACCTCACAGACATCCAGTCCCAGGCGGAGATCCAGTCCCAGACAAGCCTCTTCGGCAAGGACGGGTCCTTCTCCCGCCGGAATCTGAAAAAGACCGCCGAGGACTTTGCTGCGATTCTCGGTGTACAGGTAGAACTCGGCAACTCCGCCGCCATCACCAGGTGGCTGGACTTTGAAAACGAGATCGGGGACTACCTGCACCTTCTGGCGATCATCGTGATTGTGATGACCTTTTTGGAGGAGCGCCGCCGCGGGCTCTGGTCCCTGGTCCGGACCTTTCCAGGCGGCAGGGCACGGCTGGGGCTCACAAGGCTGGGGATTCTCTTTTTGGGCTCGGCGCTGATGATGGTCCTCTTCACCCTGACGCCGCTGCTCCTGTCCCTGGCGGTATACGGCGGCTGGCGAGATCTGGCGAGGCCCCTGCAGTCCATCCCGGCCTTTGGCACCTGCCCGATGGCCATCTCATTCTCCGCGTGGCTTGCACGGTTCCTGGCGCTGAAGGTCCTGGCCGGGGTGCTCATAGGGCTTCTCATCTGGTGCCTTCTGGGGTCCCTCAGCAATGTACAGTTCTCCGTCTCCGTGCTGGGGACGGCGCTGGCGGTGGAATTCATCCTCTATACCTTCCTGCCCGTGCAGAGCATTCTCAACGTCCTGAAGTACTTCAACATCTTCTCCTATGTCCACACCTCCGCCCTCTATACGGAGTATCTCAACGTGGACCTCTTCGGCTTCCCGGCGGGGATCCGGGCCATCGCGGCAACCGGCATCGCCGTCTTTGGAGCGGTGCTGGCCGTCCTGGCCGTCCAGACCCAGGCCTGCAAAAAGCCCGAGGGATCCCGGGATCTCCTGGGCCGGGCCGCGGCTCCTGTGGAGAAGGCCCTGGACAGGCTCCGCGCCCGGCTATCGCTCTTCGGCTGGGAAGGCTGGAAGCACCTTGTCTTCCAGTACGGTGTTCTCCTTCTGGCTGCGGCGGTCTTTGCCACTGGGAAGCTCTCTTTCATTCAGGCAAAGGGCCGGAGCGCGGACCCCATGTACGATGCCTATCTGGAGGAGCTCCAGGGGCCGGTGGACGCATCCACTGAGGACTACCTGGCCCGCGCCCGGGAGAGCGCCGAAGAGACCGGCTATGGCGATCTGCTCTTCACCCTGGACAAGGTGGAGTCCCGGATCAACGCGCTCCGGGACCGGGCCCAGGCGGGTGGCTATGATCCCTGGGTGGTGGACAGCCAGCCCTTCGACTGGGTCTACGGCCGGGACAGCGTGGAGCGCCAGCGGCTCAACTATGCCGTGGCGGTGATCCTTGTCTCCATCGTGGCCGCCCCGCTGTGGGCCTATGAGCGGCAGTCCGGCGTGCCGGCGATGCTCCGTTCCATGCCGAGAGGGAGAGAGGTCCTTATGCGCCGCAAGGTGCTGTCTGCCGCGGTACTGGCGCTGGTGCTGTGGGCCGCCATCACCGTCTTTGAGCTCCGAAACGGCTTTTTGTGCTTCGCACCCCAGGGGCTGGCGGCACCGGTGCGCAATCTGGACGCGCTGGCAAACTTCCCCCTCAATGTGACGTGCCTCCAGTATCTCGTCCTCTTGTACGGCCTGCGGCTTCTCATGCTCATCTGCGTAGCCGAGGCCGCCATGTGCGTGGGGTACCTCTGCCCCACGGTGCGCACCGCCTATGTGGCCGGCGCCGCAGTCCTGGGGCTTCCCGCGCTGCTCACCGCCTTGGGGGCAGAGCCCTTGCAGTGGGTCTCCCCGCTGATCCCCGTGTCCTCGGCGGAGCTCCTGTGGGGGCTGGGGAGCGGAAAGATGACCTATGTGCTCCCCTGGCTGGCCTGGCTTGCGGTCTCCTCTGCCGGCGTGTACCTTGTCTCCCGCCGCTGGGTGAAGGGCCATCCCCTCTAATAGCCTGGATACAGCCCAGTAAGACACCCCGTGAAAGTGGGTTCCAAGCCGGCGGCTTCTGATTTCCTCTGTGCCTCCATCCAGAAAAGGCCTTGTATTATCTTGCGCAGACTGGTATGATAGGGCATCCTAAAGGCAAAATCGGGACACGCCTGTGCAGGGAGCGTCCTATGGAACAAAACACGGAGGTATGGCAATGAACAAGAGACTGCTGGGCAAAACCGGGCTCATGGTGAGCGAGATCGGCTTCGGCGGAGAGTGGCTGGAGCGTCACCCGGAGGAGGAGTCTGTACAGGTGATGCGGTACGCCGCAGAACAGGGCATCAACATCATAGACTGCTGGATGCCGGATCCCAAGTCCCGGGACATCCTGGGAAAGGGCATGCTGGGCAACCGGGAGAACTGGATCGTCCAGGGCCATCTGGGCTCCACCTGGCAGAACGGGCAGTATGTGCGCACCCGGGACATGCAGTTCGTGAAGCCCGCCTTTGAGGACCTGCTCCGCCGGCTGCAGACGGACTACATCGACATCGGTATGATCCACTATGTGGACCGGGAGGAGGACTGGCTCTCTCTCCAGGACTCCGATTTTATGCGCTACGTGATGGAACTGAAGGAGAAGGGCGTCATCCGCCACATTGGCGCCAGCTCCCACAACCCCAAGGTGGCCAAGATGGTGGTGCAGTCCGGCATCGTGGAGATGATCCTCTTCAGCATCAACCCCGCCTTCGACATGCTCCCCTATACCGAGCAGCTGGACGATCTGCTCACCGAGGGATACCACTACGAGGACTCCCTCTCCGGCATCGACCCGGAGCGGGCGGAGCTCTATCAGCTCTGCGAACAGAGCAACGTGGGCATCTCCGTGATGAAGGGCTTTGCCGGCGGCCGCCTCTTCGATGCCAAACGCTCTCCCTTCGCGGTGCCCCTCACCCCGCTGCAGTGCATCCACTACGCACTCACCCGGCCCGGCGTCTCCACCATCCTCTGCGGTTACGATACGAAAGAGCAGATCGATGAGGCCGTCCGGTATGAGACCGCCACAGCGGAGGAGAAGGACTACGCCTCGGTGCTGGCCAACGCACCCCTCCACTCCTATCGGGGCCAGTGCACCTACTGCGGCCACTGCAAGCCCTGCCCCATGAACCTGGACATCGCCATGATCAACAAGTACTATGATCTGGCCTCCATGCAGCCCGCAGTCCCCGCCACGGTGCAGTCCCACTACCAGCTGCTGGACCACCACGCCTCGGAGTGCATCGGCTGCCAGGCCTGCGAGTCCCGGTGCCCGTTCGGGGTCCCCGTGGCAGAGCGGATGCAGAAGACTGCGGCGCTGTTTGGCTGCTGATTACTATTCTCGCCCGGCAAGGTCTCTTGCCGGGCTGAATATCACGGCCCTCCCTTAGGCCGAAAAGAGGCATCCCCTTCATGACAGAAATCATCGCCCGGCGGCAGTTTGCGCCGCTGTACATCTGGCTGGACACGGCGTTTCTCCTCGTGTTCGCCGCCCTGCTGCTCTGGAAAAAGAAGTACCGCACGGTCCTGGTGGGCTTCGTGATGGGCATCGTCTATATGCTGGTGGACTACGGCATCTTCCACCTGCTGCTGCACACCCGGTCTATCTCTGAGGGGCACAGCCTCTTCTGGGTGCTTCTCTGGATGTCCATGAGCTATGGCTTCACAAACTTCACCTGGATCTGGCTGTGGCTGTCCAAGGATGAGCACTTGTTGGAGTGGTCTCTACTGATCCTGTCCTGGTGGTTCTGTGCCCCCATGATCACCCAGACGTTTGGGGGCGATCAGACGCCGATTGTGATCCAGCGCACCACCGGGAGCTACCACGGGTACATGGCGCTGATCCTGTTTGTGGGGTATTTGGGAGTGATCGCGTACAACCTCTGGCAAAAGGAGAAGTGCAAGCGGATCAACATCCCCTGGATCCTGGCCATTGGTGTTCTGGTGCAGTTCGGCTGGGAGGCCGGCCTGCTCATCGGCGGCATCCGCAGCGCTGGATTCGAATCTGTGGGGGACAAGATACAGACCCTGGTGGTGAACTCCCTGCTGGAGACCAATCTGGGCATGCCCTACGTGTACTGCATCTTCGTGGCCTGGACGGCCAAGGTGACGGAGCAGCTGAAGCCCCGGCAGCAGAAACTCTCCTTTGTGGAGCGGATTGCGGAGAACAACCGGGAGCGGGTTGGAATGCCGGCGAGAACCTGATAGGAAAAGACGAGAGCGGCAAGCCCGAGTGGGCTTGCCGCTCTCAGTTGTTCTTTGCCTTTGTGATAGGACCGCCTTAGGCGGCCTGCGTCTTCTGCCGGTCTGGCTTCATGAACCGCGTGATGACGGCGATCAGGGGATAGGCGATGAGCTGTACCCCAATGACACAGAAGAGAATGAAGGACTGGATGGCATCGTTCTGCACGGGAATCACGTCCGCAGTAGGCGCCTGATAGCCCAGGTGGGAGATGCCGTAGTTGAAGATGCAGAGGGCAACCCCACCCATGATGGTGACGATGCAGTTGTACACCGAGGAGGAGAAGCCATCGCAGCGCTGGCCGCTCACCTGTTCCACATCGTCCAGGGCGTCTCCCAGCATGCTGGAAATCATGTAGGTGCCGGGGATCAGGCCGATGGAGCGGACAAACTGGCCGGCCAGGACGATGGGCAAGCTCCTGGGGTTGAGAAGGCACAGCGCCGCGCCCAGGGTGGAGATCACCATGCCCAGCAGCATGGAGTTCCGCTTCCCCAGCTTTCTCGCCAGCGGGTTGCACAGGAGAATCCCGATGCCTAAAGGTGCCTGACTTAAAGCGTAGAAGAGGGCCTGAGTGTGGCCATCGTTGTAGGTGCCCAGCACCCAGTTGCAGTAGTAGAAGGTGGCGGCGCTGAAGAGGGCGTTGACCAGGTTGATCACCGCCAGGTAGACCATCAGCACCACCCAGCTGCGGCTCTTCATGCAGCAGCGGAACTGGGAAGAGAGACTCACCTTTTCGGCGGTGTCTGCATCGGTTTGGGAGACCCGCTCCCGGGTGAAGAAGAACTCCATCAGGATCAGCGGCAGGGAGACAGCCGCCAGTATCACGGCCACGGAGACCCACCGGCTGCGGATTACGTCCATAAAGGGCACCAGCAGACAGGGAAAGAGAATCGCCACAAAGGAGCCCGCCGCCATGTTGGGGGTGTTGGCCACGGTGGACAGCTGCTGGCGCTCCAGCGGGTCGGTGGTGGCAAGGGGGGACCAGCAGCGTGTGGGCGGTGCTGTACATGGTGAAGGCGATGGCGTAGAAGGCGGTGTAGCTCACGAAAATCCAGATGGCGGTGAGGTTGTCTCTGCCGGTGGGCACCGCGAAGAGCAGCACCAGGCACAGGACCATCAGGTGCGCGGAGAAGAGAATCCACGGGCGGGCCTTCCCCTGCCGGGAGTGGGTGCGGTCCACCACCAGCCCCATGTAGACGAAGGTGAGCACGTCCAGCACCTTGGCCACAATGGGGAACATGCTGAGGAACATCCCGCCCCAGATGCCCCCGATCTGGAGGACATCGGTGTAGTAGACGTTCAGGTAGTTGCTGAGGATGGAGTTCATCACCACCACGGCGATGGGCCCCATAAAGTAGCCCAGGATCTTCTCCCGGCCCGTGACGTGATCCGCGGGCACATGGCTATCGAAGAGATGGGAGGAGAGCAGTCCCTGTTTCATCGCTCAGCCCTCCTCGTCTGCCAAGATGGCACAGAGTTTCTCTTCCAGGGCGGGGATCTCTCCGCCCAGCTTCTGCAGGCCCAGCCGGGTGAACAGCGGGCGCAGGGCCAGGGTGATGGAGCAGCCGAACAGCCCTGCCAGAAGGGAGAGGGTGAAGACGATGTGCCAGCCCAGACGGAGAAACAGAAAGCTCAGCCCGATGCAGGCAGCTCCTGCCATGCCCACCAGCACCACCCGCTCCAGGTAGAAGCGCTCCACCTTCCTGTCTATCGCCTCGATCTGCTGCAGTACCGCCTCGCAGCGCAGCCGCTTTGCCGTATCGGCAGGGGATTCTGGAGCCTCCCGGGTGAGGATGAGATCGGTCTGGGGAGCGTTGTCGGACTGCTTGGAGCGGCCGGTCTCCTGCCAGCCCAGGGCCTCATAGCACTGGGTGGTGAGGCGCTCCCGCTCGCTGCGGACCTGAATTGTGAGCTGCTTTGCCATAGCAACAGACCTCCTTGCATGATTGGAGCAGGATGGAACAGGGTTTAGTACCGGTCCTCTGGTACACAGATGGCCGTGATGGTGACGGCTGTCATGAGGGCCAAAGAGAGACAGACCAGGATCAACTTCTTCATGTTTGTCCCCCCGCTCAGCGGATGCCCTTTACCATGGGGATCAGGCAGAGCAGCAGCACGATCCCGAGAATGCCTGCCACGATGCCCCAGAGCAGCAGGTTCCACACCAGGACCAGGCACATGCCCGCGCCCAGCACCAGGGTGCCGAGAATGCCGAACAGTGTTGTTCCGATCACCCTGCCGTTAAGGACGATCATAGGCTTGCCGTCCATCTTCCGGCGGATGAGCATCATGGCCAGCAGAACTGCTGCGCTGACTACGCCTACAACAATGCCTTGCATCATGACGCCCCACTCCGGGAGAAGTGCCATGCACATGCCGAGGGCAAAGAGCAGCCCGCCGATGATGCTCATGATGAGGGTGACGAAGTTCTTCTTTTTCAAAGTGGATACCTCCCTTGATTTGCGCGATCTCGCGCTTGCGGGATGCAGTATACCGGGGGTGTGTTTGCAAGATGTGCGGGAGATGTTTGTGATTTATTAAAGTTGCCTTGCCGTGTTCTATCCGCGCTGTGTTGTACAATACTGTGGACGCAGATGCTGCGCAAGCACCTGCATACCCCCAAAGAAAAAACGGTCTGAAACCTCAATCAGGGCCTCAGACCGTTTTCTACTCATGCTATGGCAGATTGGAAATCCAGGGTGGTGCTGGTGCAGTTCCGCTGGGAAGCTGGCCTACTCATCGGCGATATCCGCAGCGCGGGAATCGAACCAAGGGGGATAACTCCAGACGTTGGTTGCGTACTTCCTACTGGAGACCAACCTGGGTATGCTGCCCGACACCGGCACATTGTTGTCTGGTGCTGCGAAATACCATGCTTTTAGTCTCCCTCGCCATAGCGGGCCTTCCGGATCTCCTCATTGATCTCGTCCAGTGACAAGCCCTGTGGGAAGTCCTTTTTAGCCTGGGCTCTCAAAGCCGCGACCGATGCCTTCGCCCGCGCTCTTACATCATCGTATTGCGGGGCTGCGATTTCGAACGGGATCCTACGCTCTCGCACCACCGCACGGGCAAAGACATTGATAGCGGTGGATGCAGTCATGCCGAAGTCCGTGCAAAGGCTGTCAAATTGCTCCTTCAGGCCTTCATCCATACGGACGCTGAATGTTACCTGCGCCACATCGATCTCTCCTTTCTCACACAGTATAACCGATGAGGTGCGGAATGTCCATAGAAAAGAACTCAAACGGTTCAAATTTTCTTACAGGTGAACCGAACCGGTTCCTTTGTCAGCATTTATGAGGGGCCTCAAGCAGAACAGCTGAAAGGCTTACTGAAAGGGCGTGAAATCTGCGCGATGGATGAACACGGTTCTCTTTCCCCGTGCGGTCAGGAACAGACTTCACAGGACAGCAAGAATCACAACCGCCATCGGTTCTACCAAGTGACCGGACTGCCCTCCAACGCATACCTGAAGGGCGTACGGATCGATAGGGTGCACACCGCTGGAGTTTGCGCAGAAGGGATAGGGCGGGAGAGACAGAGGGAAAACCGGATTTAGTCCTGCCTTTCGCACTGGCTGGAGAGATGTACAAAACCGTGGCCCTAGAATCGGGAGCCCACTTTTACAGGGCAAAAGAAGACGCAGGGACTTAAGTTCTCCTGCGTTTTCATTCATATATTTCAATGCTGCGCTCTTCGCCAATCTGCGAACTGGACTGTCGCCTAGAAGAGCACCGGTTTGGCATTTTCGCTGCCGAAGAACATCACGTTGTAAATGGGCAGATGGGTGATTTTTCCAACGATTTTGATCTCCCGTGAGTTGGACAGGACAAATGCGCTCCGTACAGGATAGTCCCCACTGTACACGAGCGTGTTCAGGGCGCTGTGCACGGTGTAATTCTTGCCGGACTTCACCCGGAGGGGGACTGCGGAGAGACTGCTGTAATCATCGATCAAGAAGTCTGCCTCGCCTTTGCTGCGGTTATCGTAATAGAAAAGCCGGAAGCCATGTGCGCTGAGTTCGCTGGCTACTACGGATTCATACACGGAGCCCAGGTTGATGCTCGCCTCATCGTCTAGAACTGCATTTATGTTGTTGCCGTACAGGATGCAGGTGAGAATGCCCACATCATTCAAATACAGTTTCAGAAGGTTCTTGCCAGAGGATTCGATCAGCGGGAAAGTTGGCGTGGAGATGGCCTGCACGTTTAAAACGATGCCAGAACTGATCAGGTATTCAAACTCGTCTTGGTATTTGGCAAACGTGCTGCCTTTCTTGTCCTCAATTTGCTGTACAACCACACGCTTCTTCTTGTTCTCCATGTTGGAGGGAATCAGGTCGTAGATCCTGCGAATCTTCAGTTTGTGCTCTTCATCATATTTCGATGCGTCTGATGCATAATACTCATGGGCCTCACGATGGATCTCACGTACATCTTGGATGTTCTTTGTCTCCAGATAGGCGTTGACTGCCGCGGGCACCCGCCGACCAAGAGGTAGCGCTTGAAATGGTCCATCATCGTTGCATGCATTCCCACGTCCAGCGATTCCCGGGCTTCGAATTTCCTTTGCAGCGTCTGGATGGCAAAGGCGTTCATGCCGTTTGCATAGAGGAATTCTTCGAAGTCCAGCGGGTACATGCGAACCTTACGGATGCTCCCCATGGGAATAGAAGTTGTCTCATGCAGTGTCACGCCCAGCATCGAACCGCTGGCAACATAAGTGAAGCGGTTGTCTTTGCGGAGGAATTTCAGCAGTGTGAGAAGGTGGGGATAGGCCTGAATCTCATCAATGAAAACCAGGGTGTCGTCCGCAGAACCCATCTTGTCTCCGACGATTGCACTGAGACAGAGATAAAAGTCATCCACAGACGTTGCCCGTTCAAACAGCCTGCTTCCGCGGGAATCCTCCAGCATGTTGATCTCGATGAAGTTTGCAAACAGCTTCTGCCCCACAGAGCGGATGACACACGTTTTCCCCACCAGACGGGCGCCATCGATCAGCAAAATGCGGTCTGAGCCAGAACGAAAGTGCTGTCCGATCAGGTCTGCGATCTTCCGCTTCAGCATGGCAAATCACCTCCTTTCACTTTTCAATCGGATTATGCGTCAAAAGAGGCAACTTTTCAATATCAAATAGCCGGAAAAATCAAACTTTTCAAATTTTCGACCGAAAGCGTGGGTTCAGGAGGTTGGAAGGACGGTCAGACAGGGGCTTGGACAAGGCGTCCAACAATGATGCCATGGGATGCGGCAACTGGACTCGTGGGACTGTGCGACTGACTTGTCGCCGCAATCCTACGGCCTATTGAGGCTCTCACGGAGTGGACTACCTACGAGCTTAACTTTTCAATGGAATTCACCCATCAAAAATCCAACTTTTCAATGGAAAATCGCCCTATAATAATCAACTTTTCAACAGAAAAAGCTCTCTCAAAAACCAGCTTTTCAATTTCCAACGGCATCATGCCTCGCGCTGCTTCTGGACAGCCCCAGTGGACGTTCCAGCCAGCTGATCAGTTTTTCCCTTGGCGCTTGCACAGAAGGGTCAGAACTGGCCAGAAAGAGGCAAACGGTCTGAGACCAGGAGAGGCCTCAGACCGTTTGCGCATGTTGTGCGTGATCAGAAATCCAGGGTGGCGCCGGTGGCGGTATTCATCTGGTTGTATGCGTTGTCCTCATGGGGTGAACTTTGGCAGACCGTTTGGGAAGGTGAAGAACATCACGTTGATGAGGCCCTGAACAGCCCAGCGGTCTGAAGGCACATTCACCTGGGTGCTTGGAAGCTGCACGGTCCGGGAACCTGCGCTAAAGCCGCTGTTTCATCAGATGCTCTCAAGTAGCTTCTTCACTTCTTCGATGCTGCGTCCCTGCTCACATGCGATCTTGGCCAGGTCCTCATACTCGTACTTGGTCCGGGCGACGCCGTAGCCGGACGAGATCTTGCGGCGGACGGGTCCGTACGGGGTCTCCACCATCTCCATCCGGCGGTCCAGGACATACCGATGGGTCTGTGCCTCCCGCACCCCGATGGTGGAGGTGTATTGGAAGATCAGGTGCAGCATCTTCTCCCGGTCCTGCTCTTTGCACATGACCCGAATCAGTGTGCCGGGGCGGGATTTCTTCATGCCGATGGGAACGGTGTAGACTTCGTTGGCGCCGCCCTCAAAAAGCCGGTCCATGGCAAAGCCGATCTCCTCAGCGGTCATATCATCTACATTGCAGGAGAGCTCCAGGACCGTGTCCGTCTTATCCTGGCCCTCGCCGAGCAGAGCACGGACGCAGTTCACCATTCCAAAGTCCTTTTTGCCCATGCCGTAGCCGATGGCCAGGGTCTTCATCACGGGCATGTCGCCAAAGCGGGAGACAAAGTGCTTGAGCAGCGCGGCGCCGGTTGGCGTGCACAGTTCTCCCTGGATAGCCACGCCATAGGTGGGCACCCCTTGGAGAATGTATGCCGTGGCGGGCGCCGGGACGGGCAGGATCCCGTGGGCGCAGTGGACATGGCCGCACCCGACGTGCACGGGGGAGCAGACCACCTCATCCGGCGCCAGCTCGTCCATTAGCAGGCAGACCGCCGTGATGTCTGCCACCGCGTCCATTGTCCCGACTTCGTGGAAGTGGATCTCGGAGATGGGGACGCCGTGTGCGTGGCTCTCCGCCTCGGCGATCAGCCCGTACACCGCGAGAACATCTTTTTTCTCCTTTTCGGGAAGCTTCAGATCCGCAACGATGTGCTCGATGTCGTGCATCCCGCTGTGATGGTGGTGGGAATGGTCATGGTCATGGGTGTGGTCGTGATCGTGATCATGGTGGTGCTCGTGGACATGGTCTGGCGCAAGGTCGTCATGGTCCAAGTGATCGTGTTCGTGATCATGGTCGTGGGGATGGTCATGATGGTCAGAGTGCTCATGGTCATGCTCTTGGTCGTGATGATCCAGGTGCTCGTGTTCATGGCCGTGGTGGTGTTCGTGATCATGATCGTGGTGATGCTCGTGGCCGTGATCCTCTACTTCCTCTTCCACACCGTGGACGAGGACAGACATGTGGGTGCCGGTGATGCCGCTCTTCACAGCCTTCTCACGGCGAAATTCCACGCCGGGGATGCCGAGAGCGTTCAGCTTGTCCACAAATCGGTCCGGGTCCGGCAGAAGCTCCAACAGCGCAGCTGTCAGCATATCCCCTGCGGCGCCCATTCCGCAGTCCAAATACAGGGTTCTCATTTTCATACCGCCTCCTGAAAATTGAATCGGATGATCCGCATGCCAAAGAAAAAAAGCATGCGTTGTCCCTTCCCAGGGAAAACGCATACCTTCATAGTACGCAATTCAAATTGAAAACTTGCAGAGCACTTCAGTGCCGGACGGCCCGCTTCAGCGGAACCGAACGCATTATAGTGCACTTGGAGGGAGGCTGTCAAGGAGAAAATGCGGGTTACAATTCCTGAAATGTGTCGGTTCAGATGAAAAGCCGCCTGGGCTACAACCCAGGCGGCTTCGATGCTTACGCATGTACAGCGGTTTGTGCCTTCAGTCCCAATGTGTTCAAGAAGACGATGAGACCTGCGCCAATGAAATGAATCAGCTCCGTCTGATAAGACACCGTTGTATAAGAAGGATATTGCGGAGTGACCACATGCGCACGGTTGGCTGTGGCCAGGAAACTGGTAAGGCTGTCCGCAAGGATAACGGCGCCGAAGATCAGGCATATGCCGCAAACCACTGTGGCCACTTTGACGTGCTCTTTTTCGAGGAAGCAGCCTACCACAGAGACAATCGGCAGCAATAACATGGCCAGCAGAGCAGTCCTTCCGAATACGTTGTCCAGAAGGCTCAGAAGCAGCGGCGATTTGTACGATGCGTCAGACCAGAGCAAGTACATGATGTCCTCGGAGTACATGAAGTTCTGGTGGATCATAGGAAATTGCCCAATCCACAGACCGATGCTGAGAAAGAACGTGATGACGATGAACTGCCTCTTCTGCATGATGCTTCCCCTCCTTGAGAAAGTGCTCCCATGTGAAAAACCTGCGCGTTGCCCTCTGATTGTACCGGGAATCCGACGGAAGACCGTATCTCCCAGACTCTCCACGGACCCCTTTGTTCCTTCAGAAAGCACCTGAATTATAGTGCGTTTCCGGGAAAACCGTCAAGGGAGGGGAGGTAAACTTATGACTTTTTTAATACCTGTGAAGACTTGTTAAGACTTTTGGGCTGGATTGGAGCTGTGGCAATGCATGTTTCGTGGGCAGTCCGAGAAGCGGTCCGAATCCAACTGCCGGTTGAACCGCATTGAACACGCCGCCATTGTTTTTGCCGGCAAATCTGGTATCCTAAGGATGTCCGGACAGCAAGTGAAAGGCGGTATTACGAATGGAAATTGGAAATCAGATCAAGAACCTCCGCACCCAGCGGGGACTTACCCAGGAGACCGTGGCCGCGGCGCTGGGTGTCACCAGCCAGGCGGTGAGCAAGTGGGAGAATAACGCCGCTCTCCCGGACATCGCCCTGCTGCCCAGTATCTCCGCGTACTTCGGGGTAACCATAGACGAGCTCTTTGCCCTCACAGACGAGCAGCGCATCACCCGGATCCGCAACATGCTGTATGAGAGCCGGGAGGTGGAGGACGCGGTACTGGACCGGGAGGTGGCGTTTCTCCAGGACAAGGCCCGCCGGGAGCCGAAGAACAGCGAGGTGCGGCTGATCCTGGCGTGGATCGAGAACTTCAAGGCCCAGTCCCACCGGAGACAGGCGGAGTACTATGCCAAGGAGGCTATCCAGCTGGATCCGGATAGCAGGGACGCCTATGGGGAGCTGGCAGATGCCGTGGGCGTGATGTGCCAGGATTGGTATGCGTATCCCCACACGGACTACATCGACTGGTACCAGGCCTTCATTGCCCAGCACCCGGACAACTGGCGGGCCTATCTCTGGCTGATGGACGGCCTCATCCAGGACCGGCGCTATGCCGAGGCGGAGGCGTGCTGCGACAAGCTCGCCCGCATCAACCACACCTTCCGCGTCCTGGACTACCGGGCCAGGATCGCCTTCGCCAAGGGAGACGGTGCCCGGGCGCTGGAACTCTGGGAGCAGATGGTCCGGGACTATCCGGAGGACTGGATGGCCTGGTCCAGCCTGGGAGACGGCTATGCCTTCCACCAGCAGTATGATCGGGCTCTCGATTGCTACCGGGAGGCCCGGCGGCTGCAGACCCATCCCAAAGCCTTTGTGGACCCCATCCAGGCCATGGCCCAGTTGTATGAGCGCATGGGGGACATTCCCAAGGCGATTGAGATGGACCAAGAGCAGAGTCAATCTCCGGGAGGACTGGGGCATCACCCAGGGCGAGGAGGTAGACGCAGTGGAGCGGGAGATCCAGAGACTCCAGAAGAAGCAGACAGCAGAATAGGCAGATCAAGCACAACGCCGCCCGGACGGGAAGTCCGGGCGGCGTTGCATTTCGGCAGAAATGCGGCGAGAGCAAAAATTGTTCTTGACTTGCAAATGAAAATAATATAGAATCGATGAAGCAAGCTTCAAACAGATTGAGAGACGTTAACTATTGTTAAATGTATTTTGCGAGGACATGCCGGGTGCAATCTTTGATGCATCACTGTATTTTAACAATACTTATAAGGACCGGTGGATCACGAAGCCGCTGTCTAGGGATATGATTCGGGACGTGGACAAATCCGAAGTGATCGATGAACGGGCCATTTGGAGTCCTGTCTTCGGGTATATGAGCCCCACAAGACTCTCCGGCGGCGTGAAGACACTGATCCTGATAGACAACGATCCGAGCCACATATTCAGTGCCTCCTATTGCGGGAACAACTGTGCGAAGTGGCTTTTGAAGATTGCCGAGAAGAAGGTGGTGATCAACCTTTGGCATCTGATGGACTTTGGGAGTGACGAATTCAAAATCCGAGTATTGAATACGGGGAAAATCATACGAAACATGGGAGACTTTGTGTTTGGGGTTGGCGACTTTATGTGAGAAGGGCTTTTGCGTGTGCTTATCGGGATGCTGGAAGGCGCATGATTGGAGAGTCGGATGGAATAAACTGTGGTGGAGGTAATACTGCATGCTGAATATATACTATGGGGACATGCCTGATGTGATTCGCAATACAGACGTGTTTTTCGACAACGTCTACAAGGATCAGTGGATCACGAAGCCGCTGTCCAGAGATATGATCCGAGACGTGGACAAGTCTGAAGTCTTCGATGCGAGGGCTATCATCAGCCCGATCTTCGGAATTATGAGTCCCGAAAAACTGTCTGGCGGGGTGAAGACGCTCATCCTGATAGACAACGATCCTGCCCATGTGTTCAATGCCTCAAACTGCGGAGACAACTGCGCCAAGTGGCTCTTGAAGATCGCGGAAAAGAAGAAAGTGGTGATCAACCTGCGGCATTTCATGAATTTCGGGAAGGGCGAGTTCAAAATCAAGGTGTTGAATACGGGGAAGGTCGTAAAGAACGCCCACGACCTCATATACGAGGCCGGCCGATATGTGTGAGGAGACGCTCGGGTGCTTCAGGAGGCACGAAGACGCATGATGGAGAGAGTCAGGCAATACGGAGCTGTCATAAAATGGTATAAATTGTGGGAGAGCGATACTGCACGCTGAATATATTCTACGGGGACATGCCGGACGTAATTCTGAATACGAAATTGTTTTTTAACAACACCTATCAGGACCGGTGGATCACGAAGCCTCTGTCCAGGGAGATGATACGGGCGGTGGACAAATCCGAAGTGGTCGATGAGAGGGCCATTTGGAGCCCGGTTTTCGGATATATGAGTTCCACAAGGCTGTCTGGCGGGGTGAAGACACTCATCCTGATAGACAACGACCCTGCCCATGTGTTCAACGCCTCAAACTGTGGAGACAACTGTGCCAAATGGCTCTTGAGAATTGCGGAAAAGAAGAAAGTGGTGGTGAACCTGCGGCACTTCATGGAGTTTGAGCAGGGCGAATTCAAAATCAGAGTGTTGAATACAGGGAAGGTCGTAAAGAACGCGCACGATCTCATCTATGAGGCCGGCAGATACGTTTGAGGAGTGTGGGAAAGACATGTGCCATGTGGAAGTGAGCAACCGGAATGTGGTATACCGCCTAGACCTTCACAAGCGGATCACCCTTGTCCGGGGAAACAGCGGGACGGGCAAGACGGCGCTGTACGAGATGATGAACGACTACACTGATTTTCCCACAGACAGCGGCATCAACGTCTCCGGCGACAAGCCCTGTGCCGCATTGTCTTATTGGTACTGGGAACACCAGCTGAGACGATTGCATGATTGTGTCGTATTCCTGGGGGAACCGCAATATTACATGGAACTCGAGGAGCTTGCGGAGGCCATGCTGCGCACAGACAACTACTACGTGCTGTACACCAGGGAAAACCTCCCTGTTTTCCCGGAAGATGATGTGGAGGTCTGTGAGATGAAAGCGAATGGACGAGAGCACTGGCTCACGGCAGTCTCCTCGGAGAGAAAATAGCTTCAACGCCGCCCGGACGGGATGTCCGGGCGGCGTTGCGCTTAATCCCAAAACGGCTGGAGATACGATCTGCCCCTCCGGACAGAGCACCGGAGGGGCAGACGGGGAAGAGGAAAGAAGAGGGGGCTAATTGATGTAGTCCACCACCAGGGCAAAGTTCTCCTCGGTGTAGAAGGCGGGGTCCTCATGGCCAGCGCCTTCGATTACCTCGTAGTGGACATTGTCTTCACCCAGCACCGCTTTCAGGGCGCTGAAGAACTGCTCGGAGTTGAGGATGGGCATGGTGGTGTCGGCTGTGCCGTTGGAGATCCAGACCTTGGTCACATCAGAGGAATCCAGATAGGTCAGGGGATCCAGTACGGCCCGCTCCTCCGCGCTCATGGCAGACACGTCGCCGCCAACCCATTCGGATTCGGGGGCGCTGGCGCCGATGTCCCCGCAGAGGGCGTCTGTCATCCACTGGGTGGCACCGAAGAACTCCACCAGGTTCTTCACCTGATAGGTGTAGGCGGGGGCATCGTCTGCCGCTTTGAAATCGTCTCCGTCAGTGAGGACAGACATGGCTGCGAGATAGCCGCCGGCGGAGCAGCCCATCACGGTGATGTCCGCCGTATCTGCGTGCAGCTCGTCTGCGTGGTCCACCACGTACTGGATCGCGGTCTTCACGTCCACGATGGCCTGGGGATAAGTGCCCGCACCAACGGTGTAGTTCAGCTGAATCACCAGATAGTTCTGCGCACAGAGAATCTCAGCGATGGTCTGGTACCTGCCGCCGTCCACGAACCGGAATGCGCCGCCGGGGACGACAATCACCACGGGACGGGCGCCGGGTCCGTCTTTCATCATGCCGTTGAAGGTCTGCGCTGCGGCATCGCCGTATGGCTCATTGGTCCAGGTAGTGTAGCCGTCCATTGGGGGCAGGTCTCCCATTTCGCCGCCAGGCAGACCACCAGGCAGGCCGCCGGGGAGATCGCCGGACATGCCGCCTTCTGCACCTTCCCGCTCTACGAAGGTGAAGGTGCCGTCTGCATTCAGGTCCAGCTCGCAGGCGCCGGTGCCGGTCTCAAACCAGTTGGCCCAGAGGTCCGGGTTCTTGCCCATCTGGGCGCCGGGATTTTCCAGCTTCTCCACCGTGATGTGGGTGCCGTCTGCGGTGTATGTGCCGTCCCAAGGCCCCATCATCCCGTTGGAGGAGGCCAGGTGGCAGGTGCCGTCCTCGTTCAGCGTCATGGTGAAGGTCTCGGTACCAAAGTTGCCATCGAAGGAGAGGGTATAGTCGCCGGAGACGGTGGCGGAGGGCTCATTGCCCGGGGCCTCGGTGGGGGCTGCGGTCTCTTCCGGAGGGGCAGCGGATTCAGCCGGCTGCTCCGTGGGCTCCGCAGTGGGGTCTGCTGTGGGCTGTTCCGTGGGTTCTACCGTAGGCTGCGCTGTGGGAGTGGTCTGAGCTTCCCCATCCAGTAGGCTGCCGCTCTGATTGCCCCCGCAACCGGCGAGGGCGGTGAGAACCAACAGAAGGGCCAGCGTCAGAGCAAGGGCGGATTGCAGTTTCTGTTTCATGATCTAAGACTCCTTATGGTGAATCCGTGCGCTTTAGACGATCTCCGCAATCCAGCGGCACACCTCGCCGGGGTAATCTGCCTCGCAGTGGGGCTTCTCCCAGACCAGGGCGTAGTCCACCGGGTACCCGGCGTTGGCCAGTTTCACCGCCAGTGTCATGGAGATGATGAAGGAGGTGTCCGCATCGGAGGCGCCCACCCGGATCCGGTAGAAGGAGGCGGCATCGCTAGTCTCCTGGCCGCCGATGAAGTGCAGGGGGTTGATGAGATACCGGCGGTCCGCCAGTGCCCCGTCTCCCTTTGCGGCGGCGTATGCGGCGTAGTAGCGCTGATACTCCTCCGGGAACTGGTCATTCAGTTCCGCGATGGCATCGGCGATGGTGGTGTTGAAGTGCATGTAGTCCCGCTCCGGCGTGCCGAACTCCTGGTTCTCGCCGCTGTCCATGGGGAGGGTGTCGAAAGAGGTGCAGGGCTTCATCCGGCGGCGGTGCTGCAGGGTATAGCTGTCCAGGTCTGAGATGGAGGCCTTTTCCCCGTCCCAATGGAGCCAGCTTCTTTTATCCGTGCCGGGGGCATCCACGGTGGGAAACTCCGGACCGTGGTACGGCACACCCTTGGGCGGGCGGGACACCAGATCTCCCAGCGTGGGCGGGCCCATGGGCTTGTCTCCCGCAGGTCCGCCGTCCAGAGGCGGCAGGGCCACCGGGGCGCCGGCGTGGTGGAGACCGATATCGTCTTTGACGTCATCTGCGGGTTGGGGTGCCGCCACCTGGCGGATATAGTTGCCGGAGAGGTAGTCCTCGGGAGTGTAGTGCTCCGGCAGCGTGCCTGCGGCGAGGCGATGGAGGTATTCCGATGCGGCATCCTCCAGACGGGCCATCAGGTAGGTGTATGCGGTGCCGGAGCGGCCGTCCTCGCCCAGGGTGAGGGGCTCGCCGGTCTCCGGGTCCCGCAGGCCAAGGCTGTTGAAGTACGCCACATACTGTGCTGCCAGCTTTTTGGACAGCGCCGCCTGGAATGGCGTCATGACACCTGCGGGTCCGGCAGGGCTGGCCTCGTTCTCCGGGTCGTTCTGGAACTGCCACTCGTAGGCCAGGTCCGCGTGGTCCAGGTCGATGATGGGGCAGTAGATCTGTGCGGCGTAGACGTCGTCCCGTTGGTCCATGAAGGCGCCGTTTTCCCGGAGGTAGGACGCATACCGGGGAGAGTTGCCGGTAACAGCCAACAGCGAGGACATGGCCCCGCCGGCGCTCCAGCCCACGGAGATGATCCGGTCCAGATTGCCGGGAAGGGCGGCCGCGTTGTGGCGGAGGAAGCGGATGCCGGTCTTCAGGTCCACCAGAGACCAGGGGGACTTCCCGCAGAGGCGGCCGTCCTGGTCCCGGCTCTCTCTTCCCCGGCAGCCGCAGGTGACGTACACCATGCCCTGCTCCAGGTACTTGCCCGCCTCGTCCCGGGGGCCGCCCAGCCAGGTGTGGGGCATCTGCATGTAGCCGGCGGAGTTGTTCTCAAAGACCACCGGGGCGGTGCTGGCGGTGTAGCGGCCCATGGTACCTTTTGGGTCGATGACGCCCGGGGCGGACAGGTAGGGTTTCGGGACGAAGATACTCATGCGCTGGAACTTTGGCGTGGTGGCCTTCTCTGTGTAGAGGATGTCCTCCAGACACCAGACCTGGTGTTCCTCATCCAGGAACCAGTCTGCCGCACAGTCTGCCAGCTCCATCGTCCGGTTCACAACGGGGATATGCTGCATTTCAATTCCTCCTCAACGATTTATGCCTGGTGATCTCAATCTTAAAGAAGTGTCCCCCAAGGATCAATTCTTCCTTGGGGGACTTGTTTTCTGTTTCGGAATCAATTGGGGGCTGTCATCTTACAGTAGTCCAGGAAGTGGTTTGCTGGAATAGACAGCTTCTCTCCCTTCCGGTATGCCAGGCACACCGTGGTCTGGATCTCCGGGGAGATGGGAACCACGGCAAAGGGACCCGGCATGTCCGGCATGGTGGGGATGTTGTGGGGGAAGGTGACATGGTGTTGGAAGAGGAGGGACACGCAGCTCCCCTTGCGCACCATGTCCAGGATGGCCTCCAGGTTGTGGCTGGTGAACAGCACCTGGGGGGTGAAGCCGGACTCTTTGCAGACCCGCATGCAGAGGTCATAGGGCATGGTGCCCGGGCGAATCAGGGCAAAGTACTCCGTGGCCAGTTGGGGCAGCCGGATCTCCTTTTCCTCTGCCAGGGGGTGGTCGTAGGGGAGAACGGCCACGAGGCGGTCTGTGCAGTACGGCACCTTTACAATGCGGCTCTCCTTGTCCGGGTCGTGCTCCAGATAGGCGGTGCTGTCTCGGAAGATCGCAATATCGCACTTGTGCTCCAGCAGCATCTCCCGGACCACCAGCGTGTCATCCTCCTGGATGTTCACCGGCACGTTGGGGTGGTTCAGCTGAAACTGGACCAGGCTGTCTGTGATGTTGTAGTGGGCGATGACGGGGATGGTGGCGATGTTCAATGCCACACTCTCCTGATTGAGATAGCGGTAGGCGGCGGCCTCATACTCATACTGCAGCTTGGCCACAGACTGGGCGTAGGGCAGCATCAGCTTTCCGAACTCCGTGAGCTCCACTTTCCGGGAGGTGCGGGCAAACAGCGGGGCGCCCAAGGTCTTTTCCAATGTCTTGATGTGCTTGGAGAGTGAGGATTCACCGATGAACAGCCGTTCGGCGGCGGCCCAGTAGTTGCGGGTATCCGCCAGCACGACAAATTCCCTAAAGTACGAGATTTCCATATGGACCCCTCCCTGTATCTGGATATCGATGCAGCTTGATTATAGCAGTACCGGTTTGATGGAGCAATTCCATTTTTGCAGAAAGTCGATTTCGGATTCCAAACGTGAATCAATGACAGGGGAAAAAGAATTGTTTGTGCGATTTGCCTGGTTTTATAATCGCGCCATCCCAAATGGCACACCACTATCACAACAAGGAGGATGTCTTATGGAAAAACGGAAGGAAACCCACAAGAAGGTCCCGCTGCTGAACAAGCTGGCATACGGGATCGGCACCGGCGGCGGCTGTGTCTTCAACCAGATCGCAGCGGCCTTTCTGCTGAACTATTACACCGACACCGCGCTGATCGGCGCCGGCGCCATCGCAACCATGTTCCTGGTCTGCCGCATCTTTGATGGTGTCAGTGACTTCCTGATGGGCGGCATAGTGGACAAGACCCACACCAAATGGGGCAAGGCCCGTCCCTGGCTCATCGCCTCTGCACCGCTCACGCTCCTGGGCATTGTCCTTCTGATGAACGTGCCCAGCGGCCTGGGAGAGACCGGAAAACTGGTGTACGCCTACATCACGTACATCTTTATGAACTGCATCGTATACACCATCTACGGCATCGCCAACACCGCCCTGCTGCCCCTGATGACCCGGGACCGGGAGGACTCCACCATGCTGGCCACCTTCTCCGCCCTGGGCAACAACCTCATCGGCATGCTGGCCGGCGTTGCCATAACCCCGCTGGTGACCAACTTCGGCTGGACCGTCTCCAGCTTCGTACTGGGCGCTGTGGCCTGCGTCCTCATCCTGGTCTCCGGCCTTCTCAACCATGAGATCGGCACCGGCGATGACAAAACCCCCGCCCCCGAGACCGTCCCCATGTCCCAGCAGCTCCCCGCCGTGCTGAAAAACCGCTACTTCTGGCTGCTGATGCTCATCGGCGTGTTCTCCCTCATGATGAATGCCAACGCCATCGGCGCCCAGATGTACTACTGCCAGATCGTGCTGAACAACCCCATGTTCATGTCCGTCCTTATGACTGCCGGCCAGCTGCCCGGCATCATCATCCTCTTCGCCATGCCCTCCATCTCCAAGCGCTGGTCCAAGCAGGTGTTCCTGGGCATGGGCGCCGTGCTGCTGATCATCGGCTTTGCCATCACCGGCCTCGCCGGCAACAACACCACCCTGGTGGTGATCGGCACAGTGATCCGCGCCTTTGGTGCCGGCCCGCTGCTCAGCGCCGTCTTCGCCCTTGTCCCTGACGTGGTGGCCTACGGCTACTGGAAGACCGGCGTTCACTCCGAGGGCCTGATCTCCTCCGCCCAGTCCATTGGCTCCAAGGTGGGCATCGGCAGCGCTCTCACCGGCTGGATTCTGGCCGGCGTGGGCTACGTGGGCGGCCCGGAAGCCGTTGTGACAGACAGCATCGTAAGCGCCGTTCGCTTTGACTACACCTGGCTGGGCGCCATCCTGGGCGTGGCCATCCTGGTGGTCGTGCTGCTGCTCAACGTGGAGAAGTATGCACCCCAGTATATGTCCGCCATGGACGGCGAACACCCCGGCAAGTAATTCAATCAACGCACGTTCTCCTTCTCTTTCCCCCGCCAGGGCAGACGGATGGTATCTACCCGCCTGCCCTGGCCACTTTTTTCAGGAGGTTTTTCAACATGGAATCCAATCAACCCTTCGCCACAGAGGACTTTGCCGGCCTGGACGGCTCTCTTCAGTTTGACGCACCGCCCCAGATGGAGATCAAGCTGGCGGATGTGAGCTGGGTGCAGCGCAAATTCCTGGACATCCCCTATGCAGAGGAATCCCCCAACCAGCGGCTGGACCTCTACCTGCCGGACGAGGGGGACGGTCCCTTTCCTCTGGTGGTGCACATCCACGGCGGCGGTTTCGGCATGGGGGATAAGCGGGACGACCACATGGACACCTATCTCCAGGGCCTGCGTCACGGGTTTGCCATCGCCTCCGTGGAGTACCGGCTCAGCGGAGAGGCCATTTTCCCCGCCGCCGTGCTGGACTGCCGGGAGGCCTTCCGCTTCCTCCGGCGGCATGCGGCCCAATACGATATAGACCCCAACCGGATCTGCGCCCTGGGCGGCAGCGCCGGCGGCAACCTGGCGGCCCTGATGGGCATGAACATCCCCAACGGACAGTTCCCCGGGGAAGAGGGAAAGAGCCTGGTGGGCTCCTGCGCGGTCCAGGCCTGCGTGGACCAGTTCGGCCCCATCGATTTCCGGCACATGGATGAACAGGCCCGGGCCAACGGCGTGAGCTTTGCCGATCACGATGAGCCCCGCTCCGCCGAGAGCAGCTATATGGGAGGCGCCCTGCCGGAGCTCTCCGATGAATGGCTGGCCCAGGCGGACCCCACCACCTACATCAACGAGGCCATGGCCCCCATGTTGGTGGAGCACGGCTGCATGGACCGGCTGGTGCCCTTTGCCCAGAGCGTGAACTTTGTAAACGCGATCTACCAGAAGCTGGGCCCCGGCCGGGTGGAGTTTGTGCCCCTGCCCAACGCGGACCACGAGGACAAGGAGTACTCCAGCCCGTGGAACATGCGGGTGCTGTGGGGCTGGCTGAAAGAACACCTGTGAGGAGGACGGCATGATGAACCTGGACCGGCTGCGGGACAAACCCTTCACTCTGAAGGACGATCAGATCGACTGGGTGCGCAATACCCTGGCCTCCCTCTCCCCGGCGCAGAAGGCGGGACAGCTGTTCTGTGTCCTGGGGGATGCGGAGACCCCGGAGGGCCTTGTCGAACTGGTGGGGCAGTACAACGTGGGCGGCGTGCTCTTTCGCCCCGCCCCGGCGGCAGAGGTGCGGGAGAAGTACGCCTCCCTGGACCAGTATGCCCGGATTCCCCTTTTAAAGGCCGCCAATCTGGAGGAGGGCGGCGCCGGGGTGATCACAGATGGCACCTACTTCGGCAACAATCTGCAGATCGCCGCCGCGGACGACCTCACCTGCACGGAGGCCTTTGCCAAGGTCTGTGCCCTGGAGGGCCGCAGCGTGGGGGTGAACTGGACCTTCTCCCCGGTGGTGGACCTGGACATGAACTACCAGAACCCCATCACCAACATGCGCACCTTCGGCAGCGACCCGGCCCGGGTGCTGGCCAACGCCAAGGTGTTTGTGCGCACGGTGCAGGCGTACGGCGTGGCTGCCTCCTGCAAGCACTATCCCGGGGACGGGGTGGACTACCGGGACCAGCACCTGCACCCCACGTACAACTCCCTCACTGCAGACGAGTGGTTTGCCAGCTACGGCGCCATCTACAGTTCCCTCATCGATGAAGGCCTGCTCACCATCATGGCGGGACATATCATCCAGCCCAATGTGATCCGGGCCATCAACCCGGAGGGAGAGCTGCTCCCCGGCAGCCAGTCCCGGGAAATGCTCACCGGCGTCCTCCGGGAGCGCTTCGGCTTCAACGGCCTCATCATCAGCGATGCCACCATCATGGGCGGATATACCATGACCGTGCCCCGGGAGAAAGCCATCCCCACCAGCATCGCCGCCGGCTGCGACATGCTGTGTTTCGGCACGGACATCCGGGAGGACATCTCGTACGTGCTGGCCGGGGTGGACAGCGGCCTCATCAGCCCGGAGCGGCTGGATGAGGCGGTGACCCGGGTGCTGGCCCTCAAGGCAAACCTGGCGGAAGCCCGGCCGCTGCCCGATGTGCGCCCCACGGAGGAGCAGTTCCGGTGTGCAGACAGGGCCATAACCCTGGTGAAGGACATCCAGCACCTGGTGCCTGTGAGCCCCGAGCGCTGGCCCAAGATTCGGCTGGTTACCCTGGGCACGGACGACACCTATGACGGCTCCCTCACAGACCTCGCCGCAGAATACCTCACCTCCCAGGGCTTTCAGGTGGGCCGCTACGACCCCTTCGCGGACGACCTCCACGGCACCCGGAACCTGCCGAAGGACCGGCTCACCCTGATCCTCTGCAACATGCCTGCCGCCAGCAACCTGACGGCGGTGCGGATCGCCTGGTGTCCCAAGCACGCCCTGGAGATCCCACGGTTCGTCCACGAGGAACCCACCGCTTTCATCTCCTTCGCCAACCCCTATCACCTGCAGGACATCCCGCGGGTGCAGACCTACATCAACGCATACTCCGCCACCCGCGCCACGGTGCTCCTCGCCCTGGGGAAGCTGCTGGGGTGCTCTCCCTTTACCGGCGTCAACCCGGTGGACCCCTTCTGCGGGCTGGAGGATACCCATCTATAAGGAGGCGCTTTCATGGATCACCGCACAGAAATATTGGACCTGCGCACCGCCCTTGCGGTGCTGCGGGAGACCCCGGGACAACTCATCGAGACCAACGTGGCGGTGGACCCGGCCGCCGAGCTCTCCGGCGTGTACCGCTATGTGGGCGCCGGCGGCACCGTGATGCGGCCCACCACCGTGGACGGCCCGGCCATGCTGTTCCACAACGTAAAGAGTCACCCCGAGGCCAGCGTGGCCATCGGGGTGCTGGCCAGCCGCGCCCGGGTGGCCAACCTCTTCGGCTGCAAGAAGGAAGAACTGGGCTGGCTGGTGCAGTCCTGCGCGTCCAATCCCATGCAGCCTATCGTGGTGGAGGGACCCGCCCCCTGCCAGGAGGAGGTCCACCTGGCCACGGAGCCGGACTTTGATCTGAACAAGCTGATTCCAGCCCCCACCAATACCCCGGTGGACGCGGGCCCGTACATCACATTGGGCATGTGCTACGCCACCCACCCGGACACCGGTCTCTCCGATGTTACCATCCACCGGATGTGCATCCAGGGCAAAGACGAGCTCTCCATCTTCCTGCAGCCCGGCTCCCGGCACATCGGCGCCATGGCGGAGCGGGCCACCGAGCTGGGACAGCCACTGCCCATCTCGGTGTCCATCGGCGTGGACCCGGCCATCGAGGTGCTGTCCTGCTTCGAGCCGCCCACGACGCCCCTGGGCTTCAACGAGCTCTCCATTGCCGGCGCCCTCCGGCAGCGCCCGGTGGAGCTGGTGCACTGCGTCTCCGTCCAGGAGCACGCCATCGCCAATGCGGAGTACGTCATCGAGGGGGAGATCCTCCCCGGCAGCAACCATGTGGTGGAGGACCAGAACACCCACACCGGCTACGCCATGCCGGAGTTCCCCGGATACAACGGCCCCGCCTCCCATGTGTGCTGGCTGCTGAAGGTGAAGGCGGTAACCCACCGAAAGAATCCCATCATGCAGACCTGCATTGGCCCCAGCGAGGAGCATGTGAACATGGCCGGCATCCCCACCGAGGCAAGCATCCTGGGCATGATCCACAAGGCTCTCCCCGGCAAGGTGGTGAACTGCTACGCCCATCGGGCCGGCGGCGGCAAATACATGGCGGTATTGCAGTGCAAGAAGACCGTCCCCACGGACGAGGGCAAACAGCGGCAGGCGGCCCTTCTGGCGTTCTCCGCCTTCCCGGAGCTGAAGCATGTGATCCTGGTGGATGAGGACGTGGACATCTTCGACCCCAACGATGTGCTGTGGGCCATGAACACCCGCTTCCAAGGGGACCGGGACATCATCACCATCCCCGGCGTCCGGTGCCATCCCTTGGACCCCAGTTCCAACCCGGCATACTCCCCCTCCATCCTGGATATCGGCATCTCCTGCAAAACCATCTTCGACTGCACCGTTCCCTTCCCCCTGAGAGACCACTTCCGCCGGGCGCCCTTCCTGGAGGTGGACCCGGAGAGATGGCTCCATGGTTAGGCGACTGATCATCGGCGTGAGCGGCGCCTCCGGGGCGCCCCTGGCGGTGGATCTGCTGTGGGAACTGCAGCAGCGCCATCCGGAGATCGAGACCCACCTGGTGGTCTCCCGGGGCGGGGCGCTCACCCTGCAGCAGGAGACCGGCATGACCCTGGCGGACCTGAAGCAGCTGGCCTCAATCTGCTACCCCATAGACAGCATTGGCGCCGCCATTGCCAGCGGCAGCTTCAAGACCATGGGCATGATCGTGGTGCCCTGCAGTATGAAGACCGTGGCAGGCATCGTCTCCGGCTACTCTGAAAACCTGCTGCTCCGGGCCGCCGATGTGTGCCTGAAAGAGCGGCGGAAACTGGTGCTGGTGGCCCGGGAGTCCCCGCTGTCTACGGTGCATCTCCGGAACCTCTACGAGGCCAGCCAGCTCGGCGCGGTGATCCTGCCGCCCGTGCCCGCCTGGTACAACCACCCCCAGACGGCACAGGACATCACCCGGCAGACGGTGTGCCGGATCCTGTCTCAGTTCGATCTGGAGACACCGCGGGAGTGGACAGGGCTATGAGGCAATTCAGGCTGCACCGAAACTACCGCGGCAAGAACATCACCGCCCAGGTGCTGGTGCTGGACGAGGGCGTGAACATCTCCCTCTACGGCGGCGATAAGGCCCACATCGGCGCAGTGGGGGTGGTCCACCCGGATGGAACCTGCACGGTCTCCCAGTTTGCCGGCCACCGGGAGGGCGTGATCTGTGAGCGGTGGACCAGAGCCCTGGCGGCGACGCAGTGGAAACCCGCCGTTCTGGAGGTGGGCATCCACTACGACAACCTGGACGGCGCGGGCATTGAGAAAGTGCTGAAGGCCACCGATAAAATGCTGGACGAGCTGCTGCAGACGCTGAAGGAATTGAAAAAAATGGATGAAAGGGGACTCTCTCCCGTGACATTGCAGAAAAGGGCTGTGATCTTCGACCTGGACGGGGTGATCTGCAGCACAGACAAATACCACTATCTCGCCTGGAAGGCCCTGGCAGACCGGCTGGGGATCCCCTTCGATGAGACCATCAATAACCGGCTGCGGGGCGTGAGCCGCATGGCCAGCCTGGAGATCATCCTGGAGCAGGCTAAGGAGTCCTACACCCAGGCCCAGAAGGTGGCCTTTACGGAGGAGAAAAACACCACATACCGGGAACTGCTGCAGAACATGTCTCCCGCAGATCTCTCCGATGAGGTGCGGGACACCCTGCTAGAACTGCGGAACTGGGGATACGCGCTGGCCATCGGGTCCTCCAGCAGGAACACCAAGTTCATCCTGAGCCAGATTGGCCTGGCGGATTTCTTTGACGCCATCGCCGATGGCACCGACATCACCCACTCCAAGCCGGACCCGGAGGTGTTCCTGAAGGCCGCGGAGAAGCTGGGCCTGGGCTGCCGGGCCTGCGCCGTGGTGGAGGACGCCAAGTCCGGCATCCAGGCCGCCAAAGCCGCTCATATGACAGCCCTCGCCCTCTTCGGAGACGCCAAGGGCTGCGGCGAGGAGGACTATGATCTGACGGCCTTTTCCGATCTGCTGCACATCCTGCCCGGAACAGACACCAACTGAAAAACGGTTTGCCAGAAGAGACTGGCTTCTGAGAGAAGAAGAGAGTGTGAAAGCCGCCTGGAGGAGCTGTCCGGGCGGCTTTGTATTGGAAGGGTATCGCGCTATCTGCCACAGGCCTTCCGCAGGCTGGCCAGCACATCGCTGAGGGGCCCATCGATACCGAAGGACTTGTCCTGGATGTCCTCTGTGATATAGACCTCCCCTAAGTTTACCGTGACATACACCGCATGGGGCTCTCGGGCCACCAGCCGCATGAGGGGCGCCTTGATGAGCTGGTTGCGCCAGCCGATGCCCAGCTCCAGCACTACCAGGTGCTTCCCGTGATAGCGTTCCAGAAAGGCACTGTACCGCTCCTGAGCTGCAGTGTCCTCGAGAAAACCGTTGCCGGCGGCGATGTGCACCGCCATGGGACCGCCGCAGCGGGGACAGCGGGGCACCAGCTCGGAGGGCACGCGGCCGTTTTGCTCTGCTGCGGCCATCTTCCTCACGGCATCGGAGACGGGGTATAGGATCTCGTGGCAGGGACGTACGTACTGCATGTTCAGCCAGGTGCCCTCGATCTCGTAGATCTTCTCCGGGGCAAACCCGCAGGCCTCGAAGTGGCACTCCCCGTTGGAGGTCACAATGAAGTAGTCCTTGTCCCCCACAATGGCCTTCAGGTCTTCCATCACCTGGGTGGGCTGATATTCCAGGCAATAGTGCTGGATGGCGCGGCTCCAAAAGGCCCACTTCTCCTCCTCAGAGGGCCAGCGGGCGCCCATACCGTGGAGGAGGCAGCGGATCCCATACCTCCGCTTGAAATCCCCGAACAGGTTTTCAAAGGCGGCGTTGTCTGCAAAGAGGTGCAGCCCCTCCGTGATGGAGAGGCCGTTGCTGGCCCCGATCAGGACGGCGTCTGCGCTCTGGATCCTCTCGGCGATCTGATTCCAATCTGTCTGCATGTTGGATAAGCTCCTTCCTCGTGGGTTTCAATGTGCTGCGGTGAGAATCTGCCGCAGCTCCGAAAGCGTCTCCGCCAGATCCCCCTGGAGGTAGAGACTGCGGTTCTGCAGGTGCTCCGGGCCGTGGGATGCCGCCTGGTTGAGACAGGCGTAGAAGACGTTTGTGTTCTTGGCGGTGAGCTCCCAGAAGGGCAGCTTGATGATGCTGGGCGTCATGTCCCCCACGCCGAGCTCCAGCAGCAGGACGTGCTTGCCGGGAGAATCCATCAGCCAGTGCCGGAGAAAATCATGGTAGCGGTCCAGGCCTGGTGCCAGTACGCCCCCTCCAGGAAGGTGTCGTCCCGGACCCAGGGCACCAGCACCCGGCCACAGTCCGGGCAGCGGGGGACGGCGTCCTCCGGGAGGGAGACGCCGTCCAGTTG
This sequence comes from uncultured Oscillospiraceae bacterium, assembly GCA_947629915.1. Classification (GTDB taxonomy): domain Bacteria; phylum Bacillota; class Clostridia; order Oscillospirales; family Oscillospiraceae; genus Enterenecus. The sequence continues at coordinate 2,389 of CANRFN010000054.1, read as the reverse complement.
GGCGGTGAGCGCCTCCACCAGGCTGCGGTTCTCCCAGATGGCGTCCCGGCAGGGCTGGCTGCACTGACAGTACCCGAAGTCCCCCTGAAAGGCGCAGATCTGCTCCTCCGGAAACACCCGGAAGAACTGCCGGTCCACGTTGGTGGTGAGGACATGGACGGGCTTGTCGGAGACCATCGCCCGCAGGTCCAGGTACGGCTGCCCCGTGGGCGCATCCCACATGGCGCGGATGTACCGGCTGTAGTACGCCCACTCGGCGCCAAAGCTGGAGAAGCAGTAGTAGAAGACGGCCATGGGGGAGGGAAAGCCGTAGTTGTCCCGAAAGGGGCCGAGGATGTCATCGAAGGCGGGAGACCAGTGGTAGTGATCGTACCCGGCGGCGCTGGAGAGGCCGGAGCCGCCGCCGATCACGATAGCAGCTGCCCGATGGATCTCCTCTGCCAGCTGCAGGAGCACCGCCTGCCGGTCTTCCCTCATGCCTGGCGCTCCATCGCGGCGCGGGCGTCCTCCAGCACCTGGGCGATGTCCGCCACTAGCACCATGCCCTTGTCCTCGATCTGCTTCGGCAGGAAGTTGTACTTGTTGTTCACAGCCACATAGCGGGCATCCGGATAGGTGAGGGTCCAGAAAGGCTCCTGGATGAACATGGGGGTGAGGCGGCCCACGCCCAGCTCCAGAAACAGGATGCGCCTGTCCTGGTGTGCCAGCAGATACCGGGAGATCTTCTCATACTGCGCCTCGTATTTCTTCCCCTGCAGGAAGTTCCCATATCCCCGCACCCAGGGGAAGGCCTCTCCGCCGCAGTGGGGGCAGCGGGGGATCATGCCGCTGGGGATGGCGGTGTCCTCTCCCATGGCGTGGATCATCTCCTGCACCGGCCGGACCGCATCCCAGGTGTGGTCCGTGCAGCAGCTGGCGCACTGAAAGAAGCGGTGATTCCCCTGGATCTCGGCCACCTTCTCCTCTGGATACAGCTTCACAAACTGGGTGTCCTGGTTGGTGGTGAGGACAAAGAAGTCCTTGCCCTGGAGCAGGGCGTACAGGTCCTGATACGGCTTGCGGACCGGCGCCGTCTGGGTGGTGTGGAGGAAGGTGGCGAGATAGCCCCAGTACTCCTCCCGGGTGGGCCAACGGTGCATCATGCCATCGAAGGCGCCGTTGAAGTGGTACTTCTCCGCGTATTTGCCGAAGTACTTCCGATAGGAGGCGTTGTCCTCGTAGTAGAAGTCGCCGCCGCCGGCAGCCGAGAGGCCGGATGCGCCGCCCACCACAACGCAGTCTGCCGCTTGAATCTCCCGTACCAGCCGTGTGATCTGCTCCTGGTACGGCAGGGGCGGGCGCTCAGAGAGGGGATACGGGGTCTTCCCGGCGGCGTAGAGGTTGTAGTAGCGGGAGTACATCATCTGCGTCTGCATGACGATATCTTCGTAGTAGCTCATGGTGCGATGCCTTCCTCGGATGGTATTTTTCCAGACAGCAAAACTCTTTTCTAGACAGTTTGTCTGAAATGCAATGATACCTCTGGCGGTCGGGAAGGACAAGTACACTTTTTAAAAATCCGCACGTTTCTGGACACTTTGCGGGAAACAGTACACCACATGGGCTATATTGTTTGGCGATGCAGAATCGTTCTCCCCCCCGGGACAGCCTCCGCTTAAGCCGATGGATTTTCCGAACGGGAGGCGGTTTGGTGTGGGAGAACAGAAAAGCCCCATACCGGCGCTGCCGGTGTGGGGCCGAATTTTGGCTGTACTCTGTTGGCCTCTTTCCTCTACAGGTCTGGGGAGTCGAAGCAGCCTTCCTGATAAAGGCTCCGGTCTATTCTGAGAACGAGGGAATTGGTTGTCTCGGTCTTGGAATAGGAATTGAAGATGCGAGAGAGAACATCCCAGTTCATGTCAACGAATGTCTTCGCCACTTTCTTCAGATCCGCAGTGCGGACAAAGTACATGGCCGTGCCCGTGTCCCCGGTGCTTTCCTCTGCCGCCAGCGGTGATCCGTACCGCCAGCCCTTCTGGTAGTCCGGCCAGCAGAAGATGGAGGAACCATTCGCATCGTGGATGCCAACGTGCACATTCGTGCCCTTAGTCAGGGTGAGCACCGGTTCTGCATCGCCGGGGTTGGCGTAGTATCGGACATCGCAGGGGAGGGCGATGGTCTCTGTCATGTCGGGATATCCTAAGGGCGTAACAATCCGAAAATAGTAGTCATACACGCCCAGACTCATCTCGGTCAGAGGAATGTTCTGGGAGTAGGGTTCGTTCCATTTGTTCGGACGGAATTTGGGCCGCTTCGTGCATTATCGGGGATGCACTTCCCCTCTCAGAAGATCTCTGTAGTAAGCAGAGATCCTGGGAGGGGGGCCCCTGGGAGGGATACCCAACGAAGG
>CANRFN010000053.1 GCA_947629915.1 uncultured Oscillospiraceae bacterium | reverse complement strand
GCTACGTGCACTCCACCCTCTTTTATGTTCATTATCTTGATGGAAAAATTTGGGTCACGAACTTTGGACAAGATCCCTTTCAGAAGCGTATTGGGGTAGTTTAAACCATTGTACTCGTCTGCTGTAAATCCAACACACGAGTAGATATTCCCAATAATCCTATCTGTAATAAGCAGTGGGCCTATATTATTGTATGTACCGATCATGTAAGCGTGTGGTACATTCTTTAATGTAGCTTCTATAACCTCCAACTTGCGGGGCGTTGTATGCCTGTTTGCCATTTCAAATTCGTACTTGTCGAGACGCCTCTCTAATGCGAGATGAAAGAAACGGCCTGTGTTATAGTTTTCTATACTTTTATGGCATACTCCTGTGAGGTGCATGAAATTCCTCTCGTTAAAATGAACTGTGTAAGAGTTCAATGAGGTAGAGGAGTCTTTGTATAGTATAACGAGGGAATAACCCAACAATTCCTTAGCATAGATTGCAGCAGCATTAGAAATAATGGAAAGATCGTTTTCAGTCAATGCCAAGTAAATCATCTCTTTGTAATACAGTGTTGGAAAGCTGCAAAAAAAGAGGAGGACCGTAATGCCGTAGCAATACGCGCCCTTCCCTCTTCCCTTGGCTAGTTTTAAGGTTGCCCGCGCAACGTTACAGTTCCATCGGTTTCCCTTCTACTGCACAAATTACGGAAATATTTAAAGGTCGTCCGCTCGACGTTACGGTTCCAGCAGAGACACTGTCTCCTCCTACCGCACAACCAACGGGTTATGGTGCTAGCCCACCTGGGGTTTCTCCCCCTGACGTGATCATGATACACCTTCTAATGGAGGAAGTCAAGAGGAAGATCCCAACAATCAAAGAATTGTGCAGATTGTACAATTCTTCTGCTATTTAACTGCCCGAATTTGTGACAATGATCAAATTGCCTGCTTGGCATGCTCTGCCTCTTCAGGGGGCAAGACAATGGTTTTGAACCGTTCTGCCAATCTCCTTCTCGTACATGCCACCTGCACAACAAGATCTTTCAGGTACTGTATCTTCTCTGGGAATACGATCCCATCCCAGGTGACGTCATCCGCAATGTGGGTGAGTTCGGTGTACTCCGTCTCGCCATCTCTCTTCCGGAAGATGGCGCAGACCTTGTGCAGCTCTGGGAGCTTCCTGCGGGGGTCCACCTGGATCAGCACATTAGGGAGGTATGCGCCAGTACTCCGGTCTCGTTTGAAGCCGATGCACGGACTGAGCTTTTTGAGGATGGGCTCGGTGAAGAGCAGCGGGCCGGCATGGTTGTACGTGCCGATCCGGTCTGCATACAGGACATGCTTCAGCGCGGCCTCCACGGTGATAAGACGCGTGCGGGACGTGATGCCCATCAGGTGGTCGGCGTCCCGGTAACTGAGCCGTTTGTTCAGGGCGAGATGGTAGAAGTGCTTGCTGCTGCAAGGTTTTCCGCGCACAGCAGACAGCCCGGTGAGATGCATGAAGTTCCGCGCCGCAAAGGAGACGGTGCAGGTCTGTACGGTGGCAGAATCATCCAGGTACAGAATGAGCAGAGAGTGTCTCGCCAGTTCGCGGTCGTAATAGGCTGCGGCGCGGAACACAGACCGGATCGCCATGTGAGGACAGGGATATACTTGCACAGAAACACCCCTTTCAAACAGCGGGTGATAAAGAAGAGGAGGGCTGTGATACCGTAGCACCACTCGCCCGTCCCTCTCCCCTCGGCTGGTTTTTCGGTTGCCCGCGCAACGACACAGTCCCATCGGTTGCCCTTCTACTGCATGCGTCCGGGAATACTCTAGGGTCGCCCGGCCGACGTACGGTTCCTGCGGAGATGTTCTCCTCCTACCGCTTATCCACGGGTTCTTGTGGTGCCAGCCCACCGCGGATGATCTCCGCGAACGGTATGGTATACCATGCGATGCAAAGATTCAATGGGAATACTTGAAATGCAATGAAACTGTAATAAAACGAAGCACCGTATGACAGATTAAACAAAATAAAGGGTGGTTCTCAGGGCATCACCGAAAAATAGTGAAATTGTCATACAATTTTCCTGCGTTCCACCCCGCTCTCCCAGCTGCGCTCACAGACGCCACTTGGAATCGGCTCGCCTGGGGTCCCCTTCTGGATGGAATAGAGCACTCCCCTGCCGCCGATTGCCGATGGCAGGGGAGCTTGTACCTATGGGGCTAAGAGGCTGTTCAGAAGCGCCTCCAGATCTGCCTGGGATACATTGTAGGTCTCGATGTCGTAGAATGTCCCGTGATACTCGTAGCTTACGTAGAAGGTGCTGTTCAAGCCGATCACGGTCACGGCTGTATCGTGCACCCAGGACTGCTTTGTATCGTCTGTGATCACTCTCTCGCACCGCAGGGGCCACTCATCCGGGCAGAGCGCGATGGTGATGCTGCTGTCGCCGTCTCCGGTGCACTGGAGGATATAGTCGTGGGGATAGTACTCCTCGGAGGCCACGCCATCTGCATATTTCCGGGTGGAGAGGCCATAGAAAGAGATGCCCTTCCGCAGTGCGTCCGGAATGCGCTGGACAAAGTCTTCATAGGGAATGCCTGCGGCCTCGGCGAACGCCTGGGAGACGGTATCCCACTCCTCCGCTGGGAGATTGTCGTAGTCTGTGGTGATGGTGTCAATGTCCGCGCTGCTGCTGGAGCCCGCGTTCATCCAGTTCACGATGAGGCCACCGGCCGCCTCATCGTGGCTGTCTGTTTCAGCTGGGGGCGCTGTGGCCGGCGCTGTACTGGCCGGGGTATCTGCAGCGGGGCCTTGCGGGGTGTCTCCGCTGGAAGGCACATTGCCGCGCCAGATCCCGATGCCCGCCAGCAGCACGAGGCCGGCGCACGGCAGTATGGTGAGCATCTTCTTTCGGCGGGCTCTCTGCTGTGCCTGATACTGATCTCTCCGGGCCAGCACGTCCTCAGCCATCTGCTGATACGTCTTCATAGTAAAATCCCTCCTGTTCCAATTGGGCTTTCAGAGCCTTCTTTCCCTGGTAGAGCAGATTTTCCACCTGCCGCTTGCTCTTGTGCAGCACAGCGCCGATCTGCTCGTTGGTGAGGTCCTCAAAGAACTTGAGGTATAGAACACTGCCGTACTGGGCGGGAATGCGGGCAAGCGCTCGGTGCACTTGGATCCGCTGCTCCTCCCGGATGTGGCTGCGCTCCAGATCCTCCTCCTCGCTGCGGAGCTGCTGCCATGCCTCATCATCCAGGTCCACCGTCTTGCGGGCGTGTTTCAGGTGGTTCAGCGCTGTGTTCCTGCCGATGGTGTACAGCCACGTCTTGAAGGAGTACCGTGCTGTGAAGCAGGGTTTCTTGGTCACAAGGCGGAAGAAGGTCTCCTCTGCCAGTTCCTCCGCCGTGTGGATGTTGTTCACATACCGGTTGAGGAATAGGATGAGGCCATCTTTGTAGTCTCGGATGACCTCTACAATTCCGTTGTCATCGCCATCAAGGAAACGGCGGTAGCTACTGGCACCGTAGTCCATGACGCATAAGGCCTCCTTTCGGTCGGTGCGGTCCGCGTCACCGCACCTTCTATTCCTGAAACAACCAAGCAGTCGGAATCTCTTAGTGGAACAGGCAAAAAAACTGAGAGAATAAAAGCGGGCGCTGCCTGTGGGAGACAGGCTGCGCCCGGAAATGGCTATTCTGTTGAGGAGAGACTTCCTCTCCCCTCTTCTTATACCTTCAGTTCAACGGCCTTCCCCTGCAGCGCCTCGGCGTGGGCGTCCAGCACCGGCTGGACATCGTCCCGGAGAAACTCCTCCACCTGCTGCGGGCAGCGGCCGATGTAGAGGGCGGGATCCATGTGGGCGGAGAGATCCTCCATGTTGAGGCCGAACGCCGGATCGGCGGCGATGAGCTCCAGCAGGTTGTTGGCGAGCCCCAGATCCTTCACGTTGCGGCCGGCCTCCTGGGAGAGCACCCGAATCCGCTCGTGGAGCTCCTGCCGGTTGCCGCCCCGCTTTACCGCGTCCATCATGATGTTTTCGCTGGCCATGAAGGGCAGCTCCTCCATGATGTGGCGGTGGATCACCTGCTCGTGGACCACCAGACCGGAGACCACATTGAGGTAGATGTTCAGGATGGCGTCCACGGCCAGGAACGCCTCAGGGACGGAGAGCCGCTTGTTGGCGGAGTCGTCCAGGGTGCGCTCAAACCACTGGGTGGCGGCGGTGATAGAGGCGTTGTTCACGTCCACCATCACGTAGCGGGCCAGAGAGCAGATCCGCTCGCAGCGCATGGGGTTGCGCTTGTACGGCATGGCGGAAGAGCCGATCTGGTGGCGCTCAAAGGGCTCCTCCACCTCTTTCAGGTGGCAGAGCAGCCGGAGGTCTGTGGCGAACTTGCTGGCAGACTGGGCGATGCCGGAGAGGGTGGCCAGCACGGCGGCGTCCACCTTTCGGGAGTAGGTCTGGCCGGAGACGGGGACGGTCTCTTGGAAGCCCATCTCCCGGGCGATCTTCCGGTCCAGTTCCCGGCACTTCTCGTGGTCCCCGGCAAAGAGCTCCAGGAAGGACGCCTGGGTGCCGGTGGTGCCCTTGCAGCCCAGCAGCTTCAAACCCTGGATGCGGTACTCCACCTCATCCAGGTCCATCAGCAGCTCGTTCATCCAGAGGGTGGCCCGCTTGCCCACGGTTACCAGCTGCGCCGCCTGGAAGTGGGTAAAGCCCAGGGTGGGCAGGGCCTTGTACTTGTCTGCAAAGGAGGCCAGCGCGGCCAGTACCCGCACCAGCTTGTCCCGCACCAGCTGGAGCCCCTCCCGCATGAGGATCACATCGGTGTTGTCTCCCACGTAGCAGCTGGTGGCGCCCAGGTGGATGATGGGCATGGCCTTGGGGCACAGGGCGCCGAAGGTGTGGATGTGGGCCATCACATCGTGGCGGAGCTCCCGCTCCTTCTGTGCGGCCATCTCGTAGTCGATGTCGGTGATGTGGGCCTCCATCTCATCGATCTGTTCCTGGGTGACGGGCAATCCCAGTTCCATCTCTGCCCTGGCCAGGGCGATCCACAGCCGGCGCCAGGTGGAGAATTTCTTGTCCGGGGAGAAGATGTACTGCATCTCATCGCTGGCATATCGGGATGATAACGGGCTCTCGTAGATTGCTTTCTGCAAGGGGGATCCCTCCTTTGATTGTCTGGCAGAGTATATCACAGCCCGGTATGAGATACAAGTCGGGGGAAGACAAAAAAGGGCCGCGCCCGGCGCGGCCCTTTTTGGCAGGTTTCGTGAGATGGATGAGCGAAATTAGCCCTGTGCGCGCATCTTAGCGAAGCACTCGCTGCAGTAGACGGGGCGATCGGACTTCGGCTCAAAAGGAACGCGGGCTTCGCCTCCGCAGGAGGCGCAGACAGCGGTGAAGTACTCGCGGGGGCCGCGGGAGGCAGCCTTGCGTGCGTCACGGCATGCTTTGCAGCGCTGGGGCTCATTCTGGAAGCCGCGCTCAGCAAAGAACTCCTGCTCACCGGCGGTGAACACGAATTCCTTGCCACACTCTTTGCATACTAAGGTCTTGTCTTCGTACATGGAAATACCCTCTTCTTTGTGCCCAGAACCGGGAAGCAACCTGCTGGGACTAGATTATATTGCGTCAGCTTTCGCTGTAATCGCCTAAAGTGCCGGCAACTTTCCGCCGGATACGCTGGACTGCATTGTCCACCGATTTGACCGGACGCCTTACCTGAACTCCGATCTCACGATAGGACAGCCCACGGAGGAACAGCTCCAGTATATCCCGTTCCAAGGGCGACAGCAGGTTTTTCAGTCGGTCCAGACGCTCTGCCTCAGCCTCCCTGCTGATGAACCCGTCCTCCGGGTCATCGGTACAGAGCGGGAGAGAACTGTCCAGGGGCACGCTGTCGTTGAGGGGGGCGTGCTTGTCCCTGGCTGCGCTGGTAATGGCAGAGCGGATACGATTGCGGATACATACTTCGGCAAAGGCACTGAAAGAGACTTTCCGGGATGGATCAAATTCGCGAATTGCTTTCAGAAGGCCGACCATGGCCTCCTGGATGAGATCCTCCGTGTCTCCTCCGGCCAGAAAATAGGGGCGGGAGATCATGCGGACAGAGCGGTGATATCTGTTCACCAATTCCTCTTCGGCAGTTGCCTGCCCCTGTTGCGATAATGCACAGAGTTCCTCGTCAGAATAGCTCTCAAATGAAGATAACATTCGTCTCAACAACCTCTGTAGTCTTACCACATATGCGTGCGCGTGTCAATCGGTTTTATGCAAGTTTTTTGGAAAATCCCAGAATTTCTCTAAAGCGTGCATCAGATCTGGATAGAAATTTCAGAAAGAAAAGAAATCTGAAACTATTTTTACATATCCTCGATGGACATCTGCAAGCCCGCGTCTGTCCCGCCAAATTGATTCGGAATTGGAATTCCCAAATGATGATAGGCTTTTGCCGTGACGCAGCGCCCTCTCGGGGTACGGGTGAGAAAGCCCAACTGCATCAGGTAGGGCTCGTACACGTCCTCCAGCGTCACGGACTCCTCGTTGATGGTGGCGGCCAGGGTGTCCAGACCCACCGGCCCGCCGCCGTAGTTGTAGATGATGCTCTTCAGCATCCGGCGGTCCAGGTTGTCCAGCCCCAGGGAGTCGATCTCCAGGGCCTGCAGGGCCTTGTCCGCCACGTTCTTGGTGATCACGCCTCCGGCGGTGACCTGGGCGAAGTCCCGCACCCGCCGCAGCATGCGGTTGGCGATCCGGGGGGTTCCCCTGCTCCGCCGGGCGATCTCCATGGAGCCGTCCGGCTCGATGGGGACGTTCAGAATGTCCGCAGACCGGGTCACGATCATGGACAGCTCCTCCGGGGTGTAGAGCTCCAACCGGAGGGTCACGCCGAACCGGTCCCGCAATGGGGCAGACAGCTGGCCGGAACGGGTGGTGGCGCCCACCAGGGTGAACTTGGGCAGATCCAGCCGGACGCTGTTGGCGGAGGGGCCCTTGCCGATGATGATGTCGATGGCGTAGTCCTCCATGGCCGGATAGAGGATCTCCTCTACCTGCCGGTTCAGCCGGTGAATCTCGTCCACAAAGAGAATGTCGTTCTCCTGGAGATTGGTGAGCAGCGCCGCCAGGTCTCCCGGCTTTTCAATGGCCGGCCCGGAGGTCACCCGGATGTTTACCCCCATCTCATTGGCGATGATGTTGGACAGGGTGGTCTTTCCAAGCCCCGGGGGGCCGTGGAGCAGCACATGGTCCAGGGGCTCGTTGCGGAGCTTGGCGGCCTGGATGAAAATGCTGAGGTTATCTTTTGCTTTTTTCTGGCCAATATACTCGCTCAGTGTCTTGGGGCGCAGGGAAAATTCCCCTTCGTCCTCTTTCAGGAGGGTGGAGGTGACCAATGGCTGTTCTGGAACAATTTCATTGCTTTCCGAAAACTCAATGCTCACGCGGCTCCCCTCCTCACTTCACCATCTTTTTCAGCGCCTGCTTGATGATGTCCTGCAGCTCCAGGGAGGCCATGTCGATGCCGCTGAGGGCGGTGGCGATCTCCCCCGGCGCGTAGCCCAGCACCGCCAGCGCGGCAGTGGCCTCGCTGCGCTTGTCCTGGGGAATCACCGTGACGCCGCCGGCATAGGCCTCTCCGGTGTGGGTGACGATCTGGCCCTTGGAGAGCTTGTCCTTCAGCTCCAGGATGATGCGCTGGGCGATCTTCTTGCCGATGCCCGGGGCCGAGGTGAGGGCCTTGGTGTCGTCCGAGACAATGGCCACGGCCAGGTTCTCCGGGGAGTTGGTGGACAGCAGGGCGATGGCGGCCTTGGGCCCCACGCCGGAGACCCCCAGCAGCATCTGAAAGCTGGTGCGCTCCTGCTCCGTGGCGAACCCGTAGAGGTCCATCACGTCCTCCCGGGTGTACAAAAAGGTGTAGAGCTTGGCCGTCTTGCCCATGGTGAGGGTGCCCAGGGTGCGGCTGGTGGTAAAACAGGAGAACCCCACCCCGCCGCAGTCGATCACGGCGAGGCTGGGGCCGATGTGGGCCACTTTGCCCTCAAGATAGTAGAACATGGGTGTCTTCCTCCAGTCAGGGAATTAGCGAGCGACATTGGAGAGCAGAGAGGACGCAGACCGCGCATGACAGAGGGCGATCGCCACGGCATCCGCTGCGTCATCGGGTTTCGGTACGGCAGTCAGGTTGAGAAGCCGGCGGGTCATGTCCATCACCTGCTTCTTCTGGGCTTTTCCATAGCCCACCACGGCCTGCTTTACCTGGGACGGGTTGTATTCACAGATGGGAACCCCCATCTTTTCGGCGGTCATGAGAATCACGCCGCGGGCCTGGGCCACGCCGATGCCCGTGGTGACGTTGTTGTTGAAGAACAGCTCCTCGATGGCCATCACATCCGGCTTGAACTGGTGGATCAGCTGCTCCAGGTCCCCTGCGATCTGCAGAAGCCGGGCGGAGAGCCGGACGCCGGCCGGGGTGGTGATGGCCCCGCAGGTGAGAAGGCGGTACTTCGTGGCGTTGCTCTCCAGAAGGCCGAATCCCACGATGGCAAAGCCGGGGTCCACACCCAGGATGATCATGGCTGGTGATTCACCTCGCAGGGAGACAGAGCAACCCCCTCGCTATACTGCCCCAAAGGGCAAGGAAAATCGGCAGACGGCGAACATCTCCGTCTGCCGATCTAAGCGCGGGGGTCAGGAATTACGCTCTGGGATGGGAGCGGGCGTACACATCCCGCAAGTGCTGGTTCACGATCTGGTTATACACCTGGGTGGTGGAGATGTCGGTGTGGCCCAGCAGCTCCTGGATGGACTTCAGATCTGCCCCGTTCTCCAGGAGGTGTGCGGCAAAGGAGTGCCGCAGGGTGTGGGGCGTGATGTCCTTGGTGATGCCGGCCTTCTGCTGGTAGTACTTGATGATCTTCCAGCAGCCCTGGCGGGACATCCGCTCGCCGTTCATATTCACGAACAGCGCCTCGTTGTCCGGGTCGTTCAGGATATACGGCCGGACATCCACGATATAGGTCTTCAGGGAGTTGATGGCGGCCTTGTAGATGGGAACCAGGCGCTCGCCGCTGGTGCCTACGCAGCGCAGGAACATGGCGGAGAGATTCACGTCCTGCACGTTCAGGGCGATGAGCTCGGACACGCGCACGCCGGAGGCATAGAGCAGCTCCATCATGGCCTTGTCCCGGACGCCCTTGTGCTCCTTCAGGTTGGGCTGGGCCAGCAGGTGCTCCACCTCGCGGCTGGACAGCACTGCCGGGAGCTTCCGCTCCGCCCGCTCCACCTTCATGGCCTTGATGGGGTTGGAGGGCAGCTGGCGGGTGTTGAAGAGGTAGTTGTAGAAGGACTTCAGTGCGGCGATGCTCCGCACAGCGGTGGACTTGGACTTGCCTTTGCCGAGCATATAGTCGTTGTATTCCTTGACGTCCGCTTCGGTGACGTTCAGCACGTCAACGTTGCCTTCCTCCAGCCACTGCATGAACTGGCGGATATCGCGGACATAGGAGCTCAGCGTGTTCTCGGCAGCCTGCCGGTCCCTAAGCCACTTCTCATATCCTTCGATGTAATCCAATTCGCTCAACTCCTTATATCTTGTGGTGTACTTGCTAGTTTTTTAGAATAGGAACGCACAGAGGGCTGCAAACCATACAGGGATTACCGTGATCTGCAGGCAGGCAGCCAGTGCAAGGATCCCTAAGGGAAATAGGGCTGCGATGATGGGAGATCGCATCGCAGGCGCGGTGCCGGTTTTCAGGCAGTCCACAGAGCGGGCAAAGCTGTTGTCCGCCACCACGAACAGTACCGGGATCACCAGCAGCACCGTCACGGAAAAGAGCACCAGGACGGCGGCGGCACCGGGAAAACCGAACATCTGGACAAAAACCATGGCAGTAAAAGAGAGGAGAAATCCCCTGGCCGCCATCAGGATCGGCACCCCCACTGCCCCGAGGGCGGTGAAGCGCAGCGCAAATGCGGCAGCCGGCCAGCGGAACACATCCCACAGCACCGCCGGAACATTGGGAGCCGGACCCTCTCCTGCGGCGTACAGCCGAAACCGGGTCTCCAGCCAGCGCTGGAGTTCCCCGCTGCTGCCGGTACCAGCGGAAAAGAGAAACCCGCCACATGCGCCCAGCAGGAAGCACCCGCTCAGCACGCCCAGTTGCCAAAGCCCGTCCCATGGCGAAGTTTGCTTGGACCGCCGCCTCACTCTCGCCGTCATATGCATCACCCCGGCCATTCTATGCCAGAGAGTCCATGCTTATGCCCCGAAAGGCGGCGGAACCAGACTGTGATTCCGTGTAACCCATAATATAAACTACTTTGCCGGGAAACGCAAGGGGTTTTTGCAAAAATTCTCAGAAAAAACAGGACAAATTTTTTCGAGCCCCCGTTTCTGCGGGGCGGAGTCACGGGAAATCAGGGTTTATCCCGGCAGACCATAATCTCTGGTAGGCCTCCCATAGGTTATAGCAACTGCAGTGCATAATATAAACCTTTTCCCCGAGAAACGCAAGGGGTTTTTCGCAAATTTTTTTGGGAAGTCGGGAGAAATTTTAGACTATGTAGATGCATTTTCTTGTCTGTATACAAGAAAGCTGGAAAACTGACCCACTTCAGGGGTCGGATGCCGAAAATCAGCTGTTTTCGCCGTCTGCCAGGCCTGCGCGGATGGCCTGCATGGCGATGGCGCACTCCAGGCGCTTGCGCTGCATGTCGCAGCCGTAGCGGTTGGGCTTGCGGATGTCTCCGTTCACCAGCAGGTTGGATGCGGAGCAGCCGCCGCTGCAGTAGAAGCGGGCCCAGCAGTTCTTGCAGTCCTCCCGGGTGTAGATGTTGAGATCGGCGAACTTCCGGGCCAGGGCCATGTCGAAGGTGCCCTCATAGAGGTTGCCCAGTTTGTACGCCTCGTTGCCCACGAACTGGTGGCAGGGATAGATGTCGCCCTCCGGGGTGATGGCCACGTACTCGCAGCCGGCGCCGCAGCCCCGCAGCCGCTTGATCACGCAGGGGCCCTGGGAGAGATCCACGTTGAAGTGGAAGAAGTTCACATCGTCCCGCCGGAGCAGCTCCGCCGCCAGCTTCTCGTACTCCGCCAGAATTGCGGGGAGATCCTCCTCCCGGAGAGACCAGTCCTCCTCCGGGCTGCCCACCACCGGCTCCACAGAGACATTGGCAAAGCCCTGGTCTGCGATGTGCATCACATCGGCTGCAAAGTCCTTGTTGTGCCGGGTAAAGGTGCCGCGGAGGTAGTAGTCCTTGGTCCCCCGCCCCTCCACCAGCTTCTTGAACTTGGGCAGGATCACCTCATAGCTCCCCTTGCCGTTCACGGTGGGGCGCATGGCATCGTTGATCTCCGGCCGGCCGTCCAGAGACAGCACCGCGTTGGACATGACATCGTTGATGTATGCGATGTTCTCATCGTTGAGGAGCACGCCGTTGGTGGTGATGGTGAAGCGGAAGTGCTTGTTGTGGAGCTTCTCCTGTTCCCGGGCGTAGGCCACGGTCTCCTTCACCGTGTCCATGGCCATCAGCGGCTCGCCGCCGAAGAAGTCCACTTCGATGTTCCGCCGGTTCTGGGAGCGTGCAATCACAAAGTCTATGGCTCGCCTGGCGGTCTCCGCATTCATGGTGAGCCGGTGGCCGGTGCCAAAGTCTCCAGTGGAGGCGAAGCAGTACCGGCAGCGCAGGTTGCAGTCGTGGGAGACGTGGAGGCACAGGGCCTTGATGGGGGCGTCCTGCTGCATGAGGACTGCCGCCTGGGGATCCAGGTAGTTGTCCAGGGTGAACAGCAGCCCCTGCCGCTGGAGCTCCAGCAGCTCGGACCAGGCGCTCTCCAATTCCTCCCGGCTGTACTCCGGCAGGGCTGCGCTAAGCTCTGCCGGGCAGCGGTCCTCCATGGGCTCCTCCTGCAGCCGCAGGACATCCCAGGCTACCTTGTCCAGCACATGTACGGCGCCGCTGTTCACGTCCACCGCAACGTACACGCCCAGACAGGTAAAGGTGTGAACCATAAGGTGATTCCTCTCTTTCACGGTACACAGGAAAAGGGGTGGGTTGGAACCCACCCCTGCCTGCATGTATCAGTTAGCCTTCTTTTCGGCTTTCTTCTCGCACTTCTGGTTGGCAACGGTGCAGGAAGTCTTGCAGGCGGACTGGCAAGAGGTCTGGCACTCGCCGCAGCCGCCGTAGGAAGCACTCTGCTTCAGAGTGGCTCCGTTGAGAGTCTTGATATGCGTCATGGGGTTTCCCCTCCTTATCGTGTTTTCGCAATTATAACAGATCAGAGGCAGGGCTGCAAGAGAATTGTGAACTTTTTTTCGCGAAATGCGCCAGGAAACTGGAAGAGACCAGACATAAGCCGATTGGCACGGGGAGGGGGTGCCGCATAGACTGCTTTAGACAGCAAACGCTGTCAATCCTCATCGAAGGAGGAATCCCCTTGTATATCGAGTCAGACAACACCCGCGCCTGCGGGGACGGCGTTGGCACCCTGCCGGGCTGCGCCCCTCTGGCGGTTCCCTATGTCCCCTTCCAGCAGGAGAGTGCCCAGAAATACGGCCAGGCGGACGCCCTGGCCAACGGCACCCTCTTCCCCGGCCTGAACCTGCCCTTCCATGTGAAGGTCTCCCCGGGCAACCTGCCCAGGACCGCCTGTGCCGAGCTCCAGGCCCTGCAGTTCGTCCTGGTGGAGCTGGGGCTCTATCTGGACACCCACAAGGAGGACAAAGAGGCCTTCCAGCTCTTCCAGAAGTACGCCGCCGCCCTGGAGGAGGGCAAGAAGCGCTATGAGGCCATGTATGGCCCCCTCACCCTCTGCGCCGCCGCCAAGGACGCCGCCTACGAGTGGCTGGACGACCCCTGGCCCTGGGAGTATAAGCAGGAAGGAGCTGGCAAGTAATGTTTGTCTATGAGAAGAAGCTGCAGTACCCGGTGCGGATCAAAAACTGCAACCCCAAGCTGGCCACGGTGATCCTGAGCCAATACGGCGGCTCAGACGGGGAACTGGCGGCCTCCCTCCGCTATCTCTCCCAGCGGTTCTCCATGCCCTACCCGGAGCTGAAGGGCCTGCTCACAGACATCGGCACCGAGGAGCTGGGCCACCTGGAGATGGTGGGCGCCATCCTCCACCAGCTCACCCGCAACCTCAGCGAGGAGCAGATCAAGACCGCCGGCTTCGACACCTACTTCGTGGACCACACCGCCGGCGTGTACCCGGCCGCCTCCGCGGGCTGGCCCTTCACCGCCGCCTCCCTGCAGGTCAAGGGAGACGTGATCTGCGATCTCACCGAGGACATGGCCGCCGAGCAAAAGGCCCGCGTCACCTACGACAACATCCTGCGGCTCTCAGACGACCCGGATGTGAACGATGTGATCCGCTTCCTCCGGGAGCGGGAGATCGTCCACTTCCAGCGCTTCGGCGAGGCCCTGGAGCTGGCCAAGGCCAAGATGGACCAGAAGAACGTGTACTACCTGAACCCCGCCTTTGATCGCGGCTGAGGCCCCGGAGACAAGACGGTTTGCCCGGGCAGGGACCTCCCTGCCCGGGCATTTCCACTATTATATAAGGAAGGAACTGGCAGCCGGCCCCTTCCGCAGATCCTCACTTGCCGATGATCTGCAGCACGGCGTCCCGGTCTCCCTGGGCCTCGCCGATGAGGATCAGGAACTGCTCCTCGTTCAGCACCGGTACCCCCAGCTCCTGGGCCTTCCGCAGCTTGGAGCCGGCGGCCTCCCCTGCGATGACGCAACCGGTCTTCTTGGAGACGGAGCCGGACACCTTCGCGCCCATGGCCTCCAGCTTGGAGCCGGCGTCCTTCCGGGAGTGGCTGGAGAGCTCCCCGGTGAGCACAAAGGTGATCCCGGCGAGGGCATCCCCCACGGGTTCCGCCAGAGAGGTCATGTTCACCCCGGCGTCCTTCAGGGACTGGATCAGGTGCTGGCTCTGGGGGGCGCTGAACCACTGGGTGAGGTTGTGGGCGGTGATGCCGCCGATGTCATCGATGGCGGTGAGCTCCGCCTCGCTGGCGGCCATCAGGGCGTCCAGCGTGCCGAACTTCAGT
Organism: uncultured Oscillospiraceae bacterium; assembly: GCA_947629915.1. Lineage (GTDB taxonomy): Bacteria > Bacillota > Clostridia > Oscillospirales > Oscillospiraceae > Enterenecus. Next base: position 18,437 of record CANRFN010000053.1, on the reverse strand, counting down.
GCCAGCGTACGGCCTGCCCGCTCGCCCACCTGGCGGATGCCGAAGGCGTAGATCAGCTTGGCCAGATCGTTGCCCTTGGACTTCTCTATGGCGGCCAGCAGGTTGTCTGCGGACTTCTTGCCCATCCGGTCCAGGGAGGCCACCGCGTCCCGGTCCAGGGAATACAGATCTGCCGGGGTCTTGATGAGATTGGCCTCCACCAGGGCCTGCACCATGGCGGGGCCCAGGCCATCGATGTCCATGGCGTCCCGGCTGGCATAGTGGACCAGGTTCCGCAGCAGCTGGGCGGGGCACTCCGCGCCGGTGCAGCGCATGTGGGCGCCGTCCTCGTCCCGTACCACCGGGGCGCCGCACACCGGGCAGGTGTCCGGCAGGAAATACGGCACTGCGTCTGTAGGGCGCTTTTCCTTCACCACGGAGACGATCTCCGGGATGATCTCCCCCGCCTTTTGGACGACCACGGTGTCTCCGATGCGGATGTCCTTGGAGGAGATGAAGTCCTGATTGTGGAGGGTGGCATTGGAGACCGTGGTGCCGGCAAGGCGGACCGGAGAGATCACGGCCTTCGGGGTGAGCACGCCGGTGCGGCCCACCTGGACCACGATGTTCTCCACCACGCTCTCCTTCTGCTCCGGGGGATATTTGTACGCGGCGGCCCACCGGGGAAACTTGGCGGTCTCCCCCAGGGTAACCCGCTGGGAGAGGTCGTTCACCTTGAGCACGGCGCCGTCGATGTCAAAGGGATAGCGCTCCCGGTTGTCTCCCAGGTCAAAGACCTGCTTCTGGAGGTAGTCCATGTCGTCCGAGAGCTGGTACTCGATCACCTTAAACCGGAGGGAGCGGAGCCAGTCCAGGCTCTCGCTGTCTGTGGCAAAGGGAGCGCCATCGGTGTACTGGACGTTGAAGATCACCATGTCCAGGCCCCGGGTGGCGGCCACCTTGGAGTCCAGCTGCCGGAGGGAGCCGGCGGCGGCGTTGCGGGGATTGGCCAGCAGCGGCTCCCCGTTCAGCTCCCGCTCCTCGTTCAGCCGCTGGAAGACCTTCCGGGGCATATAGACCTCGCCCCGGACGATGAGGGTGGCGGGGGCGTTCTCCAGCTTCATGGGGATGGAGCGGATGGTGCGGATATTCTCCGTCACGTCCTCCCCTACCCGCCCGTCCCCCCGGGTGGCGCCCCGGACGAAGATGCCGTTCTCATACTCCAGGGCCACGGAGAGGCCGTCCACCTTGGGCTCCAGGAGATAGGCGGTCTTGCCGGTGGTCTCCCGGACCCGGCGGTCGAAGTCCTTCACCTCGTCCGGGGAGAACACGTCCTGCAGGCTCTGCAGGGGCACCCGGTGGGTCACCGGGACGAAACTCTCCAGGGCCCGGCCGCCCACTCTCTGGGTGGGAGAGTCCGGGGTGATGAGCTCCGGGTGGGCCTTCTCCAGGTCCTCCAGCTCCCGGAGCATGCGGTCGTACTCGTAGTCCGGGATGGTGGGATTGTCCAGGACGTAGTAGTTGTAGTTGTGCTCAATCAGGGTATCGCGAAGCTTCTGGATCTGTTCCTTCACCTGCTCGCTGGCCTCCGGCTGGGGCGCCGGATCCTGGAACAACAGATCCATTCCAATCTGTTCCATTTGTAAAACTCCCTTGTTGCATATCGAGATAGGTGTCCGGCGGCTCTCCCACAATCACCGTCTCCGCCACGGGAATCCCGGCGGAGACGGACACCGGCAGGATCTCGCCGGGCAGAAAGAGGGCCAGATCTGCGGTGAGCTGCAGCACCACCTGGTGGCGGGTCTGGTTCACCCCGGCTGCGGTAAAGCTGTTGGCATACTCCGCGGAGACGGTGCCGGCCCCGGAAAAGCGGACTTTCACCCGGGGCCCCTTCCCGCTGAGCAGCGGCTGCCCGGTGAGGGTGCCCAGCGGGATGGAGATGGGAGAGGCCTCCAGGGTCTCCAATTCGGCCAGCACGGCGTCTGTGAGCTGCCGGCGAAACCGGGTGCTCACGGCGGTGTCCGAGGTGAGGGCGGCAACCCTGCCGTCCGGCCCCATCTCCAGCTGGACAAAGTCCCCGTAGGCGGCGGACGCATCGGAGAGGCAGTCGTCTGCGGCCCGCTGGATCGCGGCGGTCACAAGATTGGAGACCTGGTCCCGGGCGGCGGTCTCCAGTACCGGCAGCAGCAGCCGGTTGGCCCAGGAAAAGAGCAGCGCGGCAGCGAGAAGGGCTGGCACCGCGGCCCATAGCCAGAGCTGCCAGTTCTGGTTTTGCCGCTTTCGCCTGTGCCGGCGATGCTTTCGTCTCATGGACTCACCCCCCGGCCCAGCATATGCCGGGCCGGGCTTGGACTATTCTCCCTGCAGCAGCTGCTGGGCGGCCAGCATCAGGCCGGCCTTGCCGGAGGAATAGGTGAGGCCACCCTGGAGGTACACGGTGTAGGGCGGGCGCATGGGGGCGTCTGCGGAGAGCTCGATGGAGGCCCCCTGGACAAAGGCGCCGGCGGCCATGATCACCGGACAGTCGTAGCCGGGCATGTCCCAGGGCTCCGGGGTGACGTAGGAGTCCACCGGGGCGCCGGACTGGATGCCCTTGCAGAACCGGGCCACCCGCTCCGGGGTCTCCAGGTGGATCATCTGGATGATGTCGTGGCGGACGGCATCTGCGGCGGGCTCCGTCTTGTATCCCATCCGCTCCATGAGCCGGGCGCCGAAGACGGCGGTTTTCAGCGCCTGTGCCACCGTGTGGGGGGCCAGGAACAGGCCCTGATACAGCAGCCGGTTCTGGCCCAGGGTGCACCCGCACTCCCGGCCGATGCCGGGACAGGTGAGGCGCATGGCGGCGCCTTCCACGAGATCCCTCCGGCCGGCGATATAGGCGCCGGTGGGGGCCAGGCCGCCGCCGGGGTTTTTGATGAGGGAGCCCACCACCAGATCCGCTCCCACATGGGTGGGCTCCTGTTCCTCCACAAACTCCCCGTAGCAGTTGTCTACCAGGATGGCGGCGCCGGGGTTGTGAAGGCGCACCACGGTACAGAGTTCCCCGATCTCCGCCACAGACAGGGAGGCCCGGGTGGCGTATCCCCGGGAGCGCTGAATGAGGACCGCCTTTACCCTGGGGTCTGATACGGCGGCTACCAGGCCCTCCGGGTCCGGGGCGTTGTCCCGCAGGGGCACCTCCCGGTACGCCACCCCGTAGTCCCGAAGCGAGCCGTGGCCCTTGTTCACGGCGCCAACCACCCCCAGAAGGGTGTCGTAGGGGGCGCCTACGGCGGAGACCAGGATGTCCCCCGCTTTCAATGCCCCAAAGAGGGCGCAGGAGATGGCGTGGGTGCCGTTTACAAACTGCAGCCGGACCAGCGCGTCCTCGGTGCCGAAGAGGTCTGCGTAGATGGCGTCCAGCTTGTCCCGGCCCAGGTCGTCATAGCCGTAGCCGGTGGTGCCGGAGAAGTAGGCCTCTGCCACCCGGTGGGTCTGAAAGGCCTCCAGCACCCGCTGGGTGTTGTGTTCTGCAATGCGGTCGATGCGGGCAAAGGCCTCCTGCAGGTCCGCCTCCGCCTGGGCGGCCAGAGTCTCAATCTCCGGGCTGATGTGCAATGCCATGTCGTCTATCCCTCCAGGCGGGTGTTGGCGAAGGCCGCCAGCAGGTCCGCCGCTGCGATGATGTCGCCTGTGTCCACCAGCTCGGTGGGAGTGTGGAGATAGCGGCAGGGGATGCCGATGCCGCCGGTCCAGACGCCGCCCCGGGCCGCGTGGATCACGCCGGCATCGGTGCCGCCCTTGGCCAGCACGTCCCGCTGCACGGGGATGCCGTTGTCCTTGGCGGTCTGGAGCAGTCTCTGCACCACGGCGGGGTCGCAGATCACGGCGTCGTCCAGGATCTTCACCGCCGCGCCGGCGCCGCAGATGCTGCTGCCCTGGTGTTTTGCCCCGGCGGCGTCATCCGCCGGGGTGAGGTCCACCGTGATGGCGTAGTCCGGGTCCACCGCCCAGGCGGCCGTCTTGGCGCCCCGGTTGCCCACCTCCTCCTGCACGGTGAAGACGAAGGAGAGGTCGTTCTGGGGGCTGGCCAGCCGCTTCATGGTCTTCAGGAGCACGAGACAGGACAGCCGATTGTCCAGATAGGGGCCCATCACCTTGTTGCCCGCCCGGTAGAGGGGCGCATCCCAGACGGCGGCGTCCCCGATCTTCACCAGCTTCTCTGCGGCGGCCTTGCTGGAGACGCCCAGGTCCAGCAGCAGGTCCGATGGCTTCAGCTTGTCCGCCTCGGTGCCCTCTGGGGCCGTCACCACGGCTCTCGCGCCGTTTTGGAACTTCACCGGCCGGTGGAGCAGCAGGGCCGGGCTGCACTTGCCCAGCACCGCCGCGTTGGCATAGCCGCTGTCCTCGATGTGGGTTACCACAAGGCCCAGGGTGTCCATGTGGGCGGAGAGCATCAGCCGGGGGCCATTGCCCCTCTTCCGGCAGATCAGGTTGCCCATCACATCTGTGGTGATCTCATCCGCCCAGGGGGCGGCCAGTTTCTGAATGATGCGGGAGATCTCCCCCTCCGCGCCCGCGGGGCCGAAGCCGGAGATCAGCATCTGTAGGGTATCCAATGATTCCATTTCGATCCTCCTATTCCGCTGCCGCCATCGCCTGCAGGAAGAGGCGGGCCAGCTGGAGAATGTGTTCCGCGTCATCCAAGCTGCAGACGCTGTTGGGGGCGTGGAGATAGCGCACGGCGGCGGAGATGCCCGCCACCCGGACGCCGGCCTTGGTGCGCTGAATAGACCGGGCGTCCGTGCCGCCGGCCACCGCGTGCTTCATCTGCCAGGGGATGTGGTTCTGGTCTGCCAGGTCCCGCAGGCGCTGGAAGAGGGCGCGGTCGTAGATGGTGCCGTTGTCCATCCAGGAGAGCACCGGTCCCTTGCCAGGCCAGCACACCTGTTTGCTCTCCGCCACCGCCGGGGTGTCCGCTGCGGTGGTGCCCTCAAATACCACGGCGATCTCCGGGGTCTCGGAGAAGGCCGCGGCGAAAGCCCCCCGGCAGCCGGTCTCCTCCTGGGCGGTGAAGACAAAGGTCACGTCCATGGGGAGCTCCTCCTGCAGCAGCTGCACCAGCACGGCGCAGCCGATGCGGTCATCGATGGCCTTGGCCTTCAGCATGTGGTTGCCGAACTCCACGGCATCGGAGACGAAGACGCCCTGATCCCCCAGATGCACCTGCTGCAGGGCCTCTTCCCTGCTGCGGGCGCCGAAGTCGATGTACAGGGAGGACAGCTTGGGCACGCTCTTCTCCTCGCCGTCCTCCATCAGGTGGACGGCCTTCCGGCCGATTACTCCGGGTATTCTGCGGTCTCCCACAACCACCTTCTTGCCCAGGAGAATCCGCCGGTCTATCCCGCCCACGCAGCCGAAGTGCAGGCCGCCGTCCTCTGAGATGGACTTTACGATCAGCCCCACCTCGTCCATGTGGGCGCAGAGCATCAGTTTGCCGGGGGCGGACTTGGCCCCCTTCCTGTGGACGATGAGATTGCCCATGGCGTCCGTGCGAATCCGCTCTGTATAGGGCTCCGCCTGGGTGCGGATGTAGTCCCGCACCGCGTCCTCCCAGGAGGACACGCCGGGGAGCAGACAGAGGGTCTTCAGGGTCTCTGTCAGGGAAGGGTTCATGCGAAAGAGACCTCCTCTCCCCAGTTGCACACAAAGGCGGCCAGCAGCTTTGCGGTGTTCTCCAGATCGGAGAGGTCCACCACTTCCACCGGGGTGTGCATGTACTTCAGCGGCACGGAGAGAATGGCGGTGGCCACCCCTTCGTTGCAGACCTGCATGCCCCAGCCGTTGGTGCCGGAGCTCCGCTCCATGATCTCCCGCTGCACCGGCATGCCAAGGGCCTCCGCCTTGTCCAGAAGCCGCCTTCCCATCCACCGGGTGGTGTTGGGCCCCAAGCCCACCACCGGGCCGCCGCCCAGGGGGAAGGTCTCAGACCTGGGGGCGTCCTCTGTCCTGCCGTGGGTGACATCCACCGCCACGCAATACGTGGGCTGCAGCGCCTGCACGCAGGCCACGGCGCCGCTGCCCTGGGTCTCCTCCCGGGTGCTGCCCAGTACGCACAGGTCTACGTCCAGCGCTGTGTTCTGCAGCAGCTCCAGGGTGCGGAGCAGTACCGCAAAGCAGGCCCGGTCGTCCATGGCCTTGCCGCAGAGCTGCCGCTCCCCCAGGGAGAAAACGCCCTGCCGGTACACGATGGGGGTGCCCACAGGGATCCGGGCGATGGCCTCCTCTTGGGTGAGCCCTGCGTCCAAGAACATGTCCTCGATGTTGAGGGCCTTCTCCCGGTCTGCCGCGCTCAGCACATGGGGCGGCATACAGGCGGTCACCGCCAGACAGGGCGGGTCTGTGAGCACCCAGAATTCCTGGTCCGGCAGCATCCGCTGGTCCACATCGCCGATGGGGGCAAAGCGGAGAAAGCCGTCCTGGTGGCCGATCACCACAAAGCCCACTTCGTCCAGGTGGGCGTCCAGGAGCAGCAGCGGGGCGCCCTCCCTGCCGCAGCGGCGCAGCCCGATGAGGTTGCCCAGCCGGTCCCGGCGGACCTCATCCACCAGAGGGGCCAGCAGCTGGCCGGCGGCCTCCGCCACCGGCCCTTCAAAGCCGGAGGGGCCGCCGATGGGGCAGAGCCGCTCCAGCATCTCTCGAAATTCCAAAGGGGACAACTCCTTTTCTAATGAAGCTCGTTGACGAACTGTTTGAAGGCATTGCCCCGCTCCATAAAGTTGCGGAAGCAGTCAAAGGAGGCGCTGGCGGGAGACAGGATCACCACATCCCCCGGCTGTGCCGCCGCCTGGGCCCTCTGTACCGCGTCCTGGAGGTTCTCGCAGTCTGTGATGTCCGGGGCGCCGGGGGTGTACTGAGGGGCGTTCAGCACGGCCTCCTTGATCTTGGGGGCGGTGGCGCCTGTCAGGAAGAGATGCTTTACATGCTCTACCACTTCAGGGCCCAAGACGTCATAGGGGATGTGCTTGTCGTAGCCGCCGGCGATGAGAACCACCTTCTGCCGGAAGGAGCGGAGGCCGGCGATGGTGCGGGTGGGGCTGGAGGCGATGGAGTCGTTGTAGTACTTCACGCCGTTGAGCTCCCGGCAGAGTTCGATCCGGTGCTCCACCCCGTTGAAGGTGCGGGCGTACTGCTGGATCACCTCGTCCGGCACCAGTGCGTCCACAGCGGCGATGGCCGCCATGTAGTTCTCCAGGTTGTGAACGCCGGGCAGCCGGATCTCGTCCGCCCGCAGCACCGGGTGTCCATCGTGGACCACGGTGCCGTTCTGCAGCCACACGCCCTGCTCCAGGGTCTTCTGGCGGCTGAAGAGGATCAGATCTCCCCGCACCTCCCTGGCAAAGCCGGCGGTGATCTCGTTGTCTGCGTTCAGCACGGTGAGCCCGCCATCGTCCTGCCAGGCGAAGATGTTCTTCTTGGCGGCGATATACTCCTCCATCCCCTTGTGCACGTCCAGGTGGTTGGGGGAGATGTTGGTCACCACGGCGATGTCCGGGCTCTGCCGCATGGTGAGCAGCTGGAAGGAGGAGAGCTCCAGCACCACGATGTCGTCCGGGCGGATCTCATCCACCTGGGCGAGCAGCGGGTGCCCGATGTTGCCGCCCACAAAGACCCGATTGCCCGCGGCCTCCAGAAGGCCAGCGATGATGGTTGTGGTGGTGGTCTTCCCGTCTGAGCCTGTGACCGCCACACACCGGCAGGGACAGAGGGACACAAAGACCTCCATCTCCGAGGTGAGTACGGCGCCCCGCTGTACGGCCTCTACCAGCTGCGGCACGTCCGGCCGGAGGCCCGGGGTGCGGAAGATCACGTCTGCGTCCTTGATGTGATCCAGGTAGTCCGGTCCCAGGTAGGTCTTCAGCCCCAGCTTCTCCAGTTCCTCCAGCTCACCGCCGAACTGTGCCCGGAGGCGTTTGTCCGCGGCGGTGACCCGGATCCCGCCCTCCAGCAGTTTCCGGATCAGCGGGGTGTTGGAGATGCCGATCCCCACCACTGCCACCTGTTTTCCCTTCAACCGGGCCAGAAACCCGTTTAGAATTGACTCCATAAAAAGCTGCCTCCCGTTCTAAGCAAAACCACCCCCTATTATACAGCAGAAAACTCCGTTTGACAATCGTTGAAAAGTGCTGTAGAATACCGAATTGCACGCAGGCTGGACAGCCGCGCAGGCAGGCCGAAAGGCCGTCTGTGAGGAAAGTCCGGGCTCCACAGGGCAAGGATAACGGGTAACACCCGCCGGGGGCGACCCTAGGACCAGTACAACAGAGATATACCGCTGCCCCGCAAGGGACAGTAAGGGTGGAAAGGCGAGGTAAGAGCTCACCCGATGGCGTGTCAAGCGCCCATCGCTGCAAACTCTATCCGGAGCAACGCCGTGGAGGGACACAAGGCCGGCCCGGCCGTCCCGAGGAGGCGGCTTGAGCGCATCGGCAACGGTGCGTCGAGATAGATGGCTGTCTTCAATGACAGAACCCGGCTTACAGGCCTGCTGAACGAAAATACCTTGGGGGTTCCCGAGGTATTTTTCGTTTTTCGCCATTTTTCAGACGCTTTCCACGGCCGTTTTGGCGTTTTCGCGGTTGCGCCGGACTGTCTGTTGGTCTATAATTGGGCAGACAACAAAGGGGGTGCCCCATGGAACTTCTCATCAAGGGAGGCAGGGTTTTGGATCCCGCCTCCGGACTGGATGCCAGGATGGATGTGCTGGTGCGGGACGGCGTGGTGGCCGCGCTGGCGCCGGAGATCCTGGCCCCCAATGCCCAGGTGTTGCACGCCGGTGGCCTGGCGGTGGCGCCGGGGCTTGTGGACATGCATGTGCACCTGCGGGAGCCAGGCTTTGAGGCGAAAGAGACGGTGGCCACCGGATGCGCCGCCGCCGCACGGGGCGGTGTCACCACGCTGGTGGCCATGCCCAACACCAATCCCGTCACGGACTGCCCGGAGGTGCTCCGGCTGGTGCGGGAAAAGGCCGCGCCCACCGGGGTGCACGTCCTCCCTGCCGGCGCGGTCTCTGTAGGAGAAAAGGGACAGCAGCTCACCGATTTTGCCGCACTGCAGGCCGCAGGGGCACCAGCTGTCTCGGACGATGGCAATCCCATTCAGAACAATGCGCTGATGCGGGAGGCGCTGCTGCAGGCGAAATCCCTGGGGCTGCTGCTGCTGGACCACTGCGAAGACCGGGACATGGTGAAAAACTACGGCGTGAATGAGGGCGCCGTCTCCCGGCAGCTGGGCCTCCCTGGACGGCCGGCGGTGGCGGAGGAGCTGCAGATCATGCGGGACGTGATGCTGGCGGAGGACGTGGGAGCCAGGATCCACATCTGTCACATCTCCACCGCCCGGGGGATCGACATCGTCCGCCAGGCAAAGGCCCGGGGTGTGGCCGTCACCTGTGAGACCTGTCCCCAGTACTTCTGGCTCACCGAGGACGAGGTGCTCCGCCAGGGCTCGATGGCCCGGGTGAATCCTCCCCTGCGCACGCCGGCAGACGTGGAGGCGGTGCGCCAGGGGCTGGTGGACGGCACCATCGATGTGCTGGTCACAGACCACGCGCCCCATACGGCGGAGGAAAAGGCCAGACCGCTCCCAGACGCCCCAAGCGGCATGGTGGGCCTGGAGACATCCCTGGCCCTGAATCTCACCGGCCTCTACCACAGCGGGCTTCTCACCCTGCTGCAGGTGCTGGACCGCATGACCCGCTGCCCGGCAGATCTGCTGGGCATTCCGGCGGGCCGCATCGCCGTGGGACAGGCGGCGGACCTGGTGCTCTTTGACCCCGATGAGACCTGGACGGTGGACCGCAACCAGTTCGCCTCCAAGGGACGCAACACCCCATTCCACGGAAAAACCCTCCGGGGCAAGGTGAAAGCCACCCTTTCCGGCGGGAAAATCATCTATCAGGAGGGCTGATCGAATATGGCATTTGACGTGCTGCAGGATAAGATCAAAGCAAAGAAGAACCCCACCGTGGCGGGACTGGACGCCCGGGTGGAGTATGTGCCGCCTGCGATTTTGAAGAAGTACACGGATCAGTACGGCGAGACCCTGGAGGCCGCCGCCCTGGCCGTGAAGGACTTTGACTGCGGCCTCATCGATGCCCTGGCCGATGTGGTGCCGGCGGTGAAGCCCCAGGCCGCCTACTTCGAGTGCCTGGGATGGCAGGGCATGAAAGTGCTGGAGGAGGTCATCGCCTACGCCAAGTCCAAAGACCTCTATGTGATCGCCGACATCAAGCGCGGCGACATCGGCACCACCGCCACCGCATACAGCGAGGCCTGGCTGGGCACCACGAAAGTTGGCAGTACGGACTGCTCCGTGTTTGATGCGGACTGCGTCACCCTGAACGGCTACATGGGCTCGGACGCCATCAAGCCCTTCCTGAAGGACTGCACGGAGCGGGGCAAGAGCGCCTTCGTCCTCTGCAAGACCTCCAACCCCTCCTCTGTGGAGCTGCAGGACCTGGTGGCGGGAGACCGCCTGGTGTACACCGTGATGGGGGACCTGGTGAGCCGCTGGGGCGGCCGCACCAAGGACCGCTACGGCTATCTGCCCCTGGGCGCCGTGGTGGGAGCCACCCACCCCTCCGTGCTCCGGGAGCTCCGCTACCGCCTGGACAAGGTGTTCTTCCTGGTGCCGGGATATGGCGCCCAGGGCGGCACCGCGGCGGACGTGCGCTACGCCTTCGATGCATTGGGCCGGGGCGCCATCATCAACGCCTCCCGCTCCATCATGTGCGCCTGGCAGAAGTCCGGCCGCGATGGCGAGGACTACCAGGACGCGGCCCGGGCCGCCGCGGAAAAGATGCGGGACGAGCTGAAAAGATATATCACCATCCTCTGAGGAGCGCTACGCATGCCAAAACAGCAAACCTGTACCATTCTCTCGAAAGTCTGGCTGAACCAGGACACGGTCTACCTGTCCCTGTTGGCCGGCGACATGGTCCGGACCACCTTCCGGGGCCCCGGACAGTTTCTTCACATCAAGTGCGGAGACGGCCTGATGCTGCGCCGGCCCATCTCCGTGTCCACCTGCTCCACGGACGGCAGCGAAGACCAGATCTCCGTGGTGTTTGAGATCCGCGGCCAGGGCACCGCCTGGTTGGCGGAGCGGAACAAGGGGGAGAGCCTGGACGTGCTGGGCCTTCTGGGCAACGGATACCCCATCGCCCCGGAGAGCCGCTGCCTTCTGGTGGGCGGCGGCATCGGCGTGCCGCCCCTTCTGGGCTGCGCACAGTATACCCAGGGGCGCTCCAGTGCCATCCTGGGCTTTCGCTCCTCAGACAAGGGCATTCTCCAGGACCGGTTCCGCAAGAGCTGCGCCTCTGTGCAGCTGGCCACGGACGATGGCTCCCTGGGGTACCACGGCTTTGTGGACGCGGTGCTCCAGAATACCCTGGAGAGGGACGATGCCTATGACGCCGTCCTGGCCTGCGGCCCCAGGCCCATGCTGAAAAATGTGGCAGCTGTCTCCCGGCAGTTCGGCATCCCCTGCTGGGTCTCCATGGAGGAGCGGATGGGCTGCGGCGTGGGCGCCTGTCTCGTCTGTGCCTGCGGCATGAAGGACGGCCGCATGGCCCACGTCTGCAAGGACGGCCCCGTATTCAACGCCCAGGAGGTGGATTGGAATGCCTGAGCAAACGGTAGATCTCTCCGTCTCCCTGGCCGGGGTGGCGCTGAAAAACCCGGTGGTGGTGGCCTCCGGCACCTTCGGCTTCGGCCGGGAGTACAGCCAGTTCTATGACCTCTCTGCGCTGGGCGGCATCTGCGTGAAGGGCCTCACCCTCCACCCGAGGGCGGGCAATCCCCCGCCCCGGATCGCCGAGACCCCCCGGGGCATTCTGAACTCCGTGGGGCTTCAAAACCCCGGCGTGGAGGCCTTTGTGGCGGAAGAGCTCCCCTTCCTCCGCCAGTACGATGTGAAGGTGATCGCCAACATCTCCGGCAACACCCCGGAGGAGTACGGTATCATGTGTGAGACCCTGGCCGCGGCTGGGGTGGACATGATCGAGGTGAACATCAGTTGCCCCAACGTGAAGGCCGGCGGCATGGCCTACGGCACCAAGCCGGAGTTGGCCGCCGAGGTGACGGAGACCGCAAAGCGCCACGCCGGCGATGTCCCGGTGATGGTGAAGCTCTCCCCCAATGTGACCGACATCACCGAGATCGCCCGGGCGGTGGCGGGGGCCGGCGCCGATGCGCTGTCTCTCATCAATACCATTCGGGGCATGCGCATTGACGTGAAGACCCATCGGCCGGTGCTCCACATGAACACCGGCGGCCTCTCCGGCCCCGCGGTGCTGCCGGTGGCGGTGCGGATGGTGTGGGAGGTGGCGAACGCCGTAGACCTGCCCATTCTGGGCATGGGCGGCGTGTCCTGCGGCGAGGATGCCGCCCAGCTGATGCTGGCCGGCGCCAGCGCCGTGGCCGTGGGCACCGCCATCTTTGCCGATGTGTACGCCCCGCTCCATGTGCGGGATCAGCTCCGGGATCTGGCCGCGGCCCAGGGCCTCACGGCGGTCTCCCAATTCACCGGCGCGGTCCGGGCTTGGTAAGGCGGGAATTCTCTTCATGACAACCATATATCTCGTGCGCCATGCCCAGGCGGAGGGCAACCTCTATCGCCGGTGCCATGGCTGGAACAACGGACTGATCACAGAAAAGGGCCGACAGCAGATGGACCTGCTGGAACAGCGCTTTCAAGGCATCCACCTGGACGCGGTGTACTCCAGCGACCTCTACCGCGCCATGACCACCGCCACCGCCCTCACCCGGAGCCGGGGCCTGCGGCTGCGGCTGGACCCGGGTCTCCGGGAGATCCACGCCGGTATTCGGGAGGACCGCCCCTGGGGCGAGTGGCTCCACGAGGACAGGGAGAACCTGGCGGCCTTCCTCCGCTGCGACCCCAACTGGAGCGTCCAGGACAGCGAGACCTTCCCCGGGCTCCAGGCCCGGGTAACCGCGGCGGTGGCCCGCATCGCCGCCGCCCACGATGGGGAGACCATCGCCATGGTCTCCCACGGCTGCGCCATCCGGGCGGCTGTGAGCGCCTGGCGGGGCGTGCCGGTGGACGCCATCGGCACCACGGTGCTGGGAGACAACACCTGCGTGGCCAAGCTGGAGTACGATGGCGGCCAGATCAAACTCTGCTATTACAACGATGACAGCCATCTGGGCCCCCGGGACAACCAGGTAGTGCCCGCCTTCCGGGAGATCTCCAAGGTGGAGGCCATGGCCAAGACGGCCTTGCGGTTTGCGCCCCTCTCATTCCCGGAGGACCGGCAGCTCTACCTGGACGCCCGGGCAGAGGGCTATATGGCCAGCCACGGCACCATGGACTGCTTTGACGGCCCCGCCTTCCTGGAGGTGGCGGAGCGGAATGCCAGTAGAGCCCGGGAGAGCGTTTTGAGCGCCTGGCTGGGAGACACCTTTGCCGGCGTGCTGCAGCTGGACCTGGACGAGGAAGCGGAGCAGTCTGTGGGCCGGGTCCCCTTCCTCTACATGACCCCCGAGACCCGCAGCCGGGGCCTGGGGGTGCAGCTGGTGGGACAGGCTGTGTCCGTATACCGGAAGCTGGGCCGGCGGTATCTCCGGCTCCGCTGCGCCCCCGAGAACGAGCACGCCCAGATGTTCTACCGGGCCCTGGGCTTCCGGAAGACCGGCGAGGTCCCCGGCGGCACCGGTACCCTGGACACCATGGAGAAGTACATCGGACCGGAACTCTAAAATGAGCGCTGTCTGGCAGGCGATGCCGGACAGCGCTCTTCCCTTGCCCGAGACAGAACAATGCCCCGTGCGGCTGCACGGGGCATTGGGGAGTTGATCAGGCGTAGAAATCGATGTTGCCGATGGTGGTAACGTAGGTCCGGTTCTGGGAGATCCAGCCCTTCAGGCCCTTGGTGTTGAAGAAGAATGCGTTGGGCATGACCACGGCGCCCTCCATCACCAGCTTGGCCGCCACCCAGGACTGCTCGTTTACGGTGCGGGTCATGACCTTGCTGCCGCGGGGCACGAACTGGTTCTTCTGGTAGATCACGTCCTCCACGGTGTTGGGGAACAGCGGGCTCTTGACCCGGTTCATCACCACGTTGCCGATGGCGATCTTGCCGGTAAGGGTCTGGTTGCCAGCCTCGTTGTAGATGATGTGGGCCAGCAGATCCAGATCGTAGGCGTTGTAGAAGGCGTCTCCGGCGGTGAGGACCGGCTCTCTGCCCTCTACGGCCTCCAGAAAGGCCACGCCCACGGCGCTGTCATAGCGGGCGTCCATGTTGAAGATGTCTGCCAGGGTCTTGGCGGGGATGGCCACCAGGTCTCCCACGGCCTGGACGGTGTTGGGCACATACAGGTACCGGCCGTTGGCCTCGATGTACAGGCTGCCCAGAGCGGCTTTGATGGTGATGCCGCGGGTGGTCACCGTGGCCACGCCGTTGGCCTGATTCACCACCGCCTCCGGATCCAGGATCCGCATGGCGGCGGCGAGGGTGATGTAGTTGGAGCCCTTGACGGCGGCAAACTCACCGGCGAGCACCGGGCTGCCGGCCACGTACAGGGTGCTGGTGTATACGGGCGCTGCCGCTTCAGCGGGTTCGGCCTCTTCTGCGGGCTCTGCGGTCTCAGCGGCATCTGGATCTTCCGGGGTCTCGGTCTCCGCAGCGGGATCCTCGGCCTCGGCGGTTTCGGTTGCCGCCGGCGGGGTGGTGTCCTCCGTACCAGCGGCTGCTGCGTGGGCGATGGGGGTGTTGCAAGCGGCTACCGTCAGAAGCGCTAATAAGAAGCTCATCAGGCGCTTACTCATGAATGACCTCTCCTCGATTACAAATTGGGTTCTCTTTGTTACCGTATTGTAACCGATTTGATAGCGAATTGCAACCACTTCTTGCTAGCTTTTTGCATAAAATTAGCTGTCGTATTCTGACAGTCATGCGGCAACTTGCACAAGTAATTCCATAAACGGGACTCAAGCCTGCCCCAAGTAAGTTGGAAATGGCCAGTGTTTCCCTCCGAAAGTCACCGGTTCCGGTGAAGAACGTGTAACCAGATGTAACCATTTTCGACAGAAATGAAAGGTTTCACCGATAAAACCAGTGTGCCCCAATGGTTGTGACGTACTCCTGGTGCTCCATCACCCAGTGGTTGTCTGTGAGTTCCGGGGCGATGAAATAGAGGCTGTCTCCTGCGGCCCTGGCGCCCTCCAGCACCATTTTGGCGGCGAGGACGCTCTCCTCGGTGGGGCGGTCAAAGACGGTGCCGTTGGCCACGGGGGTGAACTGCACGGCGTACTGCCGGTCGAAGATCACGGCGGGGATGGTGTCCGGGAATGCATCGCTGGCCACCCGGTTCAGCACCACCGTGCCCACCGCCAGCTTTCCCTCCAGGGGCTCTCCCCTGCTCTCAGACGAGATCACCCGAGACATCCAATAGAGGTCCTCCTCGGTGTATGGGGCGGGCCCTGGCATACCGCTGCCTGGGAGAAGAGCAAAGGACTCATCAGACTGCCAGACCACAGTGCCGTCCAGAAGGGCCGCATAGGCCTCCAGCGGTACCATGACGTGGCCCTCCTGGATCTGCACGCCCTCTGGGCAATACAGCGCCCGGCTGTTCACAGCGAGATACGGGGCGCCGGCGGTGGCCTCGATGTACAGTCCGTCTGCCGTTCCTCTGGCGGTGCCGTCCTGCCAGGTGAACTGGACGTCTGGGGACAGGATGTTTGTTACGGCGCTGAGCGAGGCGTAGACGGTGTCTTCCGAGCGGTAGGCACCGGATTGGGTCCACAGGTCCTGGCCCTCCTGGGGCGCGGCAGCCAGCAACGCGGCGCTGCAAACCAGGCTGCAGAGAGCTGCGGCAAGGCGCTGGGGGAACATGTTGAAAAACTCCTTTCCTGGATACGCTCCGCCGCTATTGTACCAGGAACCTGAAAATCCGGCAAGCCACAATGATTTCCAGCGCTCTGGGATTTCGCAGGATGGGACATTCCCTGTCCAAATCCCCGGACTTCCCCCTTTTGTGGAAATTCACAGTTGCCCTTTCCCCCGTTGGGGTATATACTGCAGCCATGGCAGAGTAGGTGCAGATGTGTCAAAGTGCCGGCGGAACGGGGAGTTGTCCGCTGGACGAAGGGCTATACGCCCGCAGTGTGTGCGCCGCATCCCGCTGTCCGCACGCTGGAGCATATGCGCTCTCCTTTGTGCGGCCCTGCCGACCACAAAGGAGGTTTTTTTATGCGCAAACGCAGTACCACGCTCTATCCCCACCCCTTTTCCGCCGCCTATTGGCGGGACGCCATGGCAGATTTCCACGATCTCCGCAACCTGGTGTTTGCGGCCCTGATGATCGCCGCCTGCGTGGCCCTGGCCTATCTGGACTCCGTGCCCATCGTGAACAACATCGGCATCAAGTGGGGCTTCCTGGCCCGGGCCGTCCAGGGCATGGTGGGCGGTCCTGTACTGGGGGTGCTCTTCGGTATCGCCGAGGACACCATCTCCTACCTCTTCCACCCCGCCGGGGCGTACAATCCCTTCTACATCATCACCACGGTGCTGGGGGTGGAGACCTATGCCCTCTTCTTCTACCGAGCCAAGGTGACACTGCCGCGGATCATCATCGCGAAGTTTCTCACCAACCTGCAGAACATCTTCATCGGCGGCCTGGGCACCTATCTCTTCTACTCCAGCAAGGGGTATTGGGCCATTGTGGCCGGCAGCACGGCGAAGAATCTCATCGTGCTTCCAGCCCAGGTGATCGCACTGGCGGTGCTCTTCGGGGCCCTGCTGCCGGTGCTCCGCCGGATGGACCTGGTGGCCAGCGAGGCGGGAAAGCTGTACTTCTTCCGCTGGGGCAAGGACGAGGCAAACCTGAATAAATGAGACAAAGACCGCATACCTTCCCATTGAGGGGGTATGCGGTCTTGCGTATATTGGCACAGGCGCTGTGGGGCGGAGTGCTGCCGGCAGCTTTTCTCTTCACCGGGCTCTGGTACTCCCTGGGCAGCGGGTTCTTTCAGCTCTTCGGCCTGCCTGTCTGGTGGCGGGAGACGGTGGGTACCCTGTTTCGCCCCAGGGAAAAGGCCTCGGGCGGCGGTGCGGTGACCCAGTTTCAGGCCCTCACCACGGCCCTGGGCGCCACCATCGGGACCGGGTCTATCGCCGGGGTGGCGGCGGCCATCTTCTACGGCGGCCCCGGCGCGGTGTTCTGGATGTGGGTATCCGCCTTCCTCTCCATGATGACGGGCTGCGGGGAGAAGATCCTGGCGGTGCGCCACCGGGAGAAGGGGCCAGACGGAAAGTGGCGGGGCGGGCCCATGCAGTACATGTCCAAGGGGCTGCAGCTGCCCTGGCTGGGAAAGCTCTTTGCCGTGCTCTGCGTGGCGGAGACCCTGGCCGGCGGCAATCTGGCCCAGGCAAACTCCATCGCCTCCTCCCTGCAGGAGACCATAGGGGCATCTCCCCTGCCGGTTGGGGTCGTCACCGCAGTGCTGGTGATGATCGCGTTGGCAGGCGGCATCAAGCGGGTGGGAAAGCTCAGCGAGCGGCTCACGCCCATCATGGCCATTGTGTACATCCTCTGCGGCGGCGCGGTGATAATTGCCCACGCACAGCAGATTCCTGCGGCCATGGAGGAGATTCTCTCCTGCGCCTTTGCACCCCGCGCCGCGGCCGGCGGCTACGGGATGTGGATGGCCCTTCGGTATGGGGTGGCCCGCAGCGTCTTCACCAACGAGGCCGGTCTCGGCATGTCCGCCATCGCCCACGCCGCGGCCGATGTGGAGGAGCCGGCGGAAGAGGGCATGTGGGGTATCTTCGAGGTGTTTGTGGCCACCCTGGTGGTGTGCACCGTCACGGCGCTGGTGATCCTCACCACCGGCGTGTACACCCCAGAGGCGGCGCTGGAGATGATCCACAGCGGCACTGTTCCGCAAGACGCTCTGGGAGCGCCTCTCACCGCAGCGGGCTTCTGCACGCTCTTTGGCGGGGCCGGGAACTGGATTGTCTCCCTCTGTCTGGTGCTCTTTGCCTATACCTCCCTGGTGGGCTCCGGCTACTACGGCAGGCGGGCCATTGAGTCCCTCACAGACTCCAAACTGGCTCTGGGGGCCTATCACCTGCTGTTCCCCGC
Organism: uncultured Oscillospiraceae bacterium; assembly: GCA_947629915.1. GTDB lineage: Bacteria > Bacillota > Clostridia > Oscillospirales > Oscillospiraceae > Enterenecus. The sequence goes on along the minus strand of CANRFN010000053.1, from coordinate 312 downwards.
CTGTATCCTCTTGGGGGCCGCAGGAGATCTCACAAAGGTGTGGGAGACGGTGGATGCCGTAAACGGGATGCTGGCCATCCCCAACCTGGCGGCTCTGCTGCTGCTCTCTCCGGAGGCGCTGTGGCTTCTGAAGAGCTGGCTGATGCGAAGAGAAGCGAAATCACAAAATGAGATGGATACGTCCCTGTAGCACTGGATAAGCTAGATGCCAAGCTTGCCCTCTATGTACTTGATGACAATTAGTGAAAGATTATCAGAATTATTGTAAAAATAAACCAGCCTGCTAGAGGCTGGGTATAATTTCTGATAATC
>CANRFN010000052.1 GCA_947629915.1 uncultured Oscillospiraceae bacterium | reverse complement strand
CTCTTTATTATATGGGTATAACTTAAATGCATGAAATTTCGAATTCTGGGTATGACTACAATTCATGATATCAACTGGGTGAGCGGGTTCCCCATGGGCGCACGCATCGCCTGGGTGGCCATCTTCTACATCATCTGGGGCAGCTTCTTCTACACCGCCTGCAACATCCCCTACGGCTCCATGGCCTCCGTCATCACCAACGATGCCAAACAGCGTACCCAGCTCTCCACCTGGCGTACCGTGGGCGCCACCCTCTCCGGTATGATGATCGGCATCATCGCCCCCATGCTGGTGTTTGCCACCAATGAGGCCGGACAGCAGTATGTGGTACCCCAGAAGTTCACCCTCACCGCCGTGATCTTCGGCATCTGCGCCGCCGCCCTGTACATGGGCTGCTATGCCCTCTCCACCGAGCGGGTCCAGATCGCCCCCGCCAAGCATGACGATGGCAAAGCAAAGCTCTCCGCCGGCGAGACCCTGAAGAACCTGGTCACCTGCAGGCCGCTGCTGGCCATCGTGGTAGTGGCCATGTTCACCCTCATTGCCAGCCTGGGCATGTCCTCCATGAACACCTACCTCTATAAAGACTACTTCAACAACACCGCCGTCATGGGCATCTCCAGCATGGCCGGCACCGTGTCCATGATCGCCATGGCTCCGGTGGCCACCATTCTCTCCTCCAGGATCGGCAAGAAGGAGACTGGCTGCCTGGGCATCGGCATCTCCGCCGTGGTGTTCATCATCATGTTCGTGATGCGCATCACCAATCCCATGGTCTTCATCAGCCTCTATGTGCTCCAGGGCATGGGCATGGGCCTCAACAGCATGGTGACATGGGCCTACATCGGCGATGTCATCGACTATCAGGAGGTCAAGACCGGCGTGCGCACAGACGGCACCGTGTACTCCACCTACTCCTTCACCCGCAAGATCGCCCAGGCCGCTGCCGCAGGTCTCGGCGGCTGGCTGCTGTCCGCCATCGGCTACGTACAGAGCACCGCCGGCGAGGTCGTGGTGCAGACCGATGCCGTCCGCCAGTCCATCTACACCTGTATGACCCTATTGCCCGCCGTCCTCTATGTCCTGGCCTTCCTCTGCATGTTCTTCCTCTACCCCCTGGGCAAGAAGCAGGTGGATGAGAACACCCGCGTGCTGAACGAGCGCCGGGCCAAGGCCTGATCCAGTGAGGAATACGAATATGAGTGAAAAAATAACTGCTATGCTCAGCGCGGAAGACCGCGCCTGGGTGGACGAGACCCTGAAAAAGGCCCACATCAAGCTCAGCAAGGTGCGGGAGCGCTCCCGGGCCAAGCTGCCCAGCGAGGCCCAGAACGGCGTCCATGACAACAAATTAGAGGCCCAAGGCCCCACCGGCATGGCCAAGGGCTTCTGGACCAACGGCTTCTGGGCCGGCATGCTGTGGCAGATGTACGATGAGACCCACGATGCCCGCTATCAGGAGATCGCCAAGTTCACCCTGCCCATCCTGGACGGCATGCTGTTGGAGATGGACACCCACGACATCGGCTTCCTCTGGCTGCCCACCGCCGTGCTGGAGTACAAGATCACCGGGGACAAGACCGCCCTGCAGAGCGGCCTCAGCGCCGCCAAGTGGCTGGCCGGCCGGTTTAACCCGGTGCCCAACATCATCCGGGCCTGGGGCGTGGGCGATGAGAAGATGGCCCTCTCCAAGGTGGACCCGCCCATGCGCTTGGCGGGCGTCACCATCATCGACTGCATGATGAACCTCCCCCTGCTCTACTGGGCCAGCGAGGTCACCGGCGACCCCCGCTACCGCAACATCGCCATGCGCCACGCCGACATGGCCATGCAGTACTTCGTCCGGGAGGACGGCAGCGTCATCCACATCAATGAGTTCGACCCAGACACCGGCGCCTATGTGGACAACTTCGGCGGCCAGGGGTACGGTAAGGGCTCTGCCTGGAGCCGGGGGCAGGGCTGGGGCCTCTGCGGCTTCACAGACAGCTACAAGGCCACCGGCAAGAAGGCCTATCTGGACACCGCCGAGAAGATCGCCGGCTATGTGCTCCCCAACATCCCCGAGGACGGCCTCATCCCATCGGACTTCCGGCAGCCCCCTGAGCCCTGGGTCCAGGACGACATCGCCGCCGGCGTGCTGGCCACCGCCCTCATCGATCTCGCGGAGCTGGTGCCGGAGAAGCAGGACCTCTATCTGGGGGTCGCGTTGAAAATGCTCCACGCCATTGACGACAAGAGCGCAGACTGGGATCCCAAGACCGATCCCATCACCCTCCACGGCACCGCGGGGTATCACCTCCCGGGCCGCAACATCAACTTCATCTACGCAGACTACTACTACATTGAGGCGCTTCGCAAGCTGAAGGGCTGCGACACCCACCTCTGGTAATCCAGCCGCTGCGCAGGGGCTCCCATAGGCCCCCTCTCTCCTCTAAAGCTGCCCCCGGAAACAATGCCGTGTCTCCGGGGGCAGTCTTTTCCAATCCCAAAGAAAGGTCTTGTACGCCATGCGAATCGCACTGATCAACGAAAACAGCCAGGCCGCGAAGAACGGCACCATTCTGGCGGCCCTGAAAAAGGTAGTAGAGCCCATGGGGCACACGGTGGACAACTACGGTATGTACGCCGCAGACGATGCTGCCCAGCTCACCTACGTACAGAACGGCATTCTCGCCGCCCTCCTCCTGAACAGCGGCGCGGCAGACTATGTGGTAACCGGCTGCGGCACCGGCGAGGGCGCCATGCTGGCCCTGAACAGCTTCCCCGGCGTGATCTGCGGCCATGTGGAGGACCCCGTGGACGCCTACACCTTCGTCCACGTCAACGATGGCAATGCCATCGCCATGCCCTTCGCCAAGGGCTTCGGCTGGGGCGGCGAGCTGAACCTGGAGTACTGCTTTGAGAAGCTCTTCGGCTTCGGCCACGGCCATGGCTATCCCCCGGAGCGCCGGGAGCCGGAGATGCGCAACAAGGGCATCCTGGACAACGTCCGAGCCAAGGCATTCCGCCCGCTGCTGGAGATCCTCCCGGATCTGGACCCGGCCCTGGTGAAGGGAGCCGTGGCGGGAGAGCACTTCGCGGAGCTGTTCTTCCCCAGCTGCAAGGATGCCGCCATCGCAGCCTATGTGAAGGGCCTTCTGTAGGGCAAGAAGCATCACACAACCCAGACAAGCAAATTGAAGGAGGATATCACGCTATGGATATGAAAGACTTTCGCCTGGACGGCAAAGTGGCGCTGGTGACCGGTGCCAGCTACGGCATCGGGTTCGCCATCGCCAAGGCCATGGCAGGCGCCGGCGCCACCATCGTGTTCAACGACATCCGCCAGGAGCTGGTGGACAAGGGCATGGCATCGTACCAAGAGGCGGGCATTGATGCTCACGGCTATGTCTGCGATGTCACGGACGAGGCCGCGGCGGCGGAGCTCGTGGCCAAGGTGAAGGAAGAGGTTGGGCCCATCCACATCCTGGTGAACAACGCCGGCATCATCATGCGCATCCCCATGCTGGAGATGAGCGCCGCCCAGTTCCGCAAGGTGGTGGACATCGACCTGAACGGCCCCTTCATCATGTCCAAGGCGGTCATCCCCGGGATGATCGAACAGGGCGGCGGCAAGATCATCAACATCTGCTCCATGATGAGCGAGCTGGGCCGTGAGACCGTCTCCGCCTACGCCGCTGCCAAGGGCGGCCTGAAGATGCTCACCAAGAACATCGCCTCCGAGTACGGCGAGTACAACATCCAGTGCAACGGCATCGGCCCGGGCTACATCGCCACGCCCCAGACCGCGCCCCTCCGGGAGCCCCAGCCGGACGGCAAGCGCCATCCCTTCGACAGCTTCATCCTGGCCAAGACCCCGGCCAACCGCTGGGGCGAGGCAGAGGATCTGGGCGGTCCCGCGGTCTTCCTGGCCAGCCCCGCCTCGGACTTCGTGAACGGCCACATTCTCTATGTGGACGGCGGCATCCTGGCGTACATCGGCAAGCAGCCGGCGGGAGAGTAACCCATGGACGATCTGGGCCTGAAGCTCTTTGGAAAGGGCGGGATTCTCTTCTCGGTGTGTGCACCGGAGCGGGTGAGCGCGGTGTACTGCAATGAATACCACCCAGGGGAGATGCTCTCCCTGGAGATCGGACACCCCGGTACCTATTGCATCGTCCAGTTCGAGGACACCATGCCGGAGGCGCTGGTCTACATCCGGCAGACCCGCATCGTCTTCCCCATCCCCCGCAGTGAGAAGCCAGCGCCGCTGCCGTACAGTCCCAAGAGCTTCACCGGCAGCTGCCACGTCATCCGGGCCCGTTTTGCCACACCTGAGGAGATCTCCCGCCGCCGAAACCTGGCATTCAATCCCTATGACCACGCATTCTACGGCCAGGGGCCCATGGGCAACGGCAAGGACACCGGGTTCTTCCCCCACGCCACCTCCAACATCCAGCCCACCAGCCCGGGGTTTGCGCCCCGCTGCGCCATCGATGGCATTTTGGAGAACAGCGCCCATCTGGTCTGGCCCTACCAGGCGTGGAGCAACAACCGAGATCCGGAGGCCCAGCTGACCATCGATTTCGGCCGTCCGGTGCACATTGACGCCCTTCGTCTCACCCTCCGGGCCGATTTTCCCCACGACAGCTTTTGGACAGACGCGGATGTGCGCTTCTCAGACGGCAGCACCGAGCACCTTACTCTGCAGAAGTCTGCTGTCCCCCAGGTCTTCCCCATCGCCCCGCGGACCATCACCCAGCTCACCCTGTGCAACCTGAAAAAGCACGAGGACGCCAGCCTGTACACCGCCCTCACCCAGATTGAGGTCTGGGGGACGGAGGCACAGGCCTGAGCGATCGCCGTCCTCCGTATCGTTCTCCCACCATCCCCGGGTGAGACTGTCTGGTGGCGGGATGAGAACGGGACAGACTGGGACGTGGAGTACCTCGATGTGGATGGAACAGCTTTTCTGGCTGTGGCCGCCACCAGGGACGGCAGATTTCAGACTGCCGCCGTGGTCCATGGCACAGAGGTGGCGGTGGTGCGGTTCACCGGGGTGAGTCCCTGAAAGACTATATCCCGGAAATCGTCCATCTTACCGCCGATGGAACCCCTTGACCGGCTTGTTGCAGCTGCTGTCTTCTCACAGGCACTTTCCGGATTCACCCCTGCAAAAGTGCCATGAAACTTCCCCGCTATCACCCACATTTGGGCAGAAAAACCGTTGAAAAATAGCTTGCAATCTGTCCTTCCCTGCTGTATATTTTTGGGTTGAACATCCGTTCAGACTTTGCTGCCGGCAGTTCGTCTTTCCCAGGTCTGCCCCGGCACTTCTTGATAGGAATGATGCCCGTATGTCCCAACGTGTCCTCGCTGCCGCCCTGGCAGCGGTGCTGATATCATCCCTTCTCAGCGGCTGCGCGTCCTTTGCCCAGCCGGCCCCCACCATGGCACCGGCCTCTCCTGTTCCCACGGCCACCCCCACGGTTCCGCCGACCCCATCGCCAACGCCTACAGCGGAGCCAACGCAGGATCCCACGCCTGCGCCGACAGTGGAACCCACAGCAGAGCCGACACCCGAGCCCACGCCGGAATCTACCCCGGAACCCACTCCCGCACCCACGCCTGAGCCCACCCCGGAGATAACACCGGAGCCGACTTCTGCGCCTACACCTGAGTCTACGCCGGAACCCGCGCCGGTGCCAACACCGATACCCACACCCGCGCCAACGGAGGTGCCCACGCCAGTTTCCACGCCTGTTCCGGCAGCGACACCAACGCCGGTACCCACTCCTGCTCCCGTCCCCACGCCTGAGCCCACACCTCCCCCTCCGCCCACGCCGGTGGTGGCCACGCTGGACCCGAATCTGCAGCTGACCTACCCGGGCGCCGCCTCCCAGGCATACGCCTTTGGCACCTTTCTCGCCCCATCGGACCCCATCGGCACCGATGCCTTCTTTGATGACGCCGCCTTCATCGGGGACTCCCGCACCGAGGGCTTCCAGTACTGGAGCGGCATCAAGAACGGCACCTGTCTCTGGAAGCGCGGCCTGTCTGTCTACACCGTGAACGACAAGCGCTTCACCTGGGACTTCAATGGCTCCAGCTACACCCTGTACAATCTCCTGGCCCAGAGGCAGTTCGGCAAGGTCTACCTGATGCTGGGCATCAACGAACTGGGCTCCAATTCCGCCACCTATGAGCAGCGCCTCTCCCAGTTGGTGGACCGAATCCTGGAGACCCAGCCCAACGCGGTGCTGTACATGCTCACCATGCCGCCCCTCAACGACCAGAAGGCCCGGGCCAATCTGGGGGCCAAGTTCAACAACACCAATCTCAATACCTTCAATGAGGCCATCATCCGGGTGGCCACCGAGAAGAAGGCGGTGCTGCTCAACCTGGCGGAGGTGTACCGGGACGAGAACGGCCAGCTGCCCTACAGCCTGGCCTCGGACGGCTGCCACTTCATCTCCAGCGCCTATGCCCGCTGGGGAGAATATCTCCGCACCCACTACATCGACCCTGCGGTGTACTTCGCCTGCAGAAACGGCACGATGGCGGTAGAGCCATCGGAGGCGCCCACAGATGTCCCGACAGAAGCGCCCACCGGAGAACCCACAGAGGCACCGGTTGAGACGCCTGCCGCAGAACCTACGGAGGTACCGGTTGAGACGCCTGCCGGAGAGCCCACCGAGGTACCCAGCACAGAGCCCAGTACAGAGCCCTCTGCAGCCCCCACTGAGACGCCAACAGAAGTACCCTCCACCGAGCCCGCTCCCGCCCCGTCTGAGCCGGCGGCACCCACGGAGGTTCCAGTTGAGACACCGCCCGCAGAGGTTCCGGTTGAGACACCACCCGCAGAGCCGTCTGAAGAGCCGCCCGTCCCCACCGAGGAACCTGTTCCAACCCCGGAGTCTCCGGCAGAGACCACTGAGACACCGGTAGAGACCGCACCCCCGGCGGAGGGCGAGGCCCCCACAGAGCCGGCCCCGCCTGCAACCGAGGAAGTGCCCACCCAGGAGCCCTCTCCCGCACCGGTGGATCCCCCTGCCCCAACAGACAATCCGGATCCCTCCGATGAGCCGCTGCCGGATGCCGGCGAGATCGTTCCGCCCAGTCCCTCTCTGGTCTGAGAATTTCCAGTTCAGTGACGCCCGATGCCCATTCCGCCCCTGCGGAATGGGCATCGGTTTTTGATTTCGCCCTGGTCTGCTGTATACAGGAGTGAGACTTATCCATTACAATAGCCGTAAAGGGAAATGGCTGCACAGCAAAAATTGGCCTCACAGGCGAAACGCCATCTTGTGCAGACTATCCAGGGAACCTGCCGAAACTTCCATTTTTGTCTCCCTTCTCGTTGACTTTCCCCCTCGTTCCAGGTACAATGGGGACAGCTTTTTCATCGGTTGCCTGGAATCCATCACAGGCGAGAGAAGGAGGATCACTCTTGACCATCTTCGACATCATGGGCCCCATTATGGTGGGTCCATCGTCTTCCCACACCGCCGGGGCCGTGCGCATCGGCCTGCTGGCTCGCCACCTCCTGGGGGTCCAGCCCCTGGCGGCAGACATTCTGCTCCACGGCTCCTTTGCCGCCACCGGCGCAGGCCACGGCACGGACCGGGCCATCGTGGCGGGCCTTCTGGGCATGCAGCCGGACCACCCGGACATCCCCCGCAGCTTCCAGCTGGCCAAAGAGGCCGGCATGGACGTGTACATTCACACCGGGGAGCTCCGCAACGCCCACCCCAACACCGCCTATCTGGTGCTCACCCACCCCAGCGGGCGCACCACCACCCTCTCCGCCAGTTCCCTGGGCGGCGGACGGGTACAGGTAAATGCCATCGATGGCCTGGCAGCCACCTTCAACGGGGAGCTCCCCACCCTGGTGGTGCGGAACGTGGACCGCCCGGGCATGCTCTTTGAAGTGAGCGCCGCCCTCTACCAGCACGGGGCCAACATCGCCAGCATGCAGCTCCACCGGGACCGCCGGGGCGGCCTCGCGGTGATGGTAATCGAGTGCGACCAGCCCCTGTCCGAAGAACTGCGGCGGGACATCGCCAATCTGGACGGAGTGGCTCGCTGCACCTATCTCAACATGAACGAGGAGGCCTGAGACCGCTATGGCATTTGGATCCGTACAAGCAATACTGGACGCCGCTGCCAATGAGCCCCTGTGGCAGGCCGTTCTGGATGACGACTGCCGGGATCGGGGTGTCTCTCAGCAGGACAGTCTCGCCAAGATGAACACCCTCTGGGCCGCCATGCAGCGCTCCACCCGCGAATATGACCCAGACCGCCGCTCCACCTGCGGTCTCTCCGGCGGACAGGCCGCCAAAATGGCCGCGGCCAAGGGCACCATTGCAGGACCTTTCATTCAAGAGGTGATCAGCACTGCCCTGATGGTGGGCGAGCACAACGCCTGCATGGGCCGGATCGTGGCCGCCCCCACCGCCGGGGCCAGCGGCGTGATGCCGGCCGTATTGCTCCCCCTGCAGAAACGGGACAATCTATCCGATGAACTCATGGTGCAGTGCCTCTATGTGGCTGCCGGCTTCGGCCAGGTGATCGCCTCCCGGGCCAGCATCTCCGGCGCCGAGGGCGGCTGTCAGGCGGAGGTGGGCTCTGCCTCCGGGATGGCGGCAGCGGCCCTGGTCCACGCCCGGGGCGGCACGCCGGCGGAGATGGCCGCCGCCTGCGGGATGGCACTGCAGAACATCCTGGGCCTCGTCTGCGACCCCGTGGCGGGCCTCGTGGAGATCCCCTGCATCAAGCGGAACGTGATGGGCGCGGTGAACGCCATAGCCGCGGCAGACATGGCAATGGCCGGTCTGAACGCCGGCATCCCCTGCGATGAGGTGATCGATGCCATGGCAGCCGTGGGCAAGTCCCTCCCCTCTGCCCTCCGGGAGACCGGCGAGGGCGGCCTTGCCGCCACGCCCACTGGGCGGAAGATCGCGGAGCGTCTCTGATCAGCACCCTGGCAAGAACAGACAACGGATGAAACGCTCTGGAGATAGGCTAAGCCTCCAGAGCGTTTCCTTTTATCACTACAGGAAATAAATTTTATCTTCTCGCTAAGTAATAGTTGATTTTCAGGTGTCTGAGTGGTAGACTACAGCAGTGCCCGATAGCCATGCCACAGGACAAGTTCGAACGCGAGGAGGTTGTTTCATGTTCGACTTCAAGAAGGAGTACAAGGAGTTCTACATGCCGAAGGACAAGCCGGAGATCGTCACCGTTCCCAGGGCAAACTACATCGCGGTGCGGGGTACGGGAGACCCCAATGAGGAGGGCGGCGCGTACCAACAGGCGATCAGCATTCTGTATGCCATTGCGTACACGTTGAAGATGAGCTACAAGACAGACCGCAAGATCGAGGGCTTCTATGAGTACGTGGTGCCGCCACTGGAGGGCTTCTGGTGGCAGGACGGTGTCCAGGGTTTCGACTACTCCAACAAGGCAGCCTTTCATTGGATCTCTGTGATCCGGGTGCCAGAGTTCGTCTCAGAAGCGGACTTCGACTGGGCCGTAGGCACCGCAACCAGAAAGAAGAAGATAGACTGCTCCTCTGCGGAGTTTCTCACCATCGATGAGGGGCTGTGCGTGCAGATCATGCACCTGGGCTCTTTCGATGACGAGCCCGCCACCGTGGCCATCATGGACGCCTTTCTGGCCCAGAATGGATATGCCAACGACTTCTCCGAGACCAGGCTGCACCACGAGATCTACCTCTCTGATGCCCGAAAAGTGCCCCCGGAGAAGTGGAAAACGGTGATCCGGCACCCGATCCGGAAGCTGTATTAGGCGCTTTGCCTATCCGGACACGGCAGTGGGTGGATGCAGCGGACAGGAGCGCTCCGGGCAGCGGGAGCACCGGCTGGGGCGTTTCTCAAATCGGCAATGGACTGTCGACCCGCGATTCAACCAGCGGGCAATAGCTTTCCAACCATCGGGGCAGTACAATGGAGGCTGTCTGACGGCCGGATGTTCGGCAATCACACCTGGACAAGGTGGGCGAGGTGGCACAATATGGAAAAGAAGTCTATTGCAACTCTGCTGGCGGCACTTTCGCAGGATGCTTGGTCCTCGAAGCGCGTCTGTATCCGCAGAATCGAAGATGACGAGGACCTCTGGTATGCAGTGGCGGAGTGCAAAATCAGGCCTGAACAAGAGGCGTTCGTCAACCCCGCCGGGTTCTCCCTCGGCAGAGCCTATCTTGCTCCGGACGACAATGTGCCCTGCGTGATCTGCAAGGAGGACGGCGCACGGATCGGATTTATTGTCTTCCGAGAATGGCTGGGTGCCGATCCCAGCCTCAACTGGAGCTACTACGTAGACAGATCCTACCAGGGCAAGGGATATGGAAAGGAAGCTGCAAAGCTCGCAATCCAGATCCTGCGGTCTGCGGATCCCGCAATGCCCATCAAGCTCTCCACCGAGGCGGCCAACAGCAAAGCCCAACGGCTGTATCAATCCCTTGGATTCACGAAATCGGACATACTGGACGGAGACGACCTGGTCTATGTCCTTCGCTCCGTGAACAGGCTGCAGGAGGTACCCAGATGATCACGATCAAAGAATCCACAGGGAAGGATCTCCCAAACATCCAGCGTCTTTGGGCAGATGGAGATGTGATGCAGTTCGTTGGGTTTCCGGACGGACTGCACGAGACGGATGAGGCCATGCAGCAGTGGCTGGAGCAGCAAGAGGCTGAAAGACCAGCCGTAAATCACTTTTCCATCTACGAAAACGGGCAGTTCTGCGGTGAGACGGGGTACGGCGTGGACAAGGAACACGCCAGCGCCTGGCTGGACATCAAGCTGTTTCGGCATGCCCGTGGCCGCGGGATCGCCACAAGGGCCATCACCTTTACCATGGAAGAGGCGTTCCGAAATGGTGCCAACACGGTGTGGGTGGACCCGGATCCCGAAAACGCCAAAGCCATTGCGCTGTATAAGAGATTGGGCTTTCAGCTGAAGGAGATGCCGGAGCATGTGATCGCCTTGGGAGAGGACCCAACTACCAATCTCTATTTCGAGCGCGGCAGAGCGTGATTGCTGGCGCAGTTCTTTCAACCAACGAGATTCAGAGAAAGAAGCAGGTGAGCAATGCAGATAGTAAAGCTTCGGTATGGAAACACCAACACATTCCTGCTGCGCGGGGAAAGCGGCAGTCTGCTGATCGATACGGACTACGCCGGCACCCTCCCCGCCTTCTACAAAGCGATCAAACAGCAAGGCATCACGGTCCGGGATATCACCTATGTGATGGCCACCCACTTTCACCCGGATCATACGGGCATCATCGGGGACCTGATTGAGCACGGCGTGAAGCTGCTCCTGATGGACACGCAGGTCGGGCACGTCCACTTTTCAGATGCGATCTTCCATCGTGAGAAGCACCTCCCCTACACCCCGATTGATGAGTCTCAATCTACCATCATCCGCTGTGCAGAGTGCCGGGATTTTCTCCTCTCCCTGGGCATTCGCGGCGAGATCGTCAGCACGCCAAGCCACAGCGTGGACAGCGTGTCCGTTATTCTGGACGATGGGACCTGTATCGTTGGGGACCTGGAGCCCATCGAGTATTTAGGTGCCTATGGGGAAAATCCGGCGCTGGCAACGGATTGGAAGCTTGTCCTGGGATACAGGCCCAAGAGGATTCAGTATGCCCACGCCAACGAGAAAGAGATGCCGCAGCAAGATGAACCCTGATGGAGGGAACCGATGCAATCATGAGCAAAGAACCGATCCTGGAGACAGAGCGGCTGATTCTGCGGCCGCCCGCGCTGGAGGACGCGGAGGCCTGTTTCAGTTGGAAAAGCGATGAGCGGGTCACGAAATTCATGTCCTACTCCAAAAACACCGATATCAGCCAGACCATCCAGTGGATTCAGTCCACGCTCACAGACGACACCGATTGGAACTGGGTGTTTGTCCTGAAAGAAGAGAACAGAGTGATCGGGTCCGGGGGCATCGGACCCAGCAGCAAATTAGAGGGCTACTGGAGCATCGGGTACAATCTGCACTTTGATGATTGGCACAAGGGCTACTGCACGGAGGCCATGAAGGCCATCATCAATTTTGCCCACAGGGAACTGGGCGTGAAGAAGATCTGCTCCTCTCACGCCGTAGACAATCCCCGGTCCGGCAGGGTCATGGAAAAGTGCGGCCTGCGGTTCTACCGCACCGGTGAATACACAAAGCCGGACGGCGAGACCTTCCCGATCAAGTTCTACAAGATGGAGTTGGAATAGCAGATGATGCAGCAGTTTTGGCGAGCGGTCCTGGACCAGGACCGAGAGGCAATCCGGCAGTTCTTCCGGGATGACGCCTTCGTGAACTGGCACTGTACTAATGAGCGCTTCACGGTAGAGGAGTTCATCCAGGCCAACTGCGCATACCCCGGCCAGTGGGACGGTGAGATTGAGCGCATAGAGACCACTGGAGACATCATCATCACCGTTGTGCGGGTCTATCCCCCAGACCAATCCCAGTCCTTTCATGTGGTGTCCTTCCTCCGCATCCGGAACGGCTTGATCGCATCGGTGGACGAGTACTGGGCGGACGATGGCCCTCCCCCGCAGTGGCGGCAGGAGATGCACATCGGCAGCCCGATCCGATGAATTCCGATTCCCGACATGCTTTTTCAGGGGACCGCCGCGGCCCGCGGCGGTCCCCCTCTCTCCCCTACAGCTTCCTTAACTCCTGCAGCACGCCGTTGATCATGGGTTGAGGCACCCATCCGCTGAGAAAGTCCGCCAGCTGCGCCAGGGTCATGGAACGGGCGGCGCCCTTCACCGGGTGCTTGCCCAACATGGGCACCCGCTTGGCGAACACCGCCCGGCTCTTGGGATTGTCCCAGAGCTCGCCCAAGGTGATCTGGTCATTGCGCAAATCCATACGTATCGCCTCCGAGGTCAGTGTATGCATCAGATACCGGCGCTGTACCGGCAAGACAAGAAAAGGTAAAATTCTCCACCTCATCTCTGCATAGCGGGCACCGTATCGGGGCATACTGCTCTCGTCCTAAGTTTCACTGAGGAGGAGTTCCCCATGATCAACGATACCAATCCCAGCATCAAGTGCAGCGTGAACAGCTGTGCCCATCACAAGGACCAGCGCTGCACCCTGAACGAGATTCAGGTGGGCTGCTGCCAGAGCCATGTGGGCGCCTGCAAGGAGACCGAGTGCGCCTCCTTCTGCCTGGGAGACCACGGCACCAGCTGCGGCTGCCACTGAAAAAGGACAGCATTTCTGCGCCGGGAAGGTTTTCCTTCCCGGCGCTGCCTTTATAATCCCCAAAAAAGTTCCTGAAATCCCCCTCTGGTTTGTTTGAGGGGCAGAATTTATCTAAATACCGGGAAATACCATTGACAAACCCACCGGGACAGCATAAAATACGCCCCACAAACGCAGAGACCAGGCGAGTAGTCCCACGGAAAAGCGCAGAGAGAAGGCGGTCGGTGCAAGCCTTCGGGACCGTGGAAAACGAACGTCCCCTGAGAGCGGTTTTGTTGAAACGTTTAGGAGTAGGCAAAAACGGATTCCCGCCGTTATCGGGCAGAGCGCCTCCAAGTACAAGGGGGAACTTAGGTGGTACCGCGGAGCATGGCTTCGTCCTATGTTGGATGAAGGCCATGTTTTTTTGATATATCCAGGAGGGTTATGCATGTTGATGAAAGGGTCCCAGATCGTGATGGAGTGCCTGTTGGAGCAGGGCGTAGATACGGTGTTCGGCTATCCCGGCGGCACCATTCTGAACATCTACGATGAGTTCGAGCTCCACGGGTACAAAGACAAGATCCATCACTACCTCACCAGCCATGAACAAGGCGCCTCCCACGCTGCAGACGGCTATGCCCGCTCCACCGGTAAGGTGGGCGTGTGCTTTGCCACCAGCGGCCCCGGCGCCACCAATCTCGTCACCGGTATTGCCACCGCCTACTACGACTCCTCCCCTGTGGTTTTCATCACCTGCAACGTGGCGGAAAACCTCATCGGCAAGGACTCCTTCCAGGAGGTGGACATCACCGGCATCACCATGCCCATCACCAAGAGCAACTACCTGGTGAAGGACATCAACAAACTGGCCGATGTGATCCGTGAGGCCTTCGCCGTGGCCCGCTCCGGCAGACCCGGCCCGGTGCTCATCGACATCGCCAAGAATGTCACTGCAGCAGAGGGAGACTACACCTATCTGCCGGTGTCTGAGCACGCCAACCACGGCCGTCTCGCCACCATGCTCCGCCGGGCCAACAAGGACATGCAGGCCCCGGACCCGGACATGGGCGATATCGACAAGCTGCTGGACCTGATCTCCAAGTCCGAGCGCCCCCTGGTACTGGTGGGCGGCGGCGTGATCCGCTCTAAGGGCGCCGTGGCGGAGTTCCGCAAGTTCATTGAGACCCTGGACGCCCCGGTGGCCTCCACCATCATGGGCGGCGGCGCCTGCCCGGGCAACCACCCCCTCTTCACTGGCATGGTGGGCATGCACGGCTCCCACGCCTCCAACATCGCCACAGACAGCTGCGATCTGCTCATCGCCATCGGCTGCCGCTTCTCAGACCGTGTGGCCACCGATCCCGCCGTGTTCGCCAAGAACGCCAAGATCGTCCACATCGACATCGACCGCGCTGAGATCGACAAGAATGTCCAGACCTACCACCACATCATCGGCGATGCCCGCCGGGTGCTGGAACTGCTGAATGAGCGTTTGCCCAAGCACAGCTACACCGCCTGGAAGGAGTGGGTCTTCTCCCACGGAGAGGTACCTCTCAAGAAGGACAACATCCTCCACGCCCACGAGATCCTGGAGACCATCTCGGACCTCACCAACAATGACGCCATCATCGCCACTGACGTGGGCCAGCACCAGATGTGGTCCTGCCAGTACTATCACTTCACCCGTCCCGGGCAGCTGCTCACCAGCGGCGGCTTCGGCACCATGGGCTTTGGCCTCGGTGCCGCCATGGGCGCCAAAGTGGGCAACCCGGACAAGGTAGTGGTACACTGCACCGGCGATGGCTGCTTCCGGATGAACTGCCATGAGCTGGCCACCGTGGAGCACTATCACCTGCCCATCATCACCGTGATCTTCGACAACCGCACCCTGGGCATGGTCCGCCAGTGGCAGAACCTGATCTACGGCAAGCGCTTCTCCCAGACCACCCTGGATCGGGGTCCGGACTTTGTGAAGCTGGCTGAAGCCTATGGGCTGAAGGGCTTCCGGGCCACCAACCAGCCGGAGTTCGAAGAGGCCTTCAAGCAGGCGCTGGCCGCCGGCTGCGGCTGCGTCATCGATGCCGCCATCGACATCGATGCCATGGTCCATCCCATGGTGGGCGGCGGCACCCCCGTCACCGATTTCCTGCTGCACTGAGAGGAGGGAGACTTAATGAACACCGTTATCAAGCGCCACACCCTGTCCGTACTGGTGGAGAACGCCGCCGGCGTGCTGAGCCAGGTCTCCCGCCTGTTCTCCCGCAAGGGGTACAACATCGAGTCCCTGGCCGTGGGCACCACCGATGACCCCGAGGTCTCCCGTATCACCATTGAGGTGCTCTGCGGAGACCAGCAGATCGATCAGATCATCAACCAGCTGCGCAAGCAGATCTCCGTGTACTCCGTCCGCCTCCTTCCCCCTGCCTCCTCCATCCGCAGAGAGCTCTGCCTCATCAAGGTGAAGGCGGAGGACCGGGAAGTGCGCAACGAGGTCATCCAGATCGCCAACATCTTCCGGGCCAACATCATCGATGTGTCCCCCAAGAGCCTGACATTGGCCGTCATCGGGCAGGAGTCCAAGGACGATGCCCTGGAGGGCCTGCTCAGTGAGTTCGGCATCCTGGAGCTGGTCCGCACCGGCATGGTGGCTCTGGAGCGCGGCGAGGCCACCATCAGCAACAACGCCAACAACAAGGAGACCGGCGAGTTCGACCTGGGCAAGAACATCCTCTGATCTCCATCCATTTCTCTCACGTCCCCCCATTCCACTAGAATGATATCTTGCAAGGAGTGTATCTATCATGGCAAAGATGTATTATGAGAAGGACTGCGACCTCCGCTACCTGGACGGCAAGAAGATCGCAATCATCGGCTACGGCTCTCAGGGCCACGCCCACGCGCTGAACCTGAAGGATTCCGGCTGCGATGTGTGCGTTGGTCTCCGCAAGGGCTCCAAGAACTGGGCTGTCGCCGAGAACGCCGGTCTCACCGTGAAGACCATCGAAGAGGCCGCCGACTGGGCAGACATCGTCATGATCCTCATCAACGATGAGGTACAGGCCGATGTCTACAAGAAGTCTATCGCCCCCTACATGACCGAGGGCAAGGCTCTGGCATTCGCCCACGGCTTCAACATCCGCTATCAGCAGATCGTCCCGCCCGCAGGCGTAGACGTTTTCATGGCAGCCCCCAAGGGCCCCGGCCACACCGTTCGCTCCACCTACGTTGCCGGCAAGGGTGTTCCCTGCCTCGTTGCCGTTGAGCAGGACGCCACCGGCCGCGCCTGGCAGATCGCCCTGGCCTACATCGCCGGCATCGGCGGTGCCCGCGCCGGCGTCATGGAGACCACCTTCCACGATGAGACCGAGACCGACCTCTTCGGCGAGCAGGCAGTCCTCTGCGGCGGCGTAGTAGAGCTCATGAAGTGCGGTTTCGAGACCCTAGTAGAGGCCGGCTACGAGCCCGAGAACGCCTACTTCGAGTGCATCCACGAGATGAAGCTCATCATCGACCTCATCAACAAGGGCGGCGTGGCCGCTATGAACTACTCCATCTCCGATACCGCTGAGTTCGGCGAGTACGTCTCCGGCCCCCGCATCCTGCCCTATGAGGAGACCAAGGCCCGCATGAAGGCCGTTCTCACCGACATCCAGGACGGCACCTTCGCCGGCCGCTGGATCGCCGAGAACAAGAGCATGGGCCGCACCTTCTTCAACTCCAAGCGTGCCGCTCTGGCCAAGCACCAGATGGAGATCGTGGGCGAAGAGCTCCGCCGCAACATGATCTGGGGCGGCGACAAGGATCTGGACACCGCCTCCAACTGAGTTCAGCCGCGGCTGTCCGCAGGATTCCGCCCCCCTGCGCAGTCCTCCATAACAGCGCCATTCTGGGGCCCCCGGCAGCCGCCGGGGGCCCTCTCTTTGAATCCTACACATCTCGGGAGGTAACACCATGCGCTCCGACATTGCAAAGAAAGGCATTCCCGCAGCCCCCAACCGCTCTCTGTTCTACGCCCTGGGCTACACGAAAGAGGAACTGGAGCGGCCCCTCATCGGTATCGTAAGCTCTTATAACGAGATCATTCCCGGCCACATGAACCTGGACAAGATCGCCGAGGCGGTCAAGGCTGGCGTTCTGGCGGCCGGCGGCACCCCCATCGTCTTCCCCGCCATCGCCGTCTGCGATGGCATCGCCATGGGCCACATCGGCATGAAGTACTCTCTGGTCACCCGGGATCTCATCGCGGACTCCACCGAGGCCATGGCCATGGCCCATCAGTTTGACGGCCTCGTCATGATCCCCAACTGCGACAAGAACGTCCCCGGCCTTCTCATGGCAGCGGCCCGGGTGAACATCCCCACCATCTTCGTCTCCGGCGGCCCCATGCTGGCCGGCAAGCTCACAGACGGCCGCCGCACCTGCCTGAGCCACATGTTCGAGGCCGTCGGCTCCTACTATGCGGGCAAACTGGACGAGGCCGGCGTGGAGGAGTATGAGAACAACGCGTGCCCCACCTGCGGCTCCTGCTCCGGCATGTACACCGCCAATTCCATGAACTGCCTTACCGAGGCCATCGGCATGGGTCTCCGGGGCAATGGAACCATCCCCGCCGTGTACTCCGCACGCCTGCGTCTGGCGAAACACGCCGGCATGCAGGTCATGGACCTGGTCCGCAAGAACATCCGGCCCCGGGACATCATGACCCCTGCAGCCTTCCACAACGCCGAGACTGTGGATATGGCCCTGGGCTGCTCCACCAACACCATGCTCCACCTGCCCGCCATCGCCCACGAGTGCGGCATCGAGCTGGATCTGGACATGTCCAATGAGATCAGCGCCAAGACCCCCAACCTCTGCCACCTGGCCCCCGCCGGGGACACCTTCATGGAGGATCTGGAACAGGCCGGCGGCGTGTACGCCGTGATGGCCGAGCTCACCAAGAAGAACCTTCTGGACACCAGCGTGCTCACCGTAACCGGCAAGACCATGGGTGAGAATCTGGAGGGCGTGGTAAACCGCGATCCCACTATCATCCGTCCCATCGACAACCCGTACTCCGCAGACGGCGGCATCGCCGTTCTGAAGGGCAATTTGGCCCCGGAGGGCTGTGTGGTGAAGCGCTCAGCCGTGGCCCCCGAGATGATGGTCCACGAGGGCCCCGCCCGGGTGTTCAACTCCGAGGAGGACGCCATTGCAGCCATCTATGCCGGCAAGATTGTGGCCGGCGATGTAGTTGTCATCCGGTATGAGGGACCCAAGGGCGGCCCCGGCATGCGGGAGATGCTGAATCCCACCTCCGCCATCGTGGGCATGGGCCTCGGCAGCAGCGTGGCCCTCATCACAGACGGCCGCTTCTCCGGCGCCACCCGCGGCGCCTCCATCGGCCATGTGTGCCCCGAGGCGGCACAGGGCGGCCCCATCGCCTATGTGGAGGAGGGAGACCTCATCGCCATCGACATCCAGGCCAACACCATCACCCTGAAGGTGGACGAGGACACCCTGGCCGCCCGCAAGGCCGCCTGGGTCTGCCCCGAGCCCAAGATCAAGACCGGCTATCTGGCCCGCTACGCCAAGCAGGTGACCTCCGCCGCCCGCGGCGCCGTGCTGGAGTAAGGCAGAACACAAGTCCATAGGTTGATTGCGGCCGCCTCCCCGCCGGGAGACGGCCGCAGTTTCTCTCTCCGCAGCTAATAGGCCGAGGCCTGGGTGTTCCAGAGGGAGGCATACAGGCCGCCTGCCGCCAGAAGCTGTGCGTGGGTGCCGTCCTCCACGATCTTCCCCTGCCGCAGCACCAGAATCCGATCTGCCAGGGACACCGCCCCCAGCCTGTGCGTGACAATCACCCCGGTCTTCCCCTGGAGCTCCCGGAAAAAGGCATCGTAGAGGGCCTTCTCCCGAAGGGGATCGATGGCCGAGGTGGGCTCGTCCAGCACGATGAAGTCGCTGTCCTTATAGAAGCTGCGGGCACAGGAGAGCTGCTGCCACTGTCCGCCGGAGAGCTCCCTGCCGCCAAATTCCTTGCCCAGCGGCGTGTCCCGGTCGATCTCCCCCTCCGGGAAGATCCCGTGGATGGCAGTGTCTATCTCGGTGCCGTCCCCCTTGGAGAAGTCCCCAATGGCGATGTTGTCCCCCACGCTGAGCTGATAGCGACAGAACGTCTGGGAGAGGGCGGACTGGCGCCTGTGCAGAACCGCCTCCTGAATGGTGGAGATGTCTCGGCCATCGTAGAGAACGGTACCGGAGGAGGGCTGAAACAGCCCCAGCAGCACGTTTACCAAGGTGGACTTCCCCGCCCCGTTCTCCCCCACCACGGCCACTACCTCTCCCCTCTTGATGGTGACGCTGACCCCGTCCAGGGCGTTCTCCTCCTGGTTGGGATAGGCAAAGGAGACATCCCGCAGGGTGATGGTCTCGTTGAAGGAGCAGTCCTCGGACGTGCCGCCCCGCTCCGGCATGTTCCAGTATCGGAAGTACGGCTGGACCATCTGTCCGAACTGCACTGCGTTTCCCACCGTATGGCTGAGGCCCCAGAGGATTCCGGACAGAGAGGTATATGCCGCCACACTGGCGGTGAAGGCGGGGAGATCGATGGCACCGGAGTGGAGCAGCACGGCAGACACCGCAAGGCCGCCGATGCCGCCGGCACACTCCAGCCCGCTGAGCAGGAGTTTCAGCAGCAGCTTCTTTCGGGACTTGCCGTCCTCGATGGCGTTTCTCCGGCTGCGGCTGGCCTTCCACTTGGCGATCAGCAGATCGTTGGCCCCGGTGAGCCGGCTCTCCTTGCAGGCGGTGCTGTCTGTAACGGCCTTCTCGTACTCCGCCTCCTCCCGCTGACACCGGGACACCGCCTCGTAGCCCTTCTTCCAGAGGCGGGCATCGTAGAGCAGTTCCAGAAGGGTGGGCACGGCGGAGAGCGGAAGCAACAGGAGAAACAGCGGGTGCAGGGCGGAGACATACACGCCCACCATGGCAGCCTGGACCGCGGTGAGAACCGCCTCCAGGTAGATCTGGCCATACCGGAACAGGTTCTGCCGGCTGCTGTATGCCTGGCGAATGAAGGCATAGGCCCAGGGCGTCTCCAGCACCTCGTTGGAGATCCGCCGGCTCTTGCCGTGGAGCTTCTGCCGGGTGGTCTCCTCAAAGTTCAGGATGGCGAAGAACTGGACATGGTACCGGATGTACCAGATGGAATAGGCCCCAGACAGCACAAAGGCGGCCGCATAGACGGCAAGGGAGGCGAAGAGATCCCGCGTATATCCCGCCTGGATATGGGTGAAAACCTGCTCCGTGGCCCAGACGCTGAGCACGGAGGCGCAGCCGTTGAGAAGCCCCATGAGGGCCATCAGGGCGTAGCTGCCCGGGGCAGACCGGTAGATGTAGGCGAGCGCCTTGGGGGCGGTGATGGTTTCAGTCTGCACGATACAGTCCTTTCTGCGTCTCATAGAGCGCGGCGTAGTGGGGGCACTCCCGCAGCAGCTGCTCATGGGGTGCCATGGCGATGAGGGCGCCGTCCTGCAGCACCAGGATCTCGTCTGATAGCCGTACAGAACCCAGACGGTGGGAGATGAAGAGCGTGGTCTTCTCCTTGAGCAGTTCCCGGTATGCCGCGTACACCGTGGCCTCCGCCATGGGGTCCAGTGCGGCATTGGGCTCGTCCAGCACGGTGATGGGCGCCGGAGACAAGACACAGCGTGCCACAGCCAGCTTTTGCCACTCCCCGCCGGAGAGCCCGGCGCCGGTCTCATAGAGGGGCATGAGATCACTGTCCAGGCCGGCGGGACGGTCCAAGGTCTTCGGGTGGAAGTCCAGACGGGCAAAGAGATCCTGCAGGGTGGCATCTGCTGCAGGGGAGTCCAGTCCCAGGGACACATTCTCCCGGATGGTGAGGGGGAATCGGTAGAAATCCTGGAAAACCACGGCGTATAGCTTCCGGCGTACCTCCGGGGAGAGTAGGTACGTGGATCTGCCGTTCACCAACACCTCCCCGCCGTCTGGCCGGTACAGTCCGATGAGGAGCTTCACCAGGGTGGACTTGCCGGAGCCGTTCTCTCCCACCAGGGCGTAGTGCTTGCCGGGCTCCAGCCGAAAGCTGACATGTTCCAGCACGGATTTGGCACTGCCGGGATAGGTGAAGGAGACATCCCGGAATTCGATGCTCCGGATCTCCTCCCCCGCTGTCCGATTCTCCCCTGCTGTTGGCTCTTCCTCCAGCGCCCAGAACGCCGAGAGGTTGCCCAGCTGCCGGACGGCGGTGAGCAGGTCCAGGACGGCGGCGTAGATTTGCTTGCAGCTCTCCTCCAGCCCCACGGCGGCGTAGAAGGCGGAGGTGAAAAGGCCGATGGTGATTTTTCCACCCAGCAGCGGCCGCAGGAGCAGCACTACCACGACCACGCTGTATCCGGCAAACAGGAACTGCATCAGCGTCTCAATCCGAAAGCGCCCCTGCCCCAGTCTGGCGTTCTCCCGCCTGGCCTGGGCAAAGGAGGACTGGTATCGGCGGGTGATCTCATCATCGAAGGAGAAGAGCTTCCGCTCTGCGGCAAACTCCCGCTGCATGAGAAGCGAGGAGAGATAGTCCGTCCGGCGCATGTTCTCCCGGTACCGCACCCAGAAGCCCTCGGTCTGCTGTGCCAGCTTCCGATTCAGAAACACACCGGCGGCCAGGAGGAGCAGGATGCCCAGGGCAGTCCATGCATCCATGGTCCAGAGGACGGCAAGAGAAAGCCCCACTCTGACCGCAAGCTGCGTGAGATCACCCAGGGAGCAGAAGATCCCGCTGTCCAGGTCTGAGACATCCTCGGTGCGCTGCCAGAGAGAATGAAAGCGCTCCGTCTCTGTGACCGGATAGGAGACTTTCGCGGCCTTCTCCAGGCGGGCAGCCTCCAATCTGGCGGACTGCCGGATCTGGTGCCGTTCCGCCATTCTCTGGGACACCGCGCCGCACACCACCTGCAGCAGCGCCAGCCCGATGACAGCCACCAGGAGCGCGAAGAATACGTGGGCTCCGGTTGCTGTACCCGCTGCCGCGTCTATGAGCTCTCCCCGGAGACGGATAGACACCGCGGGGATCGCCCCGATGATCAGGGCAGACAGGAGATACGGAACGTACTCACGCCAGCTGAGGTAGCTTGTTCGATACCATTGCAGATTCACTTTACCACACCTTTCTCGCCCCATTTTGGGGCTAGAAGTGCTATTCTACCTGAAAAAAAGCTGATTTCCAGTCTTGTACTGCGCCTCAATTTCTGGTATAATAGGGGCCGTGAAGAGCACAGGGCGTGGGTCTCAATCCACGCCCTGTGCCCCTTTTTTCGCCCTGCGGCACCGCCTTCAGAGAAGATCGCAACGAAAAATCCGCATTCGGCTTGGCCGGATGCGGATTCGCTTTTGGGCATATGGTATGACAAATTTCTGCTTTTCGCCTTATTTTCGCTTCCAATACAGCACTTTGTATTACATTTTTCCGAAAGATCTTTCTGAGCAGCATTCGATTCGGTTATTTGACGTTCGCTCCTCGATTTGTTATAATCCAAGATGAGCCTCATCTTGATAATTATCTAAAATATTGGAATTGGAGGAATCATCCGTGAGCCCAATCAACACCCCATCCTCATGCAACAGTGCCAATGCATTCGGCATGAAGCTGGTCCTACCCGTTCTGAAGTCCTACAATGCTCCCTACCTGCTGGTCCACTGCAAAATTCCCAGCGATGAGAAAGCAGAGGAGCAGAGACAGGCGTTCTTACAGAATGCGTACGATGCGGTCTGCTCTGCGGACGAGACCTATGCAGACAGGACAAGCCTGGATGACCCCAATGGGGAACACCATCCATTTGAACTGCCCGAGCGTCCGGAGCTCGCCCATGTCTCTACCCTGCAGGAGCTCCATGACGTGTACCCAACCGTAAAGAGCGACTATGAAGCGCTGGCTGCTGAGATCATGCGCAGGCTGCCGTAGGCATTCCAGGTGAACCAATGTTACATTTCTGCAACCTGAAGTCCACACTTCTGGACTATTTCCGTTCCAACGCGGATTTAACAGAGCGCGAACAGTACTTCATCACCATCGACATCTACGGCGGATATGCCGTTTATCAGAAGAGCATCTCTGACGGAAAAGACTATGAATTGGATCTGGAACGCGTCCAGTCCGACCTGAAGGACCTGACAGGTCCATGGCTGGACGGCGTCTTCAACCCAGATGGAGACATTTTTGTGAGGGACACAATCAACAATTGCTTGAATGGCATAACTTCTCCCGCCGCGAAGAACGTATGGTTTGAGGAGGTATTTCTGCAAGATCTATACTGGAATTATGAGCCTATCCAGAGACTTTCTCTGACCTCCCACAAAATCGTGTCCTTCTACTCATATAAGGGAGGCACTGGCAGGACCACTGCCCTGCTCCTCACTGCCATATCCATGGCACGTATGGGAAAGAAAGTGGTACTGATTGACTTCGATATCGAGTCTCCTCATCTGTTCCGGTACTTTCCCGAGAGTCTGCTCCCGAAATATGGTCTCCTGGACTATCTTGTTGAGAGCAAACTGTACGATTTAGGTAAGTCCTGGCTTATCTGCATAGAGGATACGACTTGGTTTAAAAGGTTCATAAATTCCGCTAGAACAGCGATATTTTAGAACTTTTTAGTCGCAAATGCCATGCCTGGAAAAATCCTGGATTTGAGCAGTGGATCTTCGGAACTTTTGGAGCGCAACAGAAAATAGGACCATGAATTGAATTGTGAATGTTCAGACCGTCCGCCACAGAAGGACGGCGGCCTAGGTCTAGTTGTGGCTCATCAGCTTGGCTTTGCTTATCTTCTCCAGCGCGATTGGCTTACCTTATACCGGCTAAATTCGGTGTGGTTTCCAACGTTTACAGTGGGTTTTGAGGTCTTTTGCTGACCTTGCCTATGGCGGTCTCATGGGTCTATTCCTGCGGCTACTTTTACCAGGCATTGTGTCCTCCATACGCGTACACAAAGGAACGTTCATTGGAGAGGAGCAATTGTTGTTCTAGAAGGCAAATTTGAGAACTTTTTTCGAAAAACCATATCCTCCGTGCAGATAAGCCAGGTAGGTAAGTTCCTCTCTGCGGAGGACTATCTCCATCCAGTGACAGGCGTCTTCGATATCCCCGCAGAAGGTGCGATGTACATCGTGCCCGCATGCGGCACAGAACTGCTGTCTCACCCGGTGTGGCTCTGCTTCACCCCTAAGCGCACCGTGACGACGAAGCTGTCAAAGAGGAGGAAATACATATAGAAAAAGGAGGATAATATGATACACTTTGGTGCACTATCGAAGTTGTTATTAGACTACTTTTCAAGCTCCGATTTAGTGTCTCGTGAGCAGTATTTTATACTCATCAATGTTTATGGGCAACTTACCATTTACCAGCGAAGTATTGAAAGCTGTGAATATTACAGAAATGATCTGGAGCGTGCAAAAACAGACCTCGGACACCTTTGCGGTCCGTGGCTGGTTGATGTACGAAACCCTGAAGAAGACTTTTTCATGGATGGTTGGATCAGCAAGTGTTTGACCAATGACGCTCCCGTAGCAAAGAATGTTTGGATTATTGAGCGCTTCATGCAGAATCACTACTGGCGTTACGAGCCCATTGTAGGCCCCCGTTTGTCTGACCCAAGAGTCGTCTCTTTCTACTCCTACAAAGGCGGGACCGGCAGGACCACAGCGTTACTCCTCACTGCTATCTCTATGGTGCTCAGCGGTAAGAAGGTGGCGCTCGTGGATTTTGACCTCGAATCCGCCGGTCTATTCCAGTTCTTCGATGAGAGGCAGCTTCCAAAGTACGGTCTTTTAGACTATTTGGTAGAGAGCTATCCGTATGATTTGGACAGGTCCGCCATTTGTTTGGAGGACTATCTCCATCCGCTGACAGATCTCTGCAGTACCGAGCTGCCGGTAGGCACTTTGTATATTGTACCAGCATGCGGTACAGAACTCCTATCTCATCCAGAAGATCATACACGAGCACTCATGCACATGAACCTTGATATCGGTCCCTTCCACCAAGATAGTATCACACCAATCGATCTCTTTCTCTCCGCCGTACAAGATCAAGTTAGGCCCGACTATATCCTGATAGACTCCCGCTCCGGCATGCATCAGATCTCTGGCATCATTATGAATCGGTATTCCAGCCTCACCCTCCCCTTCTTCTCCGGAAACCGTTCCAACGCAGAAGGCATGAAGCTTGTCATCCCCGCTTTGAAAGCATACAAGACACCTTACATGCTAATCCATGCCAAGGTGCCAAAGGATGAGTCTGTCGCTAAAAAGATGCGCCAAGACTTCTTGAAATATGCGTACAATGCTAGTTGCTGTGCGGATGAGGACTATTTTAACAGCACGGCGTTGGACGATCCCCATGGCGAACACTGCCCATTCGAACTGTCCGAGCGGCCAGAACTTGCCCATGTTTCTATACTGCAGGATCTTCTTGGTGTATACTCGATTGTTGAGAAGGAATATTCTGCATTAGCAGAAGAGATAATGCGCAGGTTGCCGCCAAGGCAACCAATTGATGCTCTCAGGACTTACAGGAATTAGGAGAGGCAGAATGCCAAACACATAAAGTTTCATGAAAAAGTTTAATAAGTGGTCCGTGTAAAATTTGATTTTAACCTTTTTCCAGTCTTTCTTTTGTCTTTTTACTTTACATTCACCAAAAGCAATTCATGCACTCCGTAAACCATCTGTATAGGTCAAATTTGGATTTATAGTATGGCATTGAACCATTCTTGCTCTGCGGCGCAAAATTGTCTGGTTGTCGGTGTACAGTTCGAATTAGAAGAGTGAACAGTTTTTTCATCACAAAAAGCATTTCCAATATTCTTGGATTGTGTTGACATGCCATCTAGTTTGTGTTAATATACAGGCAGTTCCCTGGGAAAAAGCATCACAGATGGGAGGTCAAACTGTTTGGGCACTGAGAAGAAGCTTGATACAGATTTTTTAGCAACAATGAACAGGATGAATCTGAGTGGAAGATTGTTGTATAACAAAAAAGCGTACTATACCAGTTGCTATTTATATGGCTATGTATTAGAAACAGGTTTGAAGCACATACTTCAAAAATATGGCACTCATGATGGCATGCCCTATACCATCGGCGATTTGAAAGGATTTCAGCACAATCTTGCTGCCTTAATTAGAGAAGCAAAGCAAGTCAACGTCTTTCCCGAGGAATTTGAAGTCGACTTCGATGATGATTATTCCTATATTTGCACCAATGTGGCGGGGTATCCAAGATGGGATCCCAGATATCGCTACGGCGAACACCCGATGTGGGAAAGCGCCGATTGGTGCTATCACTATGCAGTGGAAGCGGGACGTTTTGCTAAATTTATAAACAATTATAGGGAGGAGCCCGAATGATACACTTCAGCGAGTTGATAATGCTGCTTTTGAGCTATTTTACACACACAGGGTTGAATCTTTTTGAGCAGTACTTCATTTTTATTGATATTTATGGAAGATATGTTGTCTACCAAAAAAGTCTTAACAAGGGTGCAAACTATGAAGAAGATCTGAATCGCGTCAAAACCGACCTTACTAAGCTTACTGGTCCGTGGCTAGATGATGTTTGTAATCCTGAAGATGATTATTTTGCTACAAATCGAATCAAAGATTGTTTAAAAAATAAGCGCTCTGTGCTGATGAATGTGTGGATTGAGGAGGTATTTAAGCAAAACTTCTACTGGGAATACAAGCCCATAGAGAAACAACTCTATCCTTATCAACACATCGTAACCTTTTACTCCTATAAAGGAGGCACCGGAAGAACCACAGCCATGCTTCTCACTGCTCTAGCCATGGCACACATGGGAAAAAAAGTGGTGCTTTTGGACTTTGATATTGAATCCGCTGGTTTGTTCCAGTTTTTTTCTGAAGATCAACTCCCAAAGCACGGCATATTGGACTACCTGGTAGATAGTGGCCCGTATAAAAGGGGAAAATCTATCACCTGTTTGGATGACTATCTCAGCTCTATAACAGATGCTTTTGGCGAAGGTATAGATGGATCAATCGACATCATTCCCGCATGTGGTACAGAACTATTGTCCTGTCCAGACGATTACATGCGGACTCTCCTGCACACGGACCTCGACTTGGGTGCCTTCAGGCAATATAAAATCACACCATTAGATTATCTTATTTCTGTCATACACGATACTGTAGCGCCAGACTATATCCTCGTAGACTCACGTTCTGGTATCCATCAGATAGCAGGAATTACCATGAATCGGTATTCCAGTCTTTCTCTTCCTTTCTTTTCAGGTAACCAGTCTAACGCGTTTGGCATGAAGTTGATTCTTCCAGTGCTAAAAGCATATGGCGCACCTTATATGTTGATCCATGCAAAGATGCCCAGAGAGCGATCTATGGCTCAGAAAGAGCGCCAAGACTTTTTGCAGGAAGCATATGATGCCGCTTGCTATGCTGATGAGAACTATTCATACAGGATTGATGACCCTAAGGGAAAACACTTTCCTTTTGAACTGCCTGAAAGACCGGAACTTGCCAATGTCTCAACATTGCAAGGTCTCCTTGATGCATATCCGCACGTAAAAGAGGAATATGAGGCACTGGCAAAAGTGATTATGCACAGATTACCCTCGCATCGGGAGCGTGGCCTTTCATTGTTCTCAGAGCTGGAAAAATTTGAAAGAGAAAAGGCAGAAGCCGAATACAAAGCTCACATTGCTGCGCTTCGTGAAGAGGAACTGGCAGAAGCCAAAGAAACCATCTTACGATCAACGCACGAGCAACCTTAGTCAAGATCCAGGCCCCCGCCTACCGGGCATTGATCACACGTCAGATTTCGTTGCTTCCAAAGTTCGGTTGGCTCAGCGAAGTCTTCCTTGCGAAAATTCTAGGATGCGCAAGATTCATGATCACAAGCACAGTCATGGCAATCCTGTCCTCTACCACTCTACACTTGCCTTTTGTTCATGTTCCAAACGCTAACACCCACCATCATCACAGCAGACACGGCAGCTACCAACGCCGCTCTCGTGTACGCCTCTACCACCTCCATTCCAGACAGCAGTGACCCCGCATTCATCAGCATTGCCGGCGAATAGGCCTTCGCTTTGGGGATGAAACTCCACAAATAGGCAAGCGCCACAATTCCGGCCGTGCACAAGGTAACACCCGTGTTGTTCTCCAACAGGGAGGAAAACAGGACAGTCAGGCATATCACCCAGGTCCCGAGCAACCACCACATGCCTACCGCTGAAAACAAGTGATGGGCAATGCTGTTGTCCCAGAAGTATGCGGTATAGCCGTAGGTAATGCAGAAGCACAATCCATAGCCTAATGTCCACAGGGACAGCAGCAACACCGCCTTCGCCAGTACAACCTTGTACCGGGTAAGGCCCTTTGTCAGGACGAGCAGCAGCGTTCCGGACCTGTACTCTTTGGTAAAGCTGTCGCTGAACAGCAGCACAAAGGCAATCAAAGCCATGGGGATGTTCTTGAAGAACTGGGTCCAAGATGTCAACGCATCTACCTGAACATTGGTAACAGCAAAACCACTTTCCTCCAGCGACTCAGAGAGTATTTCCAGCATCCACGGCGTCAGTTTCGCAATGGCTGGATTCATGATGCCGAACAGGACGAACAGCAGTACAAGGACCATGATCTTTCCTGTCCGCGCCGCCTCAATGTACTCCTTCTTCAGAAAAGCAGCCAACGGCTTCATGCCGTCACCTCCAAAAACAGCGATTCCAAAGTCGGCTCCATCCGTTCCATCCGCTGCACGGGTATTCTGTTTTCAGCAACGAATCGCATTATGTCGTAGAACTGCTCCGTACTGCCGTGAAGCACAACCGTGTTATTCTCCGCTGCTTTGCCGTCCCCAAATGCCCTTCTCAGCATATCGGCATCCTCTTTCCGCTCCGTCTCGATGAGAAATCCGTCCGATGGCCGCATGCCTCTCAGCTCCGCAATCGTACCTTGCATGGCTACTTTTCCATCGTTCAGGAACGCCGCCTCGGAACAGATCCGCTCCACATCAGAGAGGATATGGGTGGAGAACAAGATCGTGGTCTGCGCCCTTGCCGCCAGGAGGATGTCCAGGATCTCCTTGCGCCCCACAGGATCCAGTGCCGATGTGGGCTCATCACAGATCAGGAGCTTCGGCCGGTTCAACAGCGCCTGGGCAATCCCCAGGCGCTGCTTCATCCCCCGGGAGAACCCTTTGATCCGGTGTCTCTCTTGGCCAAGCCCTACGAGCTCTAACAGTTCTTCACTTCTCGCCCTCAGGTCCGCTTTCTCCATCCCGCTGATCTCTCCGCTGAAGCGCAGATATTCCAGGGCCGTCATGAAGGGGTAAAACTCCGGCACATCAGGCAGATATCCGATATACCGGTTTGTGCGGGTCTGTCCGAAGTGCACATTTTCTCCAATCACGCTGATCTGCCCGCTGTCCGGCTTCAAAAGCCCAAGGATTGCCTTCATCGTTGTAGTCTTCCCGGCGCCATTTCGGCCGATAAAGCCAAAGATGCTGTGTTCTGGTACAGAGAGATTCAGCCCGCGAAGCACTTCTTTCTCACCAAAGCTCTTCTGCAGGTTCTCGATGGTCAGAATATCCATGTCAAACGTCCTCTTTTCCCAGCGTGAAGTACAGGATCGGTCCGATAAACTCCATCCCAACGATCGCCACAACCAGCCACAAAGTGCGGTTCCCTCTCTTGTAGGTCTTGTGGGTCAGGATGTGGTTGAGGGTATAGGCGAGAAGGGCAAGCTCCGCGATCACAAGCGGAATGAGAAATGGAAGGAATTCCAGCAGTTTATCCATTTTGTTCAGTCTCCTTTCGGAAGATCTCTACGCAGAAGCCGTCGTACCCGCAATGTGTGCAGGTGAGCTTTCGGAGGGTCGGGGTATGCCTCGCCCATAGGACTTCTTTGAGGCCGGGCTTGAACACCTCGTGACAGTGCGGGCAGATGTAGGAAATTCGCGCATAGTAGTACCAGGTCACCCACACCACATATGGGATGGCCAGCAAGACATACAGGGCAAAAGGCCACCATGTCCCGGCTGTCACCCAGAGAATGACGGCGACCCACTGAAAGATGTTGAACGGGATCCCTGTGACAAGCAGGATCGCATGGAAACGGGTCATCGCCTTCTTGTTCTCCAGCTGGTACGCGATATCGCCAATCGAGTCGATGGAGAAATGCGGCACGCTCTTGAGCCCCCGCCTGATCCCATCCAACAGCTTCAGCTTCGCCTGACGCTCTCTGATCTCCTCGGCCAGCGCCTGTTGCTGCTGCTCCACCAGAACCGAGATCACGCTGCCAGGATCCTCCCCGGACAGCAGTTCCCCGATGCTGTTGATGGAGATGCCGGCATCTCGGAGAAAGCAGATGATCTTCATGCGCTTGAGGTCATCCTCGGAATACAGCCGTCTCCCGCCCTCGGAGAGCTCACTGGGCGTGAGGATCCCGCGGGTGTCGTAGTACTGCACTGTGCGAACGGACACGCCACACAGCTTTGCCACTTCTCCTGTGGTATACATAGCCATCGGCTCCACCTCCTTTCTCCCCCACTGTACAACATGACGCAGCGTCATGAGCAATACCCTACCCAGGGGGATTTTCCAAACATTGCGCAAAAGTCATCCACTGTTTATCACTTCTGTTCATTTTTCTCTTGCCGCCAGGCAATCTCACCCAGGCATCTTCCCCGGAAGATGCGAAAGCAATCCCCAGGTAGACCGCGCCTACCTGGGGATTGCATTTCAGGTGTCTTTGCTCGCTCCGAAGATAATAGCCCCTCAGCCCGCCATGGACTCCTTGTGGTACTTCCAGGACACCGCCAGGGCTGAGACCACCCAGGCGGTCAAGAGCACCGTCATGGCGATCATGGCCCCTACCCCCGGCAGGAAGATCGCAGTCAGCAGGATCAAGAACCCGCAGATCACAGCGGTGATCCCCGCAAAACGCTGGCTTCTCATCCACACGGTTTCGTTGTCCATGGTCCAGGGCACGCGAAGGCCGAAGATCGCATTCTGTCTGGCCTTGGGCATGAAGTTGCCCAATACCACCAGCAGCAGACCGATGAAGGCAGTGCTTCCCTTCAGGATGACCTGGGCATCCACCGGCGAGACAGCAGAACTCCCCTGCTGCACATAGCGGTAGCCGAGATACAGGCTCCACATGGCGAGACCGAAGAACAGAACCAGCATGGCGATGGCCAGCCACGCCAGCACAGATCTGCCCACCTTTGCCTCTTGCTCCGTCTTGGTGAATCTATGGATCTGGGCGGCCAAAGCCATAGGAACCACCGCCATTACCACCCCGATCACCGCAACCACCAGCACCTCGTACTTGCTGCCCATGCGGTCTACCTCGCCTGCGAAATTGTAGTGCATGGGAATCGTGTCCGGCAGCAGCGACAGTCCAATGGCCATGCCTACCAGGCCAAGGGCAGTGATCAGCGCCGCACCGAAAATGAACTTCCTCACGAATCTTTCTCTCCTTTCAGATCCCGAATCCACAGCAGGACTTCCTCCAGAACCGATGCATTCAGCTCATAGATGATGAACCTGCCCTCCCGCCGATCCCGTACGAGATTTGCCTCCTTCAAAATGGATAGATGCTTGGACACCGCCGCCCCGGACATGGTAAAGTGGCTCACCAGGTCCCCCGCCGGCATCGGACCCTTTTTCAACAGGTTCAAGATCTCCCGCCGGGTGGGATCAGACAGCGCCTTCATCGTACTCTGCAGCCCCACGGTACAGCACTCCTTCCAGGTCTCTCATTTAACCGTTTGGCTAAATGAAGGATAGCAGATTTGAGGTGGGCTGTCAAGAGAAATTTAACCAGAAAGTTAAATATTTTTGAGGAGGGGGCCAGCGGCACAGGATGTGCCGCCGGCCCCGCCTAAGATTCACCCATTCTTGTATTCCGTGATCTGCACAGTCTCCGCCGCATTGGGCAGGCTCAGCTGCTTGCGGAGGAAGGTCGTGATCCCGTCCCAGACATGCAGTGCCCGCTCCCAGTCCCATGGCACCCAGAAGGTAAATCTGCCGTTCTGCCTGACGTACCGGACCCGGTTCCCCGCGGGCTCCATGCTGACCTCTTCCCGGTCGATGCACTCCCCGGCACACTGGTCCAGCTCGCCGAGGTAGATGTCCCAGAGGATGGCCGCCAATCCATGGGGCACTTCCGTCCCATCTGGCTGCGTCTCCCACTGCTCCAGGTAACCCGCCTTCAAAAAGCCCCAGACAAGCGAGATGATCTTCTCATCCTTGATGCGCTGCCGCAGCATGCTGTCACAGAGGAGATGGTAGTCAAAGCGGTCGAGGCGGGGTGAGATCTCCCCCTGCACCAGCCAACCGGAATCGGGCAAGTCCTCCAGGTGGCCCAATTGATACTTCTCCGCCCTGGCCCGGAACACCGGCTCATAGACCCCGGTGAGGATCACCCGCAGGGCCTCTTCCACCAGACGGTCCGAGGCTTCCCGGTCTCTCTGCTGTTCTGGGTCCTCTATCTCTCTCCGCACGTCTGGTACCTTGCGGAGAAAAGCCGGGCGATATGCTTGTCCCCGCATCAAGGGGATGATTCTGTCGATGCGGTCCGCCGTCTCAGGATCTGGTTGGGTCCCTTCTGCACCGTATGTCTGCTCCTCTGGATGCAGATTCCTGTATGCGATCCGGTAACCTGGCTCGTCTGCATAGAGGATATGACCTGGCTCAAAAAGTTCACTAGACCAGCCAAAACTGATGTATCTCC
>CANRFN010000051.1 GCA_947629915.1 uncultured Oscillospiraceae bacterium | reverse complement strand
GTGGGCGGCACAGATGGCTGCCTAATTTTACCAAATCTTTTTAACGCGATAGGCGAATCGCATGCACTTCTAGAAAAGAATTGGCCAGATGAGCCGGAGGAGGGATTTGCTTATGTATGAATATGAGTGTAACGGTATCAGCATTAAAATTAAAATAGATAAAGGACTTTATTCATTTCCTCGTCGATCTGCCACAGGCAAATCCTACCTTGGCTATTTGTTGAATTGCTTAAGGACTATGCAGCGTGTGAGGGTGTACACCTATGAAAACTATTGTGACGGTGTATCTCTGAAAAGTATCTTGTCGTCTGAAAAGTATGATGTCGTTTACTTGGACAGGTCCGATCATTACTATGAGGAGTTTATTGTGGATTTGCTGGAATTTTCAAAGAGGCATCTGGCTTTAATGGATGCTAAATATGTAAATCATTCGCATCCAATTGGCATAGCTGCATTAGTTTTTTGCAAAGAACGAATTGAGGTGCTCGCAAGTGTGGTACCTTTTTGAGGATGCACGAGACTCGCTAGGCCATGTTTTACTCAATGCAGCTTATCCTGGTGGAGCTATGCCTAATAGTGTGTTTGTAGGTGGAAATCAAGAGTTTTATGAAAGTGCGTATGAGATCTTGAATCGAGAAGAAGACTATGTAGTTGCCTATATTGATATGGTGCCTGGTAATAGTGCCCTATCAGATGTATATGCCGATCTACAATCTCTGTCTGACGGCAACGATCACAGGCTAATTATTATTCCAAAAGTTTGCTTTGAATATCATTATATGCTTTCAATCGCATCTATACGATTCTTCCCTGTTTGCAGGAGGTGAAACCGCATGGATATCACAGACCAGATCCCGGAGATCCTCTCCAAACTGTGTGCAGACATGGCACCGCTCTTCCCAGGGGAGACCTTGCAGCCCATTCTCTTCGGCTCATACGCCCGGAGCGATGCGGAATACGGCTCAGATCTGGACGTCCTGATCCTGGTGGACGCCTCCCGGCAGGAGATCGCAGACCGGCAGCGGGCGGTGGCCAATGTGGCAGGCGATCTGCTGGTAGAGCACGGCATTCTGATCTCCCCCATCGTGGAGAACCGCGCCTTCTATCATCATTGGCTGCCTGTTCTGCCCTTCTTCCAGAACATCCAGCGGGAGGGGATCCCCATCCCAGTCTAACTCCACAAACCAGCTTCCGCCGCAGGAGGGCCATGCTCTTCTGCGGCTTTTTCCTTGCTGATTCCACAGGAAGCGCCAAAAAGTTACAACTGCCCGTGCACAACGGCAAAACCTGTGGTACAATACCGGAGTATGATCCCTGGAGACCCCTCCAGGCAGCAAAGCAGTCCCCCAAGTGTCCATATGCGCACAAAAATACAGAAAAGGACGTGATATGGTGGTTTTCCTTCACCTTTCAGACCTGCACCTGGGGCGGAGCCTCAACGACTTCGATCTCCTGGAGGACCAGAAGTACATCCTGGACGAGGTCATCCGGCTGGCCGAACAGGAGAAGGCGGATGCCGTTCTCCTGGCCGGCGATCTCTACGACAGGCCCATCCCCCCGGAGGGCGCGGTCCGCCTCCTGGACCAGTTTCTCAGCGCCCTGGCGGAGCGGCGCATCAAGGTCTTTCTGATCTCCGGCAACCACGACTCGGACGACCGCGTCCACTTCGGCAGTTCCCTCTTCCGCAACAGCGGCGTCTATGTGGAAGGGGTGTACCGCGGTAAGCTGGAGCCCGTCACCATCGAAGACCAGTACGGGCCCGTGAACTTCTACCTGCTCCCCTTCGTGAAGGCGTCCCAGGTGCGGGCATACCACCCGGACGCGGAGATCGCCAACTATGATGACGCCGTCCGGACTGCCCTGGAAGATGCCGGCATGGACACCTCCGTCCGCAATGTTCTTCTGGCCCATCAGTTCGTTACCGATGGCGGGAAAGACCCGGACCTCGGCGGCTCGGAGTCCTCCTCCACCCGGAACGTGGGCACCATCGAGCGGATCTCTTCCCACGCCTTCGATGGCATAGACTATGTGGCGCTGGGCCACATCCACTCCGCCCAGGCCATCGGCCGGCCGGAGGTGCGGTACGCCGGCTCTCCCCTGAAGTACTCCCTGTCTGAAGTGGACCACAAGAAAACCGCCACCTTGGTAACCATGGGGCCCAAGGGGAAGGTGGACATCAAGGAACTCCCTCTCACCCCCATGCGGGACCTCCGGCACATCAAGGGGCGGCTGGAGCAGCTGCTCAGGCCGGAGCACATCGCGGACCCGGAGGACTACATCTACGTCACTCTCACGGATGAGACCCCCATAGACAACGCCATGGGCATCCTCCAGCAATACTACCCCCGCACCGTGAGCATCGACTACGAGCGGGACAGGCAGGCCGTCCTGGAGGGGGACATCGTCCTGCCGGAGGACACCAAGAGCTTTGAGCAGCTCATCACAGACTTCTATCACCTCATCTACGGCACAGACATCACCGATGCCGAGATGGCGCTGATGCAGAGAGCGGCAAAGGAGGCGGGCATTCTCCATGAAACCGATTGAGCTCACCATATCTGCCTTTGGGCCCTATCCGGACAAGGTCTCCATCTCCTTCCCGGAATTTGAGCAGCAGGGCCGGGGGCTGTTTCTCATCACGGGGGACACCGGCGCCGGCAAGACCACCATTTTCGATGCCATCTGCTTTGCCCTCTATGGCCGAACCAGCGGCCAGTACAAGGGGGTAGACAACCTGAGGAGTGAGTACGCGGACCCCAACACCCGCAGCTATGTGGAGCTCCGCTTCACCCACCAGGGGAAAGAGTACACCATCCACCGCACCCCCACCTTCGTCCGCCCCGCCAAGCGGAGGGGCGCCAAGGACCAGGTGGAGGACAGCAGAGTGGTCTTCACCCCGGCAGACGGCGTCCCGGTGGAGGGCACCAAGAAAGTGGATCCCCTCATCGTCCAGCTGCTCAACATCGATGCAGACCAGTTCAAGCAGATCGCCATGATCGCCCAGGGGGAGTTTCTGAATCTCCTGAACACCAACACCAAGGACCGGGAGAAGATTCTCCGGAACATCTTCCTCACAGACGGCTATAACCGCCTGGCGGATGTGCTGAAGAAGTATCAGGACGACAGCCAGCGGGGCAAGGCGGAGACCCAGCGGAGCATCCACCAGCACCTGATGGACGTGAAGGCGCCCATGGAGAGCCCCATGGCCGCCGAATTGGAGCAGTTCCAGGCCAAGAAGAGCGAGCTCATCCTGGATATGGACATCGATGCCATGGAGGCACTCATCCAGGCCCTGGTGCTTGAGGACACCCAGCGGACCGAGGCCTTGGACCAGGCCTATACCACGGAGAACAATGTCCTGCAGGGGCTCATCGCCCAGGAGGCCACCGTGGCAGCGGACAACAAGATCGTCCAGCGCCATCTGGACCTGCAAGCCGAGCAGCAGAAGCTAGAGGCCCGGAAGGCGGAGATCCAGGACCGGGAGCTGCGCCTCCAGCGGAACCAGGAGGCCACCCGGGAGGGGAAGCCCCCGTACGATCTCTGGAGAGCCCAGCAGAAGCAGGTCTCGGACACGGAGGCCAGCATCGCACAGGAGGAGCGCAAACTACCCGCCGCCATCTCCAGAGAGCAGGCCGCCCAGGAAGAGCTGGCCCGCGCCGCCGAGGCCCTGCCGGAGGCGGAGCAGTACCGGCAGCAGGCGGCCCAGATTGAGAAGGACCTCCCGGGGTACGGCCGCAGGGACACCCTCCGCAGCGCCATCCGCACCCTCCAGCGGGAGGCCCAGGGCTTTGCCGGACGGCAGACCGCCCTGGACCAGGAGGAGGCGGCTCTGCAGAAAAAGATCCAGGACCTCCAGGAGCGTACCCAGCAGCTGCAGAACAGCCCGGTGGATCTGGCCAACGCGAAAAACGCTCTCCAGCAGGCAGAAGATCAGGCAGGAAAAGTGGAATATCTTCTCACCAAAGACTTCCCCGCCTTGGAGCGGAAGCAGAAAGCATCGGACACGGCGCAAACCGCCCTGCAAAAGGCCTGGGATGTTCTGAATGCAGCCACTGAAAAGCGCTCCAACACCGAGAAGGCCCTGGACTACTGCCGCGCCGGCATCCTGGCCCGGCAGCTGGAGGAGGGAAAGCCCTGCCCGGTCTGCGGCTCCACCCACCACCCCAGCCCGGCGGTATTGCCGGCGGACTCCGTCTCTGAAGATGCCCTAAAGGCCCTTCAAGAGGCGGAAGAGGCCGCCCGCAAAAACAAGGAAGCAGCCCTGAAGAAAGCCTCCAGTGCTGACACTGATGTTCAAAACGCGGAGGCTACCCTTCGGAGAGATGCCGCCACCTGGCTCGGGGAGACACTGCCGGAGCACCTGTCTCTCGCCGATCTGAAGGCGAAGCTGGCAGATTGCCGGAACGAGACAAGCCAGCAGATTCTGGCTCTCCTAGACAGGATCGTGGCACTGCAGATAGACGTGAGAGAACTGGATAATGCGTCCGGCGCCCTCCAGAACGCCCAGGGCCCGGAGACAAAGGCCCTGCAGGACAGGCGGAGCCAGCTCACCGATGACGTGCACAAGAACGAGACCGCCCTCACGGAAAACCGCACCGCCTTGGAGCCCCTGGAGAAGCTGCCCTATGCCAGCGCCGCAGAGGCAAAGAAGGACAAGGCCAGGTTCCAGGCCCAGAGCGATGCCATCACGGCGCGGCATGAGCGGGCCCAGAGAGACAGTGAGGCGGCATCCAAGGCCCTCACCACCCTGCGGAGCACCCTGGCCACCCTGAATGCCTCCTTAGAGGACCAGCGGCAGAGGGAGGCCGCCCAGAAGCAAGCCCTGGACGCCAAACTGGCGGAGCACCACTTCAAGGGCCTGGACGACTTCCTGGCCTGCGTCTCCACCGAGACCGCCATGGCCAAAGAGCAGCGGGAAATCCAGGCGTACTACACCGCGGTGCAGTCCAACGCAGACCAGCTGGCCCAGAGCGCCGAGGACGCCGCGGGCAAGGAGCTCCAGGATCTCGGTGCCATCCAGCGGGCCCGGCAAGCCCAGCAGGCCAAGGTGACGGACCTCCAGCGGCAGAAGAACACCGCCCAAAACCGCGCCCAAACCAACGCCGGCAAGGGACAGGACATCCAGGCCCTCCAGGCGCCCCTGCAGAAGTGGTCTCAGGAGTACGATGTAGCGAAACGCCTCTATGACATGACCCAGGGCAAGGTCTCCGGCGCCCGGGTCCGCCTGGAGCAGTACGTCCAGGCCGCCGGTTTTGACGGCATCATCCAGGCGGCCAACCGCAGGCTCCTGCCCATGTCCGATCACCAATTCCAGCTCTTCCGCAAGGAGAGCGCCACCGGGGCCAACACCTTCCTGGACCTGGAGGTGCTGGACAACTTCACCGGCCGGCGGCGTCCCGTGGGCACCCTGTCCGGCGGCGAGAGCTTCAAGGCCTCCCTGAGCCTGGCCTTGGGCCTCTCCGATCTGGTCTCCTCCCGCAGCGGCGGCATCCAGATGGAGGCCCTGTTTCTGGACGAGGGCTTCGGCACTCTGGACGCCCACTCCATCCAGAGCGCCCTGGACATCCTCCAAAACCTCACCGGCAGCGGGAAACTGGTGGGTGTGATCAGCCACAGAGAGGAGCTCAAG
The DNA here is from genome assembly GCA_947629915.1 of uncultured Oscillospiraceae bacterium. Taxonomy (GTDB): domain Bacteria; phylum Bacillota; class Clostridia; order Oscillospirales; family Oscillospiraceae; genus Enterenecus. Next base: position 27,549 of record CANRFN010000051.1, on the reverse strand, counting down.
GGCGAGATCCCCCAGCAGATCCAGGTGAAGAAGACCCAGAAGGGCAGCACCCTCACCGTGGACCACGGCGTCTGAGAGAGCAGAGCGGTCTGAAACGTGAAAACAATAAGATCCGGACAGAGCCGGGCATATCGCCCGGCTCTGTCCGGATCTCTTGTTCTATTCTCCGTTGGCCTCGGCCTCGCCCTGGATTCGGCTCAATCCCTCGATCCAGATCCCCCTTGCTATGGGATTACTGCCGCACACCATCGATGATGTATCGGGTGAGGAAGCGCTCAAACAGCAAGTTGGAAATTTTCACGCGGTTTCCATCGCCCTCTGCAAAAATCCCACATGTGATTCCACGCTTCGTCTCAGGCTGCGGCGGGGCAAAAGTGTATTCCTTGCCATACAGCAGGATCTGTGCCAGTTCTTCCTTTAAATTCGGATACTCTTCCACATTCCATCGAATGTGATCTGAGAGCGAATTTGGGATCACCTGGAAGGCATCCCCTGCCATCCGCACTCCTTCCACGGTCCAATTCTTGATCTGTTCGTCCAGCTGCTTGCACAGCCAGCTCACCAGGAACGGATATCCAGACGTGAGTCTGCGAATCTCCTGGCTCACGGCAGATACATCCATTCCCGTACGGTGATCTGCCTCATATTCCTGGAGCATCCCGGCAATCTCCTCCGTGGAAAAGCTCATGTCCACCTGGAAATCTGCCGCGATGTTCCAAGGGCTGTTCAGGCAATGCTCCTCTCCTGGCCCGCTCTTTCCGCTTAGGCTTTTGATGTCCGTGACACCCGCCAGGATGACACTCTGAAACGAAGCTTCCCGACTGTTCTTCTTCCGTGAGGCAATGTAGTTCTCGCGGAGCGTTCCGAGGAAACTCATGAAAACCTGGTGATTCGAGGCACAGTCCACTTCGTCAATCATGAGCACAATCGGTCGCTCCGCCTCCTTGCAAAGCTCCCTGATTTTCCTGCGAAGATAGCTGAAAGATTTGCCCCAAGATTCCCCCAGCGTTGTGGGATCATTCCACATTTCCACAAGCGAATCTGGGCAGCCAACGTCCCGCATCGCTTCGGAAAGCAGGTCTATAAAGTACGAGACAAATGCCCCGTCATCGGCGAACTCCGCCTGCCCGGTATCCTGAAAAGAGACGCTCAGCACATAATAACTGGGTACCGCATCTCCTCCAGTTGTGCCAACATGCTGGTTTTCCCGTATTGCCGTGGCCGGTTCATCGCAAAGTACTCGTGCTTGTCTATGAGTGTAGTTATGATCTGCCTGGCTTTTGCGCTCACATCGACCAGGTAATGCTTTTCTGGTACGCATATTGCTTCCGTGTTGAAACAACGCATTGAGTTTTCCCCTCTCAAGTCCCTGGGTTGGGATTTCCCAGCTCAGAGCGGTACATTGGCTACCTCGACCCGGATCCGGCGCAGCGCACCCGTTTGCGCAGGGCATCGTTCTCCCGCTGCAGCCGGGCAATCTGTTCCTGCTCCGCCTCTTTGGCCGCGGAGGTCTCCCGTGGACCGGACGGGTCCTCCCCAACAGGTTTCCGGCGAATGGAGATCCGGAAAGACGTGCCGATGTTCTCCAGCACCGGCTCTCCCAGGCCGTACCGCCGGGTCTCCGCAAAGGCCCGTGGCAGTCCGGTGCCCATTCCCTCAACCAGGTGCAGGTACCGAAACGCCGCCGCGATGGCGCTGTTCTGGATAAGGGAACAGCCCGCCAGCAGCCGGTCTTTCGTCTGGCTGGGAAACAGCCCGCCGGGGGAGGTGATCTCCAGGCGGTCCTCAAAGACGGCCACCTGGACGGCGCCCCGGGACCAGTACGCCCGGTGCAGCACCGCGTTGGTGATGAGCTCCCGGACGCCGTCCATGGGCAGTTCATAGCAGTCCACCTGAAAGACTCCGTCCACCCAGGCCCCCAGGTCGATATGCCGCTTTACGAAGATCACGGCGTCCTCGATCTGCTGATTGATGGGGCCCCGGGCCTCCTTTCGGTCCAGGAAGTGCGCCCGGGTATTCCCTTGGAAACGGGCCATCTGCAGATAGGCGTCCGGGAGCAGCCAGTCTGTGTCCCCGGTGAGGAGCTTCCAGGCGTAGGTGGGGTGGTACTCCCCATCACCGCGCACCAGGATCCCCCACTGCTCCAGCTGCCAGCGGGCAACCCGCTCCTGTTCCCGGCGCTGCGCATCGTCCCGGCAGCGGGCGCACGCGCACTGATACATCCGCTCACAAAGGTCGTCAATCTCCTCCAGCGGGACTCGCTCCTCCGGGATGGGGGTTCTGTCGTAGAGGAGGCGCGGGTCTGAAACCGGCAATTGGATCATATCTGGCTTCCCTCCTCCGTCTCACCCATGGCAGCCCGCAGTTCCCGGACTTCGTCCAGATCGAGGCGGACCTTCCAGTGGATATCCCAGTCGTCCGCGCCCTCCAGGATCATCTTCTTTGCGGCCTCCCTCTTCGCCGCATCGGCCTTCGCCTGGGCCATACCTGCGTTGGCGGCAGCGGCAGCCGCTTTGGCCGCGGCGTTTCGAAGCTGGATCTCCTGGTCCAGCCAGTCTGCCGGATCGATACCCATGCGCACGCCCTCCCTGTGGATCGGTCTCCTGCGTGCAGATGTCTCTCTGCACGCGTTTTTATCTCCATTCCACATTATAGCTCATTCAAAGTATCTTGTCTAGATGCATTTTCGGATCGTTTCAAATATCAATGTACTTTCTCAATCACAGAATTTTGTATAGCAATCTGCGTATATTTTCCCTATAATCCCGTAAAATTGGGCCTCAAATCCCCGCCTTGTCCTACGATTTTCCCTCACCTGCCCGCCGGATGGTCTCCGGAGCAGTTTCATCGCCGCCAGCCCCTCCCACAGGCACCCCGTCCCGCCCACCTCAATGCCACGCAGCAATATCACCAAATCCCGCCGCAAGAATCCCCCGCATATTCCCCTTTTCACTATTGACGATTCCGCAAGCGCGCACTAGAATATGACGCATGCGACGAAACTAGGTCGCTTGCTACATTTTTCAAGAGGTGATCAGAAACGGCAAAGGAAGACCGTCCCATGCGGCTGGGGCACAAGCTGAAGATCATCCACAACAGCTATAGCCGCATCGCCGATGAGAGCACCCAGGAGCTGGGCATCACGGGCATGCAGTCCTTTCTGCTGGGCTACCTGAGCTCCCACGGCGACACGCCCCCCTGCCAGCACGACATCGAGAAGCGCTTCAACATCAAGCACCCCACCGCCACGGGGCTGCTGTCCCGGCTCTGCGAGAAGGGCTATGTGGAGTTCGCCGCAGACAGGAACGACGGCCGCCTGAAGCGGATCGTGATCACCCAGGCGGGCCGGGATGCCGCGGAGCAGACCAAGTCCCGGTTGGACGGCCTGGATGAGTGGCTCTCCTCCAGCTTCACTCCGGAGGAGCTCACAACCTTTCACGGGTTCTTAGATCGGCTGGTACAAAAAGCATTGGCTTCCGGCGACCGGTGCCGGGACAAGGAAGGAGACTGATACAACTTGATCGGAAGACTTGCCCGGAGTATCCGGGAATACAAAACCGCCGCCATCCTGGCGCCGGTTACCATGATCGGTGAGGTGGCCATGGAGGTGACCATCCCCAAAGTGATGGCCGCCCTCTACGACTACGGCGTCCAGTTGGGAGACATGCATGTGGTGCTGATCCGCTCCCTGCAGCTGGTCCTCTGCGCTCTCTGCTCGCTCTGCTTCGGCGTGGCCTCCGCCGCCTTTGCCACCAAGGCCGGCACCGGCTTTGCCAAGAACCTGCGGCACGACATGTACTACCGCGTCCAGGATTTCAGCTTCTCCAACATAGACAAGTTCTCCACCGCGTCTATCGTGACGAGACTCACCTCCGATGTGGCCAACCTCCAGATGACCTTCCAGATGATGATCCGCATGGCCGTCCGGGCTCCCATGACCATGATCCTGGCCTTCATCTCCGCCCTCACCATCTCCCCCCGTCTGTCTCTGGTGTACTGCGTGGCCATGCCCATCCTGATCGCAGTCCTGATCGGTCTCGTGCCCCTGGTCCACTCCATCTTCGACCGCGTCTTCCGCACCTACGACAAGCTGAACAACGTGGTGCAGGAGAACGTCCACGGCATCCGGGTAGTGAAGAGCTTCGTCCGGGAGGACAAGGAGACCGAGAAGTTCACCACCATCTCCCAGTCCATCTACAAGGACTTCTGCAAGGCCGAGAAGATCCTGGCCTTCAACAACCCCGTGATGCAGACCTGCGTCTACGGCTGCATCCTGGCCATCTCCTGGTTCGGCGCCCACATGGTGATCGAATCGGGCAACAACCCCAATCTGGGCCTCTCCACCGGCGAGCTCAGCTCCATGTTCACCTACACCACCCAGGTGCTCTCCTCTCTGATGATGCTCTCCATGGTGTACGTCATGATGATCATGAGCCGGGCGCCCCTGCGCCGCACCTACGAGATCCTCACCGAGGAGCCGGACCTGGTGAGCCCGCAGGAGGCCGTAACCGATGTGAAGGACGGCTCCATCGACTTCGAGGACGTGAGCTTCAAGTACTCCGCCAAGGCCAAGAACATGGCCCTTCGGGATGTGAACCTGCACATCCCCTCCGGCTACACCGTGGGCATTCTGGGCGGCACCGGCTCCAGTAAGTCCACGCTGGTGCAGCTGATCCCCCGCCTCTACGATGTAACCGAGGGCACTCTGAAGGTGGGCGGCGTGGATGTCCGCAATTATGATCTCACCGCCCTCCGGGACGCCGTGGCCATGGTGCTGCAGAAGAACGAGCTCTTCTCCGGCACCATCAAGGAGAACCTCCGCTGGGGCAACCCGGAGGCCACGGATGAGGAGATCCAGCACGCCTGTGTGCTGGCCTGTGCGGACGAGTTCATCCAGGGCTTCCCCGATGGCTACGACTCCTACATCGAACAGGGCGGCACCAATGTCTCCGGCGGCCAGAAGCAGCGGCTCTGCATCGCCCGGGCCCTGCTGAAAAAGCCAAAGATCCTCATTCTGGACGACTCCACCTCCGCCGTAGACACCAAGACCGATGCCATGATCCGCAAGGCCTTCGCCGAGGAGATCCCCGGCACCACCAAGCTCATCATCGCCCAGCGGGTGGCCTCTGTCCAGGACGCGGACCTGATCCTGGTCATGGACGGCGGCGCCATCGTAGCCATGGGCACCCACGATGATCTGCTGAAGACCTCCCAGATCTACCGCGAGGTCTACACATCCCAGGTGAAAGGGGGCGAGGACTGATGCCTGGACCCAGAATGCGCGGGGACGGCCGTAAGGCCAGAAACCCGAAAAAGACCCTTCTGCGGCTCTTAAGCTACATGAAGAAGTACATCCCCATCCTCATCATCGTGCTGATCTGCATCGCCGTAACCGCCTACGCCCAGACCCGCAGCTCCACAGCCCTCGGCGACCTCGTAGACGAGTACCTGCTGCCCATGGTGGAGACCGGCCAAGCGGACTTCGGCGCCATCGGCACGTTCCTGCTCCACCTGGCGGCCGTCCTGGTGGTGGGCATCTTCTGCGCCTGGCTCTACAACTTCCTGATGGTCTCTGTGGCCCAGGGCACCCAGAAGGTGATCCGGGACGAGATGTTCACCAAGATGCAGAAGCTGCCGCTGCGCTACTTCGACCAGAACACCGCCGGCAACATCATGTCCCGCTACACCAGCGACATCGACACCCTGCGGCAGATGGTCTCCCAGTCCATCCCCCAGTGCGCGTCCTCCATCATCACCCTCATCGTGGTCTCCATCAAGCTTCTGACCACCTCCTGGATCCTGTGCCTCGTGATGGTATTTACCGTGTTTATCATCGTGCGGGTTACCACCTTCGTGGTGGGCCGCTCCGGCAAGTACTTTCTCCAGCAGCAGCAGGCCCTCGGCAAGGTGAACGGCTACGTGGAGGAGCTCATCAACGGCCAGCGTGTTGTTAAGGTGTTCAACCACGAGAACACCTGCAAGAAGGAGTTTGACCAGCTGAACGAGGACCTCTGCAAGAACGCATATACCGCCGGCGTCTATGCCAACGCCATGGGCCCCATCAACAACAACCTGGGCTACGTCCAGTACGCGGTCCTCGCCGTGGTGGGCGGCCTCCTGGTGGTGCTCTCCGGCAACAAACTCCTGCAGCTGGGCGCCCTCATGAACTTCATGATTCTCTCCCGCACCTTTAACATGCCCATCGCCCAGATCAGCAACCAGCTGAACGCCATCGTGCTGGCCCTGGCCGGCGCCGAGCGCATCTTCGACCTCATGGACGAGCAGCCCGAGGTGGACGATGGCTATGTCACCCTGGTGAACGCCGACATCGCCCCGGATGGCACCATCACCGAGGCGGACCACCGCACCGGCCACTGGGCGTGGAAGCACCCCCATAAGGCGGAGGGCACCATCACCTACACCGAGCTCAAGGGCGACATCGTCATGGACCAGGTGGACTTCAGCTACGTGCCGGATAAGCAGATCCTCTACGATATCTCCCTCTACGCCAAGCCCGGACAGAAGCTGGCCTTTGTGGGCGCCACCGGTGCCGGCAAGACCACCATCACCAACCTCATCAACCGCTTCTACGACATTGAGGACGGCAAGATCCGCTACGACGGCATCAACATCAACAAGATCAAGAAGCCGGACCTGCGCCGCTCCCTGGGCGTGGTGCTCCAGGACGTGAACCTCTTCACCGGCACCGTGATGGAGAACATCCGGTACGGCAAACTGGACGCCACAGACGAGGAGTGCATCGCCGCGGCCAAGCTGGCCAATGCCCACGACTTCATCACCCGTCTCCCCGAGGGCTACGACACCATGCTCACCAACAACGGCGCCCGGCTGAGCCAGGGCCAGCGGCAGCTGATCTCCATCGCGAGAGCGGCTGTGGCCAATCCCCCGGTGATGATCCTGGACGAGGCCACGAGCTCCATCGACACCCGCACCGAGCGCCTCGTGCAGGAGGGCATGGACCGCCTGATGGAGGGCCGCACGGTGTTTGTGATCGCGCACCGGCTGTCTACGGTAATGAACTCCGATGCCATCATGGTGCTGGACCACGGCCACATCATCGAGCGGGGCACCCACGAGCAGCTCATCGCCCAGAAGGGCACCTACTACCAGCTGTATACCGGCGCCTTCGAACTGGAATAAGGGGCAAACCTTGCCAAGGGATGCATGACTGCCTGCGGCAGCCAAGAGAATGGCGTCCCAGAGAGGACGCCAAGGGAGGTGTCGACATGAAGAAACTGTTGACCATGGAAGAATGAAAAAAAACTGTACGGCTCAAGTCAAGAAGGAAGTTTTAGGTCAGATCTCACAGATGATTCAGAAGGTTGTACGTTAGCTGATGCGAAGCGTACGCGAATGAGGGCAAGCGGCAAGCTGAGGATCTCCAAGAGGCTGCGTCCGGCTGAGCCGGTAGCAATGGCATCTGGGGCGTTTCCTGTGGGAGACTTGTCTCTATTGGCTGAACAGTCATCGCCTCTGTCCTAGACGGCTGATTGCTGTGATTTGGGTAGTGAACCGATGGTCTGATCATCACGCGGAAAGAGCTCCGGGGCTACCCTCTTCAAGTGTAGAACACCTTAATGGCCAGTTCAGTTCCATACTCCTTGAAAATACCCAACAAGAGGGCACCTACCTATCAGCAGGTGCTCTCTTGCTATCTGGTGCGCCGATGGGCGCGTTCTATCGTTTGAAAGTTCCGAATCCGCCAGGCAGTTGGAAAGATTGGCCGAAAGCAAGGGTGTCCACCGCAAGCGTCTGAGCGCGTGACGGGACCCGTGTCCTGTCTGCACGTCTATGGCACAGTGGCCAGCACTGAGGCCGGCAGGGAGCTGGACTCAGGCGCACATGGAGGCTCGCATCCGCTGGGCAGCCCCGATATCCAAACCGGTAGCCCGGGGCACAATGTATCGTCTTCAGGCTTGAGCGGTTGAAAAGTTGCGCTTTCTCTGGGGCCGCCCCTTCTTCGTGGGCGTGCCTTCGGTTTTGGTCTCGCCCTCGTTCTTGGGCTCACCCTTACGCTTAAATCCGCCCTTGTTCTTGAACTCGCCTTTATTGCTGGCTTTTCCTTGTTCGTGTGATTGCTGTTGGTATCGCCCAGAGGCTGATACCCCGCATTGTCCTCACTTAAGGCATTGCCCTCCCGTCCGTTATCCCGGTTTTGCTTCATTCTAAAGTGCTTGACAATCACCCTGTCTGGGTGTATCATGTATGTTGTAATCTAAGCGAGCGAAGCAATCCGGTGAAAGAAAAGTTGGGTTCTGATTCGGAGGATGTTCACCTCACTGGCTACCATGTGTCTTGGGCGGGGCAATCTCCTTGATATAATGGCCAGAATGCAAGTTCTCTTTACACAAAGCATTCAATACTTTGAGAACGCATTTTACCTTTTGATGTACATTTAGCCAAAAAGGTATTTCCTCTCAGCAAAGATAGGAAGGTCGCCGTATGGGAAAGAAAGAGTCACCAGAGATCGCTTTTTTTCGGCGAAAGGACATCTTTTGTGATGCATTCAATCACCTGGTGTTTGGTTCAGACTTTCTCGACCCGAACACGCTTTCTGAGGCAGATACGCGAAGCGTACTGCGCGACAAAGTGGACCAGCGGCAACGCGATATATTGAAATATGCTGAGTACATTTCTGAAGGCCGCAGGTATCGCATAATTTCCGGCATTGAGTTGCAGAATAAGGTGTGTTACTATATGCCGGTTCGTGTCATGGAATACGATTGCAGAGATCTCTTGCGGCAGATAGAGGCTATCCAGAGCAAAAATGCCGAGGCGGCAAAGAACCAGGAGAATGGCGGCGCCAACGAGGGTGACAACCTCTATCACTTCCTTAAGACAGACAAAATTCTCCCCGTAACAACACTCATTGTCTATTTTGGCAAGGAAAAGTGGGATGCTCCGACTGACTTGTGGGGCATGTACAATCTTCCTTCCAATGCCAATCCGTCTATTCCAAATTACCCGACCTACGTTCTGGACATTGGCCATCTAGAAATGGATAAGATCAATCTGCTGTCTTCCGAACTCAAACTTGTCTCTGCGGTTGCAAGACGCGTCATAGGCGAGGCAGATGATCCTTTCGAATTCACTTATGGGATGCCAGGGCTTGACAACATGTCTTTGGAGGCATCCCGGCTTATTCAGGACTTTACCGGGATAAAAACCGTCCTTCGAAGAGGAAAAAAGGGAGGTATCGACATGAAGAAAAAACTGTTGAGCATAGAAGAATGGAAGGAAAACTGCACGGCGAAAGGCTTACAGCAAGGCTTACAGCAAGGCTTACAGCAAGGCTTACAGCAAGGCATGAAGGAAGGCACGAAGGAAGTTCTCGGTCAGATCTCACAGATGATTAAGAATGGCAGTACGTTAGCTGATGTCCAAGTGTACGTGAATGAGAGCATGCAGCAATTGGAAGATCTCCAAGAGGCTGCGTCCGGCTGAGCCGGTAGCGATGGCATTTGGGGCGTTTCCTGTGGGAGACCTGTCACGATCGGCTGAACAGTCATCGCCTCTGTCCTAGACAGCTTATTGCTGTGATTTGGGTAGTGAACCGATGGTTTGATCATCACCGGCCTATCTCCGAACAACCTTGGCAATTCCCCCGGTGATGATCCCGGGCGAGACCACGAGCTCCATCGATACCCGCACCGTGCGTCTCATGCAGAAGCGCATGAACACCTGCAGCAGCCCAGAGGACACAAAATGAACGAGACTGCGGCGCCCCCGAAAGGACGCCGCAGTCTCATTTCGCCGCCGGGCATGGGCACCGCTGCCCATGCCTGGCCATCTTGTTGTGTCTTGCCTGTGTTGTCCCGCAGAGCACGGGACGGATTCTGTGTCCTGCCGGCCCGTCTATGGCGCAGTGCCCTAGCGCTGCACCGGCAGGCGGACAGGCTCAGGTGCACATGGAGGCCCGCACCTTCTTCACGGTCTTGCCGTCCAGGCCGGTCATGCGGGACACGTACGCGTCATCGGCACCATCGCTGATCATGGCCTTCGCGACCCGCTCGATGCCCCGGGCCTCGCCCCGAGCCTCGCCCCGGTTCTCGCCCTCAGCCCTGCTTCTGGCAATCGTCTGAACGTGCCAGTCGATCAGTTCCTGCGTCACTGGGCTCACCCTTCCTTTCTGATCCGTAAGCATGGTGAACTGAACGCGCTGTCTCAGTTCATCGTTCTGAATGTTTTGCATCTCATGGGGATTCTCAGCAGACAGGTCCACACCCCAGCGAATCAGGTTCTGCCAACGCTCCAGCTCGATCCCGTCTTGCGGGGTCTGCCATGCGTTTTCGTCCTTCGCCAGTTCCCTCGCTACGCTACAGCTGAAGTACCCGAGATGCAGGATCACCTTGTCTTCGTACTCACCGAGGGACCGGTGGTACAGCAGCTTCCCCTTCCCCTTGGGATCCCCTTGGCACAGGAAGATGGTCCAGAACTCACGCGGCGCATCGGGGTCCAAGCCGATCCGCGCCACTTCCAGCTTCAGGTGCGCCAGGTGGTCGATCCCGCGGAAATCGTTCGCTTCGCTGGACTTGATCTGCGGCTCCAGGTTGTACACGTTCCCCTCAGCGTCCACCGCGTAGCTGTCCAGGATGCGTCCCTTGACGCCATCCCCCAACTGCAGATTCAGCTGCAGGACCAGCTCCACGATCTCGATGTGCTTCTTCCCCGTGATGTCCCTCAGCAGCTGGGCAACGAGCCGCTTCTGCCCGCGGAAGATCACCTTGAACGGGATGTCGTGCAAGATCGACAGTGACTTCGCCTGCTTCTTGGCCTCATCCAAGGCCTCCTTCCACTCCTTGCCGCCGTACTTGTTCAGGAGTCTCATGGCCTCGTTGCGGTTCTCTTGCGCCAAGCCTTTCCGCGGCTGAATTCCCGCTTCAGGCATCTCGTCCAGCGTATCAGCCGCTTTCATCAGAGCGATTGCCTTCAGGATCGCCTCTTCAGACTGGAGCGGCTGCACTTTGACGTTGCACTTTCTCTGGGGCGGGCCCTTCTTCTTGGACCCGCCCTTCTTCTTGGACTTGCCCTTCTTCTTGGACTTGCCCTTCTTCTTGGGTCCGCCCTCGCTCTTGGACTTACCCTCGCTCTTGGACTTGCCCTCGTCCTTGGGTCCGGCCTTCTTCTTGGGCTTGCCCTTGTTCGTGTGATTGCTATTGGCACCGCCCAGAGGCCGATGCCCCATATTGTCCTCAGACTCGCTCGAGGGATTGCCCTCAAGTCCGCTCTCCGTCTTAACGGGCTCGCTCAGCCCGTCCACAATGATCTTCTCTTCCGGTGTCTCGATATCCTTCATAAGTACTCCTCTTCATTTGAGGAGCATCTTATCCCGGGTGCATGAATACTGTCGTCAGTTGGCTGCCTTCTCTAAAGAAGGCCATACTTCCGGCGCAATTCCTTCCCTATCTCAATGCTATTCTAGCATAAGCAGGGTCTGTGGTCAAGCTGAATTTGTCATGCGACGCCGGTAATAAAGCTGCTCCCGTTCTCGTGGTTCGGAAAGCGGTGATATGATCAGGAACATATCGCCATACACACTATGTAGTTCGTTTTCAGCGGCTTGCATGCACAGGAAGCTGCATGCCGCGCCAGATCAGCCCATACGCATCCCTCCATTGGCATATCTTTCATCGCTCACGCGAGTCAGACCGTGCTGCCATTCTTGAAAAGGCCTCACTCATACACTAGTTCGAGCCTCGGTCTTCTCTCCTGATGAGGCAAGTATACCACGGGGTGAGTCCCATAAATGGGACTCATCTCAGATTTTCAAAAAATTTTTGCCGATGTCAGCAGTGGAACGAACGGCCGTATTCTCTCTTTGTCTTTACACAACCAGAGGCATCCCCCGTAACACTTTCTCGGTCTGCGCCTCGCTTACCTTCTCGAGTATCTGCCGCCAGCTCGGAAAGGCCTCCGTCTCTCTGTGCCCGATTGCTGCCCTTCCTCTCCTGATGCGGCAAGTATACCATGAGGTGAGTCCCATAAACGGGACTCATCCAGCCTGTCTCAAGGATTTTCTCGTTGGTCTTCACAGCAGACATGTATTCTAAGTTAGGCGAGTATCTTGTCCTCACCGATCAGAAAGCGACTGCGGCGTCCCCGAAAGGCCGCCGCAGTCTCGTTTTGCCACCAGGCATGGGCACAAGGGACAGGGTATTGTCCTGTCGGCCCGTCCATAGTACAGCGCCCTAGCGCCGAGGCCAGCAGGCGGCCGGGCTCAGGCGCACATGGAGGCCCGCATCTTCTTCACGGTCTTGCTGTCCAGACCGGTAGCCTGGGACACGAACGCATCGTCCATGCCCATCGCGAACAAGTTCCTCGCGGTCTCCTCCTTGCCCTCGGCCCTACCCTCGGCCTTGCCTTTGGCTTCGCTTCTGGCAATCGTCTGAAGGTGCCAGTTGGGCAATTCCTCTGTCACGGGGATCACCTTCCCTTCTTTCCCAAATTCATGATTTCTTCGCGTTTAAATTCGTGCGCCATTCTATATTATATTATTCAAAAAGTCAATCGCTGTATTTTGATTGTCTCGTAAAAGTTAAGTATATTTAATTTGTTTTGATACAATGTACGCAGCAAAAAAATGTAATACAATATTACCATTTCAGGCCGCAGGATGCGTATTTCCAGCGCATCTCTCCCTCGCCCATAACACGGCAGCGGGCCGGCACTCTCGTGCCGGCCCGCTGCCGTTTGTATGGAGGCAAGTGCCCAGTTGGCACTCAGGGAGAAGGTATGGGAATCGGCCCAGGCCCTACTGCTGCTCCTTCAGCAGTCCGGAGGCCCGTCTCCAACGCCCGGAGAGCAATCGTGCGGAGAAGAACACAGACCGCACCACCCAGTCTGAGCACATCCCTACCCAGTACCCGAAGGCGCCGAGCTGGGGCATGCCGGGAATCAGATCTGTGGTGAGGAGAAATGCCAGGCCCACCCGGGTAACAAACATGCTCGTCACAGCCACCCACATGACGTACTTCACATCGCTGGTGGCCTTCAAAATCCCGGGAATGGTGAAGGAGAGCGGATAGGTGATGAACTGGAAGGAGAGACAGAACCGGAGGCAGTGCCGGGCGATCTCTTTCGCCTCTTCCGTGTAGCCGTAGAGGTCGGTGATGGCGGGCATGAAGAGGAGGATCAATCCCACACAGATCCCGTTGGCGATATAGGACAGGATCAGCATCCGCTTCATGTAGTGGCGGACCTGGTCCGGGTCCCCGGCGCCCACGCTCTGGCCGATCACGGTGAGGCAGGCAGTGCCGATGCCGCTGCCCACCACAGAGGAGAAGTTGTTCACCTGGTTGGCGATGGTGTTGCCGTTGGCCTGGATGTTGATGTGGATGAGCTCCCCCGCCTCGTTTACCCGCGGCAGGCTGTGGGGCCCGGTGGCATAGACGCCGATGTTCACGAAGGTGTTGGTGAAGAGCTTGCCCAGCTGAAAGAGACTGCTCTCCACGCCGCTGGGGATGGCCAGCTTCAGGATGGCGTGGAGCATCTGGGGATCGAAGCGGAACCTCTCGAAGAGCCGGACGGAGACGGTGTTGCGCTTGTTCTGCAGGAGGTAGAGGAGGTACACCGCCGGGATGATCCGGCAGAAGAGGGTGGCCAGGGCAGCGCCAAGAACCCCCAGCTTCAACACGAAGAGGAAGAACGCGTCCAGCACAATGTTCATGGTGCAGCTCATGGCGGCGCTTGTCATGGAAGAGACGCTCTTCCGCTGGGCCCGCAAGAGGGCGGCTGCGGCATTGAATACCCCGATAAAGGGGAAGGATGCCGCCGTTACGTAGAAGTATGTCCGCTGATAGGCGAAGGTGGAGTCCGCCACATTGCCGTAGAAGAGGCGGAGGATAGGCCGGTTCAGGATGAGGCACACCCCGCAGATGCCAAGGGACAGGAAGGTCACCAGCATCAAAAGCTGCTTTGCCACCTTGTTGGCCCCCTCCTTGTCTCCGGCGCCCAGCATCTGGGATGTCACGATGGAGCCGCCGGTGGCAAAGGCGGAGAACAGCTGGATGATAAAGTGGTTGATGTAGTCCACGTTGCCGATGGCGTTGCTGGCATTGCTCCGCAGCGCCTCGGTCCCCGGCATGTTGGACACCAGAAGGGAGTCCACAAAGCCCAGGGACGTGGAGAAGATCTGTTCGATCACAATGGGGACGATGAGCCACAGAAGCTGCCGCGGGGTGAAGAGGGTGTACTTTTTCTGAGCAAGGGTCCCCGTCTGCTTATTCATAGGGGAATGTCATCTCCCAATTGGCGCGGATCTGGTCCATCAGCTGGATGGTGGCGATGCTGTCTGCCGGCGGGAAGACAGCGCTGCAGGTCTTGCCCTCCCGGACACAGCGGGAGACCTCACGGATCTCGTACTCGAACCCGTTGATCTCCGGCGGGCAGTGCACAGTCTGCTCGCTGCCGTCTGCGTAGTGGATGATCATGGTGTAAGCCCCCTGGAAGTCCGGGAGCTCGATGGCGGCCTTGTCGCAATAGAGCACCGCATACCGGTTGGTCTGGACCCCGATGGCCTGCATGGAATGGGCCATCACGTCCCCGGGATAGCGGAGCTGGAGGACGCTGAACTGGTCCGTCCCGTACTCGTTCCGCTGCATCTCGGTGGTAAAGGAGACCGGGTTTTGGCCGGTGAGCATGCGGAGAAAGCCCAGGTTGTATATGCCGATGTCCAGAAGGGCGCCGCCGCCCAGTTCCGGCAGGAACTTGCGCTCCCGGCGGGCACCTTTGGCCACAAAGCCGTACTCGCAGCGGACATACCGGAGCTTGCCGAACTCCCCGTTTGCAATGCGGCGCAAAAGCTGCTGATAGAGCGGCAAAAAGCGAATCCAGAAAGCCTCCATCACGAAGCGTCCCTTCTCCGCCGCGGTGCGGTACAGGATCTCCGCATCTCGTGCGCAGGTGGTAAAGGGTTTCTCGCAGAGCACATGCTTGCCGGCATTCAGGCACCGCATGGTATTCTCGAAGTGCAGGTTGTTGGGCGTGGCGATGTACACCGCGTCCACGTCTGGGTCCTGGAGCAGTGCCTCATAAGAGCCATATGCCCGGACATCTCCGTATTGGCTGGCAAAGGCCTCCGCCTTGGCCAGGTCCCGAGACCCCACTGCAATGAGTTTCTCCCCCTCTGCCGCCATGGCAGAGACGGTGCTGGCGAACTTGGATGCGATGGTGCCGGTGGCCAGGATCCCCCAATGCATGGGCTCGCCTCTCCTCCCAAAAATCCCCGGTATGGTACCGCAGTTTTTCTTGCAATTCCAGCGATTTTCGATTATGATAGCGGGGAAATACCGATTTACCAACACCCACAGGAGGTGCGGACATGGGAGAGCGCCATGCCAACAGCAGAGTGCGGAAGGATGGCATCTTTGCCAACACGGCCGTCCGGGATGCGGGGTTTGTGATGCCCCACCCCCACTGCCATGAGTTCATCGAGATCTTCTACGTGGAGAGCGGCAGCTGCCGGGTCTTCATTGCAAACAGCATGTACGACATCCGCGAGGGGGACTTTATTCTGATTCCCCCGGACGTCTTCCACTACACCCGCTACCTCAGCAACTGCAGAAGGGACACCCTGTACTTCCAGCGCAAGGATCTCACCCAGCCGGTGGTAGACCTGCTCCCCGGCCAGGAGGCGTTCTTCGCATCCACCCGGATCTTTCAGGCCCCGGAGGCCTTTCGCCCTCGGATGGCAGAGCACCTCCAGCGGATGGTGGCCGAGGGGCGCATTCAAGACAGCCGGTCCGGGCTCATGCTCCACGCTCTGCTGCAGGAGCTCTTCCTGCTCAGCAGCAGGGAGTGCTTCTTCCCCGGGGACATCCCCTCCGAGATCCACACCACAGACCGGCAGATCGTCCAGGCGGCCCAGTACATCACGGAGCACTACATGGACCCCATCACCGCGGTAGACATCGCCGGGGCCGCGGGGTACAGTCCCAACTACCTCAGCCGCAAATTCCGCAGTTCCGCCGGCATCGGCATCCATGAGTACCTGATGTTCACCCGGCTCCAGCACGCCGCCCACGAGTTGGTCTCCACCACAGACACCGTGACAGACATCGCCCTGCGGTGCGGGTTCTCGGACTCCAACTACTTCAAGGACGCCTTCAAAAAGCGCTATGGGGTTACCCCCAGGGCGTATCGGAAGCAGGGATAGACAAGAGTTGTCTATGCCAGAGCAGCATTCACCCTACACCAGAGGAGAAAGAGGGATCTCCGATGATGGCAGACCAGAACGCCATTCACGCGTACGCTTCGAAGTGGTACTATCAGTTTCAGAACACCCACATTCCCCTCCGCGAGCTTTTGGACGGCTCCATGTTGGACGAGGGGCTGGCCCTTGGCTTTGAGATGGACTGCGGCCACGCCTTTTGCGAACGATATCCCCAGGCTTTCCACGATTTCGAGGCGCTGCAGTCTGTGATCGGCGGCATCACAGACATCCCTCTGCTGGGTTCTGCGGTGATCTCTCAGTACTGCTATCACACCCACTGGGGCATTCCGGAGAACATCTTGAACTCTGAGAACCGGATCTGGTTTCTCATCGCCCTCCACCAGCTGGCCTGCCTCACGGGCCCGGATCCCCGGACGGAGCAGGATCCCTATCACTTTCACGGCACCCTGAAGCGAGTCCGAATCGTATCGGAAAACGCCGGCTATGGCCCAGTCCCTCCACCGGATGTAGAGGTAGAGCAGCGGCTCACCATCTCGGACACAGGCGGCGTGCTGTTCGCCGCATACACATGCAATGCAGATGGATCGCCCAAGAAAGCCCGAGAAAAGCGCCGCAAGATCGACCCCGCCGCGGCAAAAACCGTATTGGACGCCTTCGCCGCGGTCTTCCAGTGGGGATACGATGAGATCCCGCCCATAGATGTAGGCGAATGGGATCTGGAACTGAAGAACGCCGAGAGAGACATACCGCTTTTCTCCAAAACCTATCCCGGTGCCCAGCGACATCGAAACGCTCCAAGAGGGAGAGGATCAGGAGGCCTGCCCAGATGACTGCTCTGGAGTTGTCTCCGGTCTGGGGAGCGCTGTCCAGGGGAACAATCCCATCAAAGATTTGTGTCCGGATCATCGTTGTCCTCGGAGCTTGCATCACCCATCGGGACGTCCTCATCGGAGAGATCGGCGTCTGCATCCTCAGTAACATTGGCGTCCGCCTCAGGATCTACGTCAGTGTTGGCGCTCTCATTGGCTTCCTCGTTGCCAGCAGCAACCGGGTTGTTCGCCAGAGGAGGGTTCTCATCCGGGAGGTCTGCATCTGTATCTGCGTCAGCATCTGCATCGGCACCAGGAATGTCTGCCAGCGGAGGATCGACCTCGGGGATATCTGCGCCTGCATCGGTATCGGTGTCTGCATCACCAGGAACCTCCGGGATGCTTGCCAGCGGGAGATCGTTGCCCGGAATCACCACGGGCGCAGCCGGAGTTGCGGGGGTGCCCATTGAGATAGGTGCATTCGGAGTTTCCTGGGTGTTCGGAGTAGCAGGAACATCGTTGTCCGGCGTGCTGGGATCGCTCTCGTTGCCGGCGCGTTCCGGGGAATCCATCGCGGGGATATCCGTCACATCACTGGGCTCACCGTCTTGGCTCTCTTCCGGTTCACTCGGATCGGTGCCAGGATTGTCTTCTTCGCCTTCGCCGCTGGGGTTGCTGGGATTCGGATTGGTGGGTTCAGGGTTGCTGGGACTCGGGGTGGTGGGTTCAGGAGTGCTGAGACCCGGATTGGTGGGTTCAGGATAGGCCTCGCCCTCACCATCACCATCACCAGAAGCGGACAGCTCGGGATCGTCTGCGCCTTCCCCGCTGCCAGGGTTGCTGGGCTCGGGATCGGTCTGGCCAGGGGCGATGACGGGATTCTTCTCCCATTGTGCGACATAGGTCACGTTGCCGGTCACGGTCTCTTCCACTTCGGGGGACCAACCTGTAAATGTGTAACCTTCGCGGACGGGGATCTCCGCCTCATCGTCCAATGCCATGGCGGCGAGATCAGGATTATTGGTATAGCGCGGTGTGGATGTGCCAGACAGTTGGTCTTTGTGCCCCTGATCCTGGAAAACTTCCTCGTCCTCGACACCGTCCGTGTAGGTCACGGTGTACTTTGTCTCAGTCGCGTCATCCTCGCCGTTGTTGTTCGCGTCCAGACCCCACGTAGCGGTATAGGTCACGTTGCCTGTGACAGTATCAGCTACCGTAGAATCCCAACCTTTGAAGACATAGCCCTGGCGAGAAGGTGTCCCTTCAAAACCAGGCATCTCATCGCCGAAGACGCGGTCATTCGCCTGGGTGTCAAAGGCTGCGCCATGCACGCCGTCCTCGTAGGTAACGGTGTACTGCACGGCCTCCCAAACTGCATAAGCCACCTTGTCCGGGCTCAGGAAACTTGCTCTGACATGCTTCACGATTTCAGACCCATCCTGCTCGAGAGACCAGCCCTTGAACAGGTAGTGTTCTCTTGTTGGGACGAGGGTTTCGCGGGTAGCAAAGTCGTGGGTCAGTTCCCCGGGTTTTGCGTTGTATTCTTCGAAGGTTTCCTCTCTGTCCGCCTCCGCAAACGCACCGCCATTGGCATCGTAAGTCAAGGTGAAGGTGTATGTGGGATCAGCTGGGGTGTGTTGCTCTTCATAGCGGTTGATGACATGCACCGTCTGATCGCGGCCCTCCATTGCCACCGTCATGCCATCCGCGCCGATGTTGGAGGTGTACCCTTCCAGAACTTCGCGCTCGCTCACAAGAACTTTGTCATCCGCTTTCAGGCCCTCCACGACAAGGTCCTCGCCGTCTGCCAGCCGTCCTTCTTTTACTACAACACCGTCTTTCGTCACCACGATGAAGGAGGTCGCCGCGGGATCGCAGTCTTCCCCTACAACGTGCTTGCGCAGTGTCAGGGTATAGGTCTCGCTGTCGTTGCCCTTCCAGACGGCATAGAGGTCGATCTCTTTCGCAGAGAAGATCGAAGCTGTCAGGATACCCTTTGCATGGACTTCCGGCACAGTAGCATTCTTGTCTCTGGACCAGCCCAAGAAGGTATAGCCCTCGCGATACGGCGCAATGCCGGACACCGTGAACACATGGCTGATGTTGGCGGTCGAAACGGTTTCATCAACAGGCATCGCGGGGAATTTAGGCTCCTCGATGCCATCCACGTTATAGTGGTAGCGGAGTTTGAACGTGTTTGTGGTTTCTTCAGGCGCTTTCTGTGCCTCGTAAGTGTTGGTGACAGTGACTTCCCGGCTTCCAGAAGGAGCAATTCCCGCGATGTTGCCGTGCTCCGTGGTATAGCCATCAGGGATGTTGACCTCGGTCACGGAGAACGTTTGGCCCTCTGTCATCGTCACGGTGAAGCACTCGCCGGCTTTGATCTGCTCCGTCCACTTCGCCCCGTCTACAACGACTTCGAAGTCAAAGGTGTCGCTCTGTGGGGGATTGCCCTCAACCAGTTTTGTAACAGTCAGGGTGAAGGTCTGGCTGCTGCTGTCATTGGCCTGCCAGACGGCATAGAGGTCGATCACGGGCTTGAGAACAGAGGCGGTCACGGTATCCTTTGCGTGGAATTCAGGGGCAGTAGCATCACTGGATGTAGCCCAGCCCAGGAAAGTGTAGCCCTCGCGATACGGCGCAATACCGGATACCGTGAACACATGGCTGATATTAGCGGTCGAAACGGTTTCATCAACAGGCATCGCGGGGAATTTGGGCTCCGCAACGCCATCCACGTTGTAGTGGTAGTTCAGTTCAAACGCATTTGCGGTTTCTTCAGGTGCTTTCGGTGCCTCGTAAGTGTTGGTGACAGTGACTTCCCGGCTTCCAGAGGGAGCAATTCCGGCAATGTTTCCATTGTCTGTGGTATAGCCCTCAGGGATATTGACCTCTGTTACGGAGAACGTCTGGCCCTCGGTCATCTCCACGGTGAAGCGCTCGCCGGCTTTGATCTGCTCCGTCCACTTCGCCCCGTCTACAATGACTTCGAAGTCAAAGGTGTCGCTCTGTGGGGGATTGCCCTCAACCTTCTTTATGACGGTCAGAGCAAAGGTGTTGTCCGGCTGCTCGTGGTCAGAGGGGTCCACGGTAACTGTCGCTGTATCTGTGCCCTTCACAACGCCGTTCCCGCGGACGGTGGCGGTGTTGGTAAGCGTACCCGCGGCATTCTCTGCCACCATGATGCCCGAAACTTCCTTTTTCCACGTATCACCAGCAGCGATGGTTACATCGTCCCACTCGAGTGCTGTGCCAAAAACATTGACCAAGCCCGCCGGCAGGGTGTCGGTGATGGTTACGCCGGTGGCGTCTGCATCGCCAGAGTTTTCCACTGTGATTGTGAAGGTGACAAACGCACCCGGAGCTGCCTCTGCCTGATCTGCAGTCTTCGTGATGGACAGTGCGGGCTTATAGTGATCCTTCGCCACCGTGCGGTGCCACTCGCCATAGTAGGTGACATCCTTGTCGCCCATCTTCATCTCGCCGGTGACACGTTCTCCGGCCTCATTATACCAACCCTCAACTGTGTATTCGACCTTATCGTTGCCTTCACGGACCTCGACCGTCCCAGTGGGGGCGTCCGCCATCGTGTAGGTATTGCCCTGGCGAACCGTCTTGGAGCCTGGCAATACACCTGCATTGGACGGCACTTCACCGCTCCACTCGTACTTCACCTGATGGTCATAGGACTCCGCCGTGTGGGTTTCTTGATATGTCCAAGTGCCCGTCAGGATGGTGTTGCCGGTTATAGCCAGCGCACCTTCTACCATGGCGCCGTCCAAATACCAGCCGTCAAACACCCATCTGCCCAGCTCATTGCCATATTTGTCTTCTTCAATAACGTCTTCTGGCCTCTCGGCTACGATGTGAATCGCATTTCTGCGGAGCCCCTCTTGACCTTCCGGAAGTCTCACTCCAGCCGGCGCATTGTCCCACCGATAGGTGACGGTATAGGCCTTGGCCGTATAGTGGGCAGTGATAGTCACATCCTTACCGTTGGTAGCGCCAACCACATACCCAACTGTACGGACGAGTTCATACTCAGTGCCATCAGAAGTGGTCAAAGAGGCTGGAACCCTGTATCCGACATCATAGGTGTTTGTGAACACTTCGAGTGTGAAAGGATCCTGAATTTGTCTTTCGGACTCATCCACGTAATGCACCGTGACGGTAGTACTCTTGTTGATATTCAAAGTGGCATCCAGGTGCCAGCAGTTTGTGCCATTATTAACATAGTCATTGGCACCGTCAGATTTCACCAGCGTTGCGGAACCCCAGTCAATTTCAGCCTTATTAATGCCAGTTGCTCTCCAAAACTCTTCGTTAAGATACTGAATCTGGCCCCTATGGCTATTGACATAGCTACGAACACCATAATTGTCGCTGGTGGCACCGGACGCACCCGAAGGCCGTTCCTCCATATTTCTAACTTCGCTGCAGTTGATTGTGATTGCTCCAATCGTGATATACCCAGAGGTGTTGGAAAACCGTCTCATGAACTCGTCTTTGCCGGTACCCGTGAGTTGGGCATACAGATAGATCGTGACAGTTCCGCTGTGTCACTCATTGGTATCTGCAAATGCCGTCAGGTTCATCATAGAAAGGCACATCACCAATGCCAGAAGCAGTGCCAATCCTTTTCTCAATTTCGCCATCGTTATTCTCCTCCTATTCGTTCAAGGGAAACGAGGTGGTAGCCGGGCTGCCGTAGCGTATGCCTTAGGCCCCGTGGCTTTGCGTCCCAGGGTTTCCTCTGGTTTGCCCGTTTCATTGTCAATCTGTCTCCGAGCTCTTCGGAGAGCCCATCGTCCGTGCCTCTATTTGTCCTGCATTCTTTCAGGTGTAGGAAACTGGGACATTCTGTCTTTCAGCGTCCAGGGTCTCATGCGTTCCCTTTACAGTCCCTACTATACCATAGAAACCCCCGTTTTTTCGGCAACTGGTGATTCAGCAAGTTTTAAATTGATTTTGGTTTTACACTATTGCTTTCCATGTTTTCAATGCCGTTTTCATCATGTCATTTGTGAAAAGATGGACCGTGAGGAAGCTTGTTTCCATTTTATTGGTGTTAACTTCCATGTCATACACCTTCATTTTTTCCACCGAAATCCAGTTAAACACGTGCAGGACATGCAACTCTTCGAAACCCGGTGGCACCTCTCACCTGGTCACTTTTTCCGTCCTTTTGTTCCTGAATTTTCCTAAATTTGTGAATTTTCTTCTTGACAATCCTCCCCCATTGCGCCATTCTTGCGTTGTACCTCTTTTGCCAGGTGCAACTCGTTTGCCAGGTGTGTCTGTCTCCCCAACAGATCACACCTGGCATTTTTGTCCTGACGCCCCCCGGTTTGTCCATCTTGCCCCGTCCCCTGCCCTTTTCGCCACGTTCTTCCCCACTCTCCCACCTTGCAGAGAAGGGCTTGCTGGTGTATGATGCTGCGAACGGAAGTGGGGCACCTTCTGCCCCGCGGAAGAAAGGATCTGCATGCACATGAACGAGACAATCAAAGTGCTCCGGGGCGAGCAGGAGTGGCAGCGTGCCGGGGCATACTCTGTCCGGGTGCAGGGGATGAACCGGCAGCACCATATCTCTCTCCGGGAGGAGTTTGACGACCATGACGGCGATGGCACCCGGTACATCATCCTGCTGGACGATGAATACCCCATGGGCACCTGCCGCTTCTATCCCCTGGACGAGGAAACGGTCACCATCGGCCGGGTGGTGGTCCTGGAGGAGTACCGGGGCCGTGAGCTGGGCCGGCTGCTCCTTCAAGAGGCGGAGAAGTGGATCCGAGAGCTGGGCTATCGGTACATCCGCATAGACAGCCGCACCGTGGCGGTCGGCTTCTACGAGAAGTGCGGGTACCACGCGGCAGACGGCACCGTGTACCGCAGCGGACCCTTCGACTGCACTCTCATGGTGCGCGATCTTGCAAAAGATTGTTAAAATCGTCCAAACAGTTGCCCTTCTCCTTGACAGCCTCCCCCTCTATCTTTAAAATGGTGAATTGGATACGGGCCTCTGCCCGATTTTCAATGCATCCCTTGGGCAAAACATTCCAAAACCGCACGTTTCGCATCATTCCGGAGAGGAGGTATGGAGCATGAGGCGGAGAATCTTGAGTCTCCTGTTGGCCGGTCTGCTGGCAATCCCGCTGGCGGGCTGCAACCAGGACAACAACCCCAACCCCACGGCGCCTGCGGGGGAGCCCGGCAAAGTTCCCGTCTCCATGCTGTTTGCCATGGAACTCCCCCACTTTGAGAAGCTGGTGGAGGACACCTATCCGGACATAGACCTCCAGCTCGAGCGCAACACCCGAGCCACCCTGGACGGGGAGAGCGAGCGTCGCCTCCGCACCGGCCACGGCACGGACATCATCACCACCACCATGCCCACCGGGGACGTGGTGAACTACGCCATGGACCTCAGCGCCCAGGTATTCGCCACCCTCTATCAGGCGGGCATCTCCCAGACCCTGCTCATCGACGGCAGGACCATGTTCCTGCCGCTGCCCGGCCAGTACTACGGCTACATCTACAACGAGACCCTGGCCCGGGAGGCGGGCGTCACCGAGGCGCCGGCTAACACCGGGGCGCTGATGGACCTGCTGGACGCCGTGGCCGCACAAGGTCTCGGCTTCGGCCCGGATGGCACCATGTTCGCCCTGGAGTCCTCAGACCTCACCACCGTGTCCTCCTATCTCATCGGCACCCAGGTCCCGGACTTTCTGGGCAAGGCCGCCGGCGTGCTGTGGCGGGACGACCTGAAGCGCCGGCAGGGCACCTTCGCAGAGGGCCTGGCGGGCTGCCTGGATCTCTCCGGCGCCATGGTGGAAAAGGGCTATCTCGGATCCGCCGGCCTCTACAATAAGCGGGGCAATGCGGTCCCCGTGCAGGAGCGGATGCTGGCCGGCACCATGGCGCTCACATACAGCTCCGTGCAATTTCTGGACACTCTGAACGCCGAGAGCGCAGCGTACGAATTTGCAATGGTGCCCTTTCTCAGCGCGGAAGACAGCCACCCCTGGACCATCGCCGCCCCCACCGCCTATCTGGGCCTGAACGCCGCCCTGCAGGAGCCGGGCAGCGAGGCCGTCCTGGAGGCCGCAAAGAGCGTGTTGTCCCTGCTCTCCACCCCGGAGGGGCAGGCCGCCTTTATCTCGGACATCGGCGCCTCCCAGTCCTACCTCGCCGCAGACGTCCCCGTGGCGGAGGAGATCCCCGAGGGCCTGGCGGACTGCATCAGCTGCGGCTA
This sequence comes from uncultured Oscillospiraceae bacterium, assembly GCA_947629915.1. Classification (GTDB taxonomy): domain Bacteria; phylum Bacillota; class Clostridia; order Oscillospirales; family Oscillospiraceae; genus Enterenecus. Next base: position 3,293 of record CANRFN010000051.1, on the reverse strand, counting down.
CGTATACAACATCCAGTTCCCGGCCAAGCTCTTGAACTACTTCGGCCGCAGCATGGTCTCCGCCCTCAACGGGGAGCTCACCCCGGAGGAGGCTCTCTCCAACGTGGACCACTACTTCCTGGAGGGGGACGAGGCTGTGGAGTACGATGAGACCCTCATCGGCGTGGCGGCCGGGGACATGATCTATGAGAACTACAACACCCGGCGGGAGGAGACCGGCATCGGCAACCTGGTGGCAGACGCCATCCGGGAGATGACCGGCGCAGACTTCGCCTTTGCCAACGGCGGCTCCATCCGGGGCAGCCTCTACCAGGGCAGCGTCTTCGGCAGCGACCTGGATGTGGTCTGTCCCTACGACAACACCCTGGTGGTGCTGGAGGTGAAGGGGCATGTGATCCGGGAGATGCTGGCCAACGGCATCACCACACTGATCCAGGACAACGGCATCCCCGGCGGCCGCTTTCTGAACGTGTCCGGCCTCTGCTACACCTTCCGGGCCCCCACGGACACGGCCCCGGCGGAGCTTCTGGAGATCACCCTGCCGGACGGCACCCTCTTGGACGAGACGCAGTCCTACAAGATCGCCGCCACCTCCTACATGGCCGGGGCCAACGGCTATCTGGACAACAACGGGGACGGCTACACCATGCTCAACATCTTCAGCGACACCGTTCCCCTGGCGGAGGACGTGTCCCTGGTGGAGGAGACGGACAAGACCCTGGGCGATTCCCTGCAGTACTACTTCCAGGCCCACAACGGCGAGGCCATCCTGGCCAGGCCCGAGGGGCGCATCAAGGTGGTGAGCGGCAATGGCTGAGCAAAAGCGGTCCCGTCTGCCCTACCTGCTGCTCACCGCCCTTACCTTCCTGCTGGCCGCCGGCTGCTTCTACTGGCTGATCCGCTCCTCCGCGGACATCACCCGGTCCACCGGGGCGGAGCTGAACCGGATGTACCTCCGGGAGATGACAGCCCAGATCAACAGCCACATGGAGACCGGCCTCAACGCCCGCTTCCACGCCCTGCAGACCATCGCAGACAGCGTGCACGAAGAGGACCTGGAGAGCCAGGACAGCCTGGCGGACTTCCTGGCCACAGCCCAGGCCCACAATGACATCCAGTTTCTGGCCTTTGTGGACGAGGAGGGCCTCTACTACTGCACCGAGGGCGTCCGCCCGGCGGCCTCCCGGCTGAGCTTTCTGGCCAACCTCCTCCGGGGGGAGACCAACCAGGTCTCATACAGCGAGGCCGTGCTCAACGAGAATATGATCGTGCTGGGCGTCACAATAGACCCCATCCCCTATGGAGGCCACACCTTTGTGGCCATGCTGGCGGGCCTCTCCAGCGAGTCCTTCAACTCCAGCCTGGCCCTGCAGAACCCCGCGGCCCAGACCTACGCCAGCATCGTCACGCAGAACGGCAGCTTCATCATCCACAACACCTTTAACGATGACCTCCCCGAGGGCACCAATATCCTCAGCAAGCTGGACAGCTACGCCACTTTCAACGAGGGGTACTCCCTGCAGCAGGTGATCCAGGACTTCGGCAACCGCTCCCCTGGTATGACCATCTTCCACGCGGGTAAGTACCTCCAGTGCATGTACTACGCCCCCATCGAGGGCACCAGTTGGCTCATGCTGCTGGAGATCCCCTATGACGTGATCGATGAGATGGTGGCCAGCCAGACCGCCCAGCTCAACGAGAACGCGGTGTTCGTGCTGATCGTGATCCTGGCGGCCCTCTCCATCCTGTTCCTCGTCTACTACAGCAATCTGCAGCACCACACCAAGGCGCTGGTGGCGGCCAACGAGGCCGCCCTGGCCGCCCAGGAGCGGGCAGAGAACGCCAACCGGGCCAAGAGCGAGTTCTTGAGCCGCATGAGCCACGAGATCCGCACCCCCATGAACGGCATCATCGGTATGACCACCATCGCCCGGCAGAACCTGGACAACCCCGCGAAAGTAGAGGACAGCCTGAAAAAGGTGTCCCTGTCCTCCAAGCACCTTCTGGCACTCATCAACGATGTGCTGGACATGTCCAAGATCGAGAGCGGCAAACTGGAGATCCGCTATGAGTCTTTCGACCTCCGCCTCTTTCTGGAGAGCCTGGTGAGCGTGTACCGCACCCAGGCGGAGTCCAAAGGGCTGCGCTTTGAGGCCGAGCTCGTAGGCGCCGTGGACGACAACTTGATCGGGGACTCCCTGCGGGTGAATCAGATCCTTTCCAACCTCCTGTCCAACGCCATCAAGTTCACCGCCGCCGGCGGCACCATCACCCTGCGGATCACGGAACAGGAGCGCACCGAGGGACAGCTCTGGCTGCTGTTTCAGGTCTCAGACACCGGCATCGGCATCAAGGAGGAGAATTTCGGCAAGATCTTCGAGGCCTTCGAACAGGAGGATTCCGGCGTGTCCCACAAGTTCGGGGGCACCGGCCTGGGTCTGTCCATTGTGAAGCGGTTCGCCGAGATGATGGGTGGCTCCGTGAAGGTGGACAGCGTCTACGGCGAGGGCAGCACCTTCTCCGTCCGGATCCCCTTCGACACCGTCCCCGGAGCCGCCCCCATCGCGTGGGATGCGGACAGCACCGCCGCCCACACCGCCCTGCCCGCCGATCATGTGGACTTCCGGGGCAAGCGGATCCTTCTGGCGGAGGACAATGAGCTCAACCGGGAGATCGCCGTGGAACTGCTGGGGGCCGAGACCGGCGCCGAGCTGGTGGAGGCGGTGGACGGCCAGGAGGCGGTGGACCTCTTCGAAGATTCCCCGCTTCACCACTACGATCTCATTCTCATGGACATCCAGATGCCCCGCATGGACGGCTATGCGGCCACCAGGGCCATCCGCGCCTTGGACCGGCCGGACGCCAAGACCGTCCCCATACTCGCCATGACCGCCAACGCCTTTGCGGAAGACGCGGAGAGGTGTATCCAGGCGGGTATGGACGGCCACATCGCAAAGCCCCTGGAGATCGCGGAGGTGTACAAGACCCTGAACGAGATTCTGGCCCAGCGGCAGGGGCCCATCTGAGAACAGCAAAGGGCCATGAAATTAACGTAAGTACCCACCAGACCCGCAAAAATCTATATGCTCTTCACGCTGCCCTGCTGATTTCTTTAGCAGGGCAGAAATTTTATCGCAAAAAAAGCAGGAGCATACCCCCGATTACGTTCCGGTCGTCATGGATGCATGCCTGAGCCTGTTCCCGGTCTGGCCAGAGGATTTCTAGAAGTGCATGCGATTCGCCTATCGCGTTAAAAAGATTTGGTAAAATTAGGCAGCCATCTGTGCCGCCCA
>CANRFN010000050.1 GCA_947629915.1 uncultured Oscillospiraceae bacterium | reverse complement strand
ATCAGACCATGTCCGGGGGAAATACCGCCGGCCTGGACGAGGTGCGAGAGGCCATCAACGCCATCAGCCGGGAGGCCATCGGCGTGGAGGTGGAATTCCAGCTGGTGGATGCCCTGGAGGCGCCAGCGGAGTACCCGGTGTGGCTCAGCCAGAGGGAGCAGATCGACCTGATGGTCCTCAATTACCTGGATATCACGAGCTATATCACCCCCGGGTATCTGGCGCCCCTGGACGAGCTGCTGGAGCAGTACGGACAGGGAATTCTGGACCTGCAGGAACGGGGAAGCGATATCGTTGGCGGCGCCGTGGTGGGCGGCCAGATTTACGGGGTGAATCCGGTCTCACTGAGCCGCGGCAGCGGCGGGGGGCTGTGGATCCCGGTGCGTTACCTCCAGGAGGCCGGCTTTGCCTATGAACCGGACCAGATCTACACCCTGGAGGAACTGGATGGGCTCTTTGCCCAGCTCAAGGCCCTGTATCCGGACTGCTATCCCTTTGGGCAGATCACCACAGACCGAACCTTCAGCTCCTTTTCCTTCCTGTATGGCGGCGGCAATTGGATTGCTGCGGCGGATTCCGCAGACTCCGGTGTGTTGGCCCCGGACGGCGGTGTGTTTCAGGATTTCTATGAGACGGAGGACTACCAGACCTTCCTTGCATGGCTGCACCGCTGGTATCAGGCGGGGTATATCTACCCGGATGCCGCGGTTACCACCCTCTCGCCCACAGAGCTTTTGAAAAACGGGACCATTCTCAGCATCCCCTCCAGCAGCGCACCGGGGATGATTACAGACGAGGCGGCCGGGGAGGAAGTGGCCTGCCTGATGACCAGTCCCGTGGCATACGGCCCCAACAACTCCAGCACAGCGATTCGGTGGGTGATCCCCGCCGAGAGTGAAAAACAGGAGGCCGCCATGAAATTCCTGAATCTGATGTACACGGACCGGCGCATCGTGAACCTGTTCGCGTGGGGAATCGAGGGACGGGATTACGTGGTGACGGATCCGGAGGCCGGGCGCATCGCCTTCCCAGACGGCATGGAACAGGCGGATTTACCGTATCAGAATCCCCTGGGCATGTACGGCAATATGACCCTTCAGTACGAAATGGAGGGCAATGCACTGCAGCAGGAACAGGAGAACTATGCGGCAAAAGCCGTGCCGGTGGGCATGGAGTACGCCGGGTTCACCTTTGACAGCGCGGCCCTCACCGGGGAGCGGGAGATGGTCCGGCAGGTGTTGTACCGCTATCTGCCCGTGCTGGAGAGCGGCAGTGTGGACCTGGACACCGTGTATCCGGCATTCATCGCCGATCTGAAAGCGGCGGGCCTGGACAAGATCATCGCGGAGAAGCAGCGTCAGCTGGAGCTGTTTCTCGCCGAGAAGTGAATCTGCGGCAAAGCCGTTCACCCAATCCAGGTGAACGGCTTTGTAGGCAGAAGGCTGTCGGGTTTTTGGTACTTCATGACGGATCTCTGGCAGAAATCCGGAGGGAAATCTGGCATAATGCGAGCATCCCCAAGAAAAAAACGATGTTTCAGGAGGTCCCACTATGAAAAAGATACTTGCTCTTCTTCTCGCGCTCGCCCTCTGCTTTGCGCTCGCCGCCTGCGGCGGAGACAACAGCTCCAGCGGCGGCAACAACTCCGGCGACACCAACACCAGCGCACCCAGCAATGATGACGCCGCCGCCACGCCCGAGGCCGGCAGCACCGATGACCAGCAGCCCGCTGACGACCAGCAGGCTCCCGAGGATCAGCAGCCCGCCGATGACCAGCAGGCTCCCGCTGATCCCAAGGCAGACCTGACCCCCGCTGAGAAGATCGTGGGCAGCTACTACTCCTACAGCTACAATGCCGGCGACATGCTCATGTCCTACTACTTCCACTTCTATGACAACGTCCCCGGCATCGGCAGTATCTACTATGCCGGCTTTGCCATGAACCAGATCACCTTCACCGGCACCTACGAGGTGGTGGAGCAGGAGACCGAATACGCCTGCTGGCCCGACCGCGCCACCGTTGAAGCCGCCGAGGAAGGCGCAGCCCCGCCCACCGGCACCGCTCCCTACACCATCAACTTCTACGACATGGACGGCAACCTGGTGGACTCCTGCGGCTTTGATGGAGACAACCTCTATCAGGATATGGAAGCCATCACCGGCATCGGTGGTGAGAATGCTGTCTACAAGCGCGATACCGATCCCGAGAACTCCGCACTGGCCGGCGACTACAACGGTGAGGTTGCAGCTCCCATTCTGAGCCTCATCGACCCCAACGATGAGACCGCCACCCTGGATCTGCTGGTGAACGGCACCTACAAGGACGCCGTGATCATGTTCGTGGACGGCACCTACGCCATGAATGAGGACCAGAGCGAGATCACCCTCACCCCCAAGTCCGACTCCGACAACGGCGCCACCGTCACCAAGAACGAGGACGGCACCTACACCTACAAGTCTGAGGACGGCACAGAGGTGGTCATGAACGTGGTGGGCGCTGCCAAGAACGTCTCCTACCTCTACAAGGGCGAGATCCTCGTGCCCGGCGCCGACGTGATGGGCGATCTGATCTGCGAGCTCTATGACGACAACACCGCCCGCCTCTACGCCTCCGCTTTTGGCAGCGAGATGGACATCGACACCGCTACCTACGAGATCGACATGGAGACCTACGTCATCACCCTCCACTTTGAGAAGGGCGGCGATGTGGCCACCGCAGCCTACGGCATCTCCTTCGACTACGCCGCCACCGGCATCGAGGTGTTCGGCGATGTGGCCGCCACCCTGAACATGGTCACCGAGTAATCCCCAACCCAACCTATCCCACAAAAAAGGGCGCGGCCTCCGCGCCCTTTTTTCAAACCAGAGGAGAATCGTTTTGAGCGCATATCAGAATGAGATGATGGAACTGGCCTATCCCGGCACCGGGGACCTGACAGCACACTTTATGAAGGACGGCAGATCCATCCCGGTCCGGGGCTTTCAGGCCTCCGAGGATACGGTGAAGGTCCGCTTCCTGCCCATGGAGGCGGGCCGATACACCTACACGGTGCGGGGCGCCGTCTCAGACAGCGGTACCATTGACGTGCTGCCCGCCCGGGCGGGGCACCACGGCCCGGTCCGGGCGGTGGGCACCCATCTGGAGTACGCAGACGGGACCCTCTGCCGCACCTACGGCACCACGGTGTACGCCATGATGCACCAGCCGGACAGCCGCATCGACGAGACCCTGGAGACATTGCAGCGTACACCGTTCAACAAGATTCGCCTCTGCGTCTTCCCCAAGCACTTCATCTACAACGAGAACGAGCCGGCGTACTTCGCCTTTGAGCGGAGAGAGGACGGCACCTGGGACACCTCCCGGCCGTGCTATGCCTTCTGGGACCGGTTTGAGGAGCGCCTCTGCCAGCTCTTTGCCATGGGCTATCAGGTGGACCTGATCCTCTTCCACCCCTACGACCGCTGGGGCTTCTCCTCCATGTCCCATGAGGACGACCTCCGCTATCTGGACTACCTGCTCCGCCGCTTTGCGGCCTACCCCGCGCTCTGGTGGAGCATGGCCAACGAGTACGACGTGATGCCCGCCAAGACCATGGAGGACTGGTACGGCATCGAGGCATTCCTCGCCACAAATGACCCATTCCATCACCTCATCGGCAACCACCACTGCATCTCCATCTGGCCCCACGAGCGGCCGTACACCACCCATGTCTCCCTGCAGACGGGAGCGCTGAACCGGATTCCAGAGTGGATGGGAAAGTACCGCAAGCCCATCCTCATCGACGAGTGCGGCTATGAGGGCAACCTGGAGCAGCCCTGGGGCAGCCTCTCCGCAGAGGAGCTCACCGCCCGGTTCTGGCGCACCATGTCCCTCGGCGGGTGCTGTACCCACGGGGAGACCTTCCTGGACCCGGAGGACCCGGATGAGGTGGTCTTCTGGGCCAAGGGCGGAACCCTGCGGGGAGAGAGCATCGCCCGGGTCGCATTTCTTAGGGAGATCATGGAGGAGATCCCCGGCCCCGTGGAGCCTGTGATCACGGGATTTTGCCTGCTCCGGGGCAAGACGCCGGAGGAACTGGAGACGATGCTGGCCGGCATTCCGGCGGAGCAGCGGGTGTACCATGAGCGGATCCTGGCCATGGAGCCGGCGGAGCGGGAGCGCTTCCTGGACGGCCAGGTGCAGTATCTGGGCTGCTGCGGCGCCGAGGCGATTCTCTTCTACTGCGATCTCCAGACCTACGGCCGCTTTACCTTGGAGCTCCCCGCAGAGGGCAGCTACACGGTGGAGGTGATCGACACCTGGAACATGACCCGGCCGATCTGGTCCTACGATGCCAGCGGTTCCGTGGTTGTCCCCCTGCCTGGCCGGCCGTATATGGCGATTCTGGCCAGGAAAAACCACTGAGAGGGGAGAGACCGCCATGTATCACGCATTTCATCCCGGAGAGGTGTGGCTGGACACCGATGGCAAGCCCATTCACGCCCACGGGGGCAGCATCCTCACCGTGGACGGCGTCTACTACTGGTACGGCGAGAACAAGGAGCACACAGACGGGAAGAACGGCATCTGGCACTGGGGCGTCCGGTGCTACGCCTCCCGGGACCTCTACAACTGGGAGGATAAGGGCCTCATCATCCCGCCCAATCTGGAGGATGCATCATCGCCCCTCCACCCCACCTCCATGATGGACCGGCCCCACATCCTGTATAACGCCCGCACCCGCAAGTACGTCTGCTGGTTGAAGATCATGGAAAAGGACGGCGGCCAGGCCTCCACAATCCTCACCGCAGACCACGTCCTGGGCCCCTACACCATCGTCCGCACCGGGCTCTACCCCCTGGGCATGAGCGCCGGAGATTTCGACCTCGCCGCCGCCCCGGACGGCAAGGCCTATTACTACTTCGAGCGGGTGCACTCCGAGACCATCTGCGCCGATCTCACCGAGGACTACACCAACGTTACCGGCTTCTACAGCACCCACTTCCCCCACCACATCGGCCCGCCCTTTGTCCGGGAGGCCACCGCCCACTTTGCCCGGCGGGGCAAGCACTATCTCCTCACCTCCGGCACCACCGGATACAAGCCCAATCCCAGCGAAGCCGCCCTTGCAGAAACCTGGCACGGGCCTTATACTGTCCTGGGGAACCTGCACCCCGGGGACCCCACAGATACCTCGTTCCACTCCCAGATCTCCAGCGTCTTTCAAGTCCCCGGCAAACGGGACCTGTATATCGCCCTGGCAGACCGCTGGATTCCAGACCACATGGAGTGGGACTACCATGAGTACAGGAAGTTTTTCCGAAAGGCCTTTGATCCCACCTTTGATGACACCTACACAGACCCCGGGTGGATCGGAGACACGGAACTGGACACCTCCCAGGCCCGCTATGTCTGGCTCCCCATCCGGTTTGAGGGGGAGAGACCCATCGTGGACTGGTTGGAGGAATGGAGATGGGAGGACTACCAATGAAATACAACCCTGTGCCTTTGTTTGCCGATTCCGAGTACCATTACCCCATGGCCTTTGGATTTCAGCCGGACCTGGTGCCGTACCTCCATGAGGACGATACAGTCCGGCCGTGCGTCATCGTGGTGCCCGGCGGCGGCTACGCGATGGTATCCCCCACCGAGGGAGAGCTGGTGGCGGAGCGCTTCTATGTAGCCGGGTACCAGACCTTTGTGCTCACCTACACCACCAACCTCCTCTCCGCCGCCCCTCTGGGAGGCCTGCCCATGGGGGAGCTGGCCCGGGCGATCCGGATGGTCCGGTCCAGGGCGGGGGAGTACAAGGTGGATCCCAACCTGGTGGTTCTCTGCGGCTTTTCCGCCGGCTCCCACCTCTGCGGCAGCATCTGCGTCCATTTCGAGGATGCAGCGGAGGATAACCCGGCATACAAAGACATCTCCGCCCGGCCGGATGCGGCCATCCTCTCTTATCCGGTGATCACCAGCGGACCGTTCGCCCACCAGGGGTCCTTCCAGTGCCTGCTGGGCCGGGACATCTATGAGCGCAAAGACCCTGAGGCGGCGAAGTTGCTGGAGTACTGGTCCCTGGAGAAGCAGGTCTCAGAGAACACCCCGCCGATCTTTCTCTGGCAGACCATCACGGACGAGACCGTGCCAGTGGAGAACAGCATCCTGATGGAGCAAGCTCTCCGGAAACACGGGGTACCTCACGCCCTGCACCTCTTCTCCGCGGGGCGCCACGGCCTCTCCCTGGCCGATACAAGATGGGCGGACCAGGACTACGGAGATGCCCACTGTGCCAACCAGCTGGAGCACCTGCAGAATGCGGCGATCAGCGGGGAACTCCCCTTGCCGGAGGAGACCAAGAACGCGCTGCTGCACCTGTTCGATGCGGGAAATGCAGGCACAGACGAGGCGAATCCAGAGGTCTCTATCTGGCCTTATTTGGCCCTGTCCTGGCTGAACCGGATCCTGAACAAGTGAGGGAATTGATATGAAACGCTTGGACTTTTGCAAAGGCTGGACCTTTACCAAGGAAGACGGCACCTCCCGCATCCTGGACCTGCCCCACGATGCCCAGTTGGAGGAGCGGCGGGGCGCAGATGAGAAATCCGGTTCCGCCGGCGCCTATTTCGCCGGGGGAGTGTACACCTACGAGAAGACCATAGATGGCACCTCTCTCAAAGACAAGGCTGTTTTACTCCAGTTTGGCGGGGTGTACCGCAAGGCCGCGGTCTATCTGAACGATGCACCTGTGGGCGGCTGCGCGTACGGGTACGCCCCCTTCTGGGTAGACCTCACGGGGAAGCTCCTGCCGGGGGAGAACACCATTCGGGTTACGGCAGACAACGCTGAGACCCCCAACTCCCGCTGGTACTCCGGCGCTGGCATCTACCGCCCGGTATGGCTCTGGACCGGAGAACTGGACCACATCGTCCCCGAGGGCGTCTCCATCAACACGCTGACCTATGATCCCGCCCGAATCCGCGTTGAGACCGAGATCTGCGGTACAGGAGAAGTCCAGGTGGAGATCCTGGACGGGGAGACGGTGGTTGCAGCTGGCGATGGTGGCTGCGTAGAACTGGAGATCCCCGATGCAAACCTCTGGAGTGCAGAGGATCCATACCTGTACACCTGCCGGGTAACCCTGACCCGCAATGGACAGGTCCTGGACACGGACACCGTCCCCTTCGGCATCCGCACGCTGGCGTGGAGCCCGAAGGGATTCCTGGTGAACGGCAAAGAGACCAAGCTCCGGGGCGGCTGCGTCCACCACGACAACGGCATTCTGGGCGCTGTCTCCCTCTACGAGGCAGAGGCGCGGAAGGTGCGCATCCTGAAGGAATGGGGCTTCAACGCCATCCGCAGCGCCCACAACCCCGCCTCCCCGGAGCTGCTGGACGCCTGCGACCGCCTGGGCATGTATGTGATGGACGAGATGTGGGACATGTGGTACAACCGGAAGACCGCCCACGATTACGCCCTGGACTTTGACCAGAACTGGCAGGGGGACGTGGAGCGCACTGTCCGCCGGGACCGCAACCACCCCTCGGTGGTGCTGTATTCCATCGGCAATGAGGTGACGGAGCCCGCCGAGGATCGCGGCAATGCCCTCGCCCAGACCATCGTGGACTCCTTCCACCGGCTGGACCCCACCCGGCCCACCACCATCGGGCTGAATCTGGCCCTGGTGATGATGGCCAAAATGGGCGCCAGCATCTTCGGCGGGGAGGACCAGCCCAAAGAGGACTATACCAACGTGAGCAGCGAGGACTACAACAAGCTGGCCATGGAGAACGGGGAGCGTATGAACGCCGCATCTGCTCTGCCGGAGGTAGAGGCCGTCTCTGCCAAGACGCTGGACGCTGTGGACATCGCGGGATACAACTACGGCCACAGCAGATATCCCCTGGAGGCAGACGAGCACCCCAATCGGGTCATCGTGGGCAGTGAGACCTTCCCCCAGATCATCGCCTCCAACTGGGCCATGGTGGAGCGCTATCCCTTCCTCATCGGAGACTTCATGTGGACCGCCTGGGACTACCTGGGCGAGGCGGGCATCGGCGCCTGGGTCTGGGACAAGAACGAGTTCGGCTTCGGCAAGCCCTATCCCTGGCTGCTCGCCGAGGCCGGGGTGCTGGATATCTTGGGAGACGACACCGCCGAGGCCGGCCTCACCGCAGCCGTGTTTGAGAAGCGCAAGGTGCCGTACATCGGCGTCCGGCCGTTGAACCACCCGGGCGAGACGGCGGCGGTCTCCACCTGGCGGGGCACCAACGCCATCCCCAGTTGGTCCTGGCGGGGCTGTGAGGGGAATGCGGCAGTGGTGGAGGTATACGCAGCTGCAGAGGAGGCGGAGCTGCTTCTGAACGGCACCAGCCTTGGCCGCAAGCCCGTTGAGGGCTATCTGGCCTCCTTTACCGTCCCCTACACGCCTGGCGTGCTGATGGCCGTAACTTACGAAAATGGTGCAGAGGTGGGACGCAGTACCCTGCAGTCTGCGGAAGGAACACTGAAACTGCGTATCACCCCGGAGAGCGCACTGAAAGCGGGACGCCCGGCCTATGTGCGGGTGGATCTCACCGGAGAGAACGGCGTGGTGGAGTCCAACGCCGATACGGAGTGGTCTATTGAGGTCTCCGGGGCAAAGCTGCTGGCCTTTGGCAGCGCCTGTCCCAAGGCGGAGCGGTCTTACCTGGATGGGACATTCCCCAGCCACTACGGCCGGGCAATGGCAGTACTGGTTCCCGAGGACAGTACGGTGTCTCTGCATGTGAAGACAGCGGACGGCTTGGAGGTCCGGGCGGAATTGGTTGTATCAGAATAGCGCGGCTTCCTGTCTGAGAATACCGCAGAAAAACGCTGCAAACCATCCAATACAACTGAATAGGCATTCAAAACGGCAGCACAGAGAGCGGAGAAGCACTCTGTGCTGCCGACCTTTCGGACCAGATTCAAGCTGCAGATTCGCCCGGTGATGGCGCATGGGGCGGTCTCGCTGCGGATCCATGGGGAAATTCCCAAAAACCTGCTATAATGGTTGTAATGTTTTCGCATCTCCGCCTTCGCTGTTGCAACCGCTGGATTGTCCGTATGGGTTGTTGCCCATGACCAGAGTGCGCTGGAAAACAAAGCGTTGCAGGTTGTACTGGCCATCCTCGCGCAGCTGTCTCTTGTGAATGCAGTTTTCTACATGGTTGAATACCCCAAAATATGGGTGATCGCAGGCGTGCTGATCTCTGCGGGATGCAGCTTCTACCTTGCGGTCCGGCAGGGCAGGCCGCGGGCCCTGAAAGGGATTGCCTTGACATTGTCTGCCCTGATGGTGTTGCCGATTGGCTTTCCCAGCTTCCTCTTCTTGATCTTCGCAGCATCGGCCAAAATACGGTGGTGCAGATTGTGGAATCTCCCAGCGGCAAGTACTATGCCCAGGTGATCGACAGCGACCAGGGTGCCCTGGGCGGAGACACGCTGGTAGACGTGGATGAAAAGAGCGGAATCAATGTGATCCTTTTCAAAATCGAGAAGAAACCCCAAAGGGTGTATTCCGGCGACTGGGGTGAGTGCAACGACATGCAAATCGATTGGAAAGACGATGATTGCCTGATCATCCATTCGACTGAATATCAAATCCGCTGACTTGCTGTCCGGGTGGAGTCCTTCCACAAGAGCGAGACGGCGCCGTGATGATCCTTCTGAAAGGATGCAACGGTGTTGGTCTAGGGCGTGGGGACCGATGTCCCCGGCATACACACCTGGAGAAGGGGAAGGGCAAAAGGCGGCATCTGGGGGTAGCGAGAGCGCAGGACAGACCATCAAACACGATGATACAAGAAGAACCGCCGGTGGCTCCGGCGGTTCTTTTGGCTGATTCGATGGGGGTGGCGGATGCCTGTACGGCGAAGCACTGAGAGAGTTCGGGTTTGTTTAAAGGAAGCTACCAGCCAGGAAGGGACACTCCGCCAATGTCTGGGTTTCACAGTTGCCCGCTGCGGCACGCGGAAAAGGGGGGATCCGAACTCTACAGGGTCTGGCTTTGACTGGAAACTGGCAGAGCATCGTAGATCTCCATTACTACCGAAACGGAGTGGAACCTGCAGGCAATCCCGTACATGAAGATCTTGGCGCATCCTTGATTCAGAAGCTCCTGGGTGTAGTGCTTCGTTTTGATCTGGTCCAGAGCGCTGGCTGTTGCTTTTTCCAGATCATCCTTTCCCGGATCCTTCATCTCAATGACAACACCGACCTGGTTGTCTGCCTCAAAAGAGATATCACAGTACCCGTCTCCGCTCTCCATGTTGGATTTCGGCATCCAATTATAGTACAACAGTCCGAGCACAATCCCTTGGTACAGGGATTCTCTCCGCTCCTCACTCTGCCGCTGATCCTGCAGATGAATCATGCCGGTGAGAATCTCTGCGAGCAGTTCTCTTATTCTTTCGATGGCCCCCTTGGGGAAAGCGGCACAGAAGCTGCTAATCCTGTCAGCGTTCAGGCCGGTAGTGCTCTTGATCCACCGCTTCAGATGCTTGCCTAAAAGCTTCCTCACCTCGAGGTTCGGCGCTCTGAGTATGGCACTTTCGTTTTCCTCTTCTGAGACCACGGCGAGATATCCGGTAGCCAACATAAGACTCCAGAGGTTGTCTGCATCCTCTAAGTCTCGGAAGGTCATCTCATGCATGATCTCAGCTTCAATCGTATCTCCATTCATCAACTTGGTGTATCTTTTCTGAATATCTGGGTTAGATCTTTGCAGCAGTTCCGTCAGGATATCATTTCCGCTGCTGTTCGCCCAGAACTTTTGCGGCTTTTTGCTTGACCTGGGCTCCACACAGTTTTGCACATATTGCAGGACATCCCAGGGAGAGTACAGGTCCTCTCCGCCGAAATTAAAGCCGTCATACCACTCTTTTGTGGTCTCATAGAAGTCTGGAATTCCGTAATAATCCAGCATGGCTTTTACCTCAGAGTCGGTAAACCCAAAGTACTCCTGTTTGAACTGGTTATCGTATCCCCAGACGATAAGGTTGTTCATGCCCGTGAAGATGCTCTCTCGTGCAATCCGCAAGCATCCGGTGACAACGCCAAACGCAAGAGATTCGTTGTTCTTTAGCAATTTGGAGAATGTTCCTCGGATCAGATTCACCATGTTGTCGTAGTATCCTGGGTCGTTTTTTTCATTGGCCCATGCAAAGTTCAGGGGAACATCGTATTCATCAATGAGAACTACAACCTTTTTGTTGTAGTGCTTTCGAAGATAAAGAGACAGATTTTTGAGAGAAGCCTTTAGCTTATCTATAGGAAGGGAATCGACTGGCTTTCCATCCTTGTCTTTCCATTTTTCCTTATCTGCATATAACTTACAGGTATTCCTATCCTCTTGGGTCAAATTCGGACTAGCCTTGAGGAAGTTGTAATATAAGGACATCATATAAACAATTTGGTCAGAAAACTCATTGCAGGCCTCTGCAAAGGTTTGACCGTTGATATCTTTCATATCGAAGTAGAGCACTGGATACTGCCCCTGAAATGCTTTGCAAAAGGCCTGGTCCTCAGAGATCTTAAGGCCATGAAATAGGGATTTGTCTGCCTCGATGGACATGAACTGCCGGATCATGTCCAGGTTCAGAGATTTTCCAAAACGCCTGGGACGGGGAATCAGGTGAACTTTTCCACTGGCTACAGCAACCTCGCGGATCAAAGTTGTCTTGTCAACATAGTAATAATGCTCGTTGTTCTCTTTTTCCAAAATGAGGCTTTTGAAGTTGTCTACACCGATCGGGAGCGCTTTCATAACCCTGAGAGCAGATTCAGTCATGCTGCAATCTGAATCCGCTCCATTCCCTCCTTTCTGATCGACATTTGGACTCTCTTCTGTTTGTTATATCCGATACGACTGCCATGAAATTGGCGGGATAGAACATTCCAACTTGTTGCTCAGTTATTCTATCACAAAACTTGAGTACATGCAAGCCGAAATGAAAAAGATCGGATTTCAAAACAAAGGTCACACTGCTCTGTGGTCCAGCCTGCACGGATAATTTGAGACTGTCAGTACGAATTCAGTCCTCCCATGCTCTCCCTGTCCACCAGGACATCAGAAAGGCGCTGCGTGTCATGAGAGACGCAGCGCCTTTTGATTGGTTGGATCTGCTTTATTGGATGGAGACCGCAGCCCAGAAAGAGCGGTCCTTGCTCTCGATGTGCCGGCTCTCGCTGATCCGGAAGGCGCCGGAGAGGCGGATGTCCTGGCTGGAGGCGCCCACCATCACATCGATGTCTCCTCTTTCCACCAGCCACTGTCCGTCCTCGTCCAGGAAGGCCAGTTGTCTCGGTGAGAGGGTGAAGGTGATGTGCTTTGCCTCGCCGGGGGCCAACTGCACCCGGGTGAAGCCCGCCAACTCCTGGGCCGGGCGGACCATGGAGGCATAGCGGTCCCGGATGTACAGCTGGACCACCTCGGTGCCGGAGACAGTGCCGGTGTTCTGCACGGTGAGGGAGATCATTGCCTCACCGTTTGGAGAGACCTCGTTTTCGCGGATGGAGAGGTCTGAATAGGCAAAGGTGGTGTAGCTGAGCCCAAAGCCGAAGGGATAGCGGGGCGTGTGGGGCAGATCCACATAGTACGCAAAGCCGATGCTGGGTCCCTGGTGCCACTCGGACCCGCTCATGTGGTTGTACCAGACGGGCAGCTGGCCGGCGCTGTATGCCACGGACACCGGCAGCTTGCCGGAGGGCGCGATCACGCCGGTAAGCACGTCCACGATGGCCTCTGCGCCGCACTCCGCCGGACTCCAGCACTCCAGAATGGCGTCCAGGTCCCGGTCTGCGATGTCTGAGGAGATGGGACGGCCGTCCAGGTGAATGCCGATGAGGGGCTTGCCCAGTGCCTTTACCTTCTCAATAAAGGCGTCCTGGGCTCTCGGCAGGTTGATGTCTGTGCCGTCCACGCCCTCGCCCATGGTGGCGATGGAGCCGGAGCCGTTCTTGCCGCCCAGGGTGAGGATGACGAGGTCTGCATCCTTGGCCAGGTCCAGGGCCTCTTCGAAGCGGCTCTCGTCTGCGCCGAAGACGTAGTACCCCAGGGCGTGTACGATCTCGGTGCCGGGGAGACGGTCCCGCAGCTCCTCCAGGAGGTTTTTGCAGTCCGGGTTCATGTGCCGGAGGATGGCATCGAACTCCTCCGTCTCATCCAGCTGTACGTTGGTGCCGGGGACCCGCTGCATCTCCACCTTCTGGGTGGAGCCGCCGCCGCCCGTGCCGGCCATGGAGTTGGCCGCCGCGTGGACCGCCTCCACCATGCTGATCTGGGTGTACCCGCCGAAGAAGGAGCGGGCGTGAACTGCGTGGGGGCCGATGACGGCGATCTTCTTGAGATTCTTCGTCAGGGGGAGCACGCTGTTGTTTTTCAGAAGCACCAGGGACTCCCGGGCGGCGCGGAGGGTTACTGCCTTGTCTGCATCCCGTTTTTCATAGGCCGTCTGGAGCGCCTCCCCCTCCAGGGCATAGGGGTGCTCAAAGAGACCCATGCGGAACTTGGCGGTGAGCACCCGGAGGCAGGCTTTGTCCAGGATGGCCATGTCCGCCTCCCCGGACTCAAACTTCTGCAGCAGGTCCGTGGAATAGGCATCCGGCATGGGCAGTTCCACATCGGTGCCGGCTGCCAGGCACTTGAGACCGGCGTCTGCCTTGGTCTCCCCCACATTCTGCACATTGTGGGTGTTGGATACCCCGCCGTAATCGGAGACGGCCACGCCATCGAAGCCCATGTCCTCCCGGAGGATCCGGGTGAGGTACTTTTTGGAGGCGTGCATGGGGAGGCCGTCCACAGAGCAGTAGCAGGGCATGACGCCTTTGAGAGCGGATTTCCGGATGGCGGCCTCAAAGGGCTTGGCGAAGATCTCCCGCATCATGGCGTCCCCCGCCTCCACATTGGCGCCGTGGATGCCGCCCTGGCCGAAATGGAAGGCCATGAAGTGCTTGGCGGTGGCGTCTGCCCGGCGGCCGTCGATCTCATTGCCCTGAATGCCTTTGGTGTATGCCGCGCCCATGGCGGCGCACAGAGTGGGGTCCTCCCCGTAGGGCTCGCAGTACCGGCCCATCCGGGGGTCCCGGGCCACGTCCAGCACCGGGGCCAACACCTGGGTGATGCCGCAGGACAGCTCTTGCCGGCTCACGACAGCGCCGATCTCCTCTTCCGTCTCTGGATGGAAGGAGGCGCCCCGCCCGATGCCGGAGGGGAAGGAGACGCCGCCCTGCATCAGGGGACCGCAGAGGCCCTCCATGTGGAATGCCGCCGGAATGTGAAGCCGGTTGGCGCTCATGACGATCTCCTGAAGCTGCCGCTGCCAGGCTGCCGCATCCGCATAGGTCTCCCGGTTGCGAAAGTCCAGCGTGCTGATCTGGCCAATGCCGTTTTTCAGAAAGTCCCCCATCCGGCCCTCCCGGCCCCGGATGGCCATGACGCCGGTGAGCTGGGCCAGCTTTTCGGCCGGGGTGAGCTGGGCGAGAAGAAGGGAAGCCCGCTCCTCAGGGGAGAGGGAGGGATTCATGTAGTCTGCACGCATGGTGGGTGTCTCCTTATATCTTGATCTTCTGCAGTTTGGCGTTGATCTCCCGGACCATGTCTGCGGGAATCACGTTTTCTCCAGCCTTCTTGAGAATGCCTTGGAAGCTCATCCCCGCCATCATCTTCTGGAGAGCCGGGTTTTGGCTGGCGGTCTGCGCCACCTGACCGCGGCTGGCCCGGGCTTTTGCCATGACGGCATTCACGATGGCGGCGGCTTCCGGGTTGGCCTGGAGGGTGCCCATGGTGTCCCGGATGGAGTAGCAGGCGGAGTTGAAATCGGCCTCATCGAACCAGTTGGCCACGGGGCCCTTCCGGCCGAAGGCGTAGTCCAGGTTGAAGGTGTCCACTTTGCGGATCTGCATGCGGTCCGTGCAGGTGCCGGCCTTCGCCTCGATGACGTGCTCCCCGGTGAGGGGCACTTTGAAGGGGAAGACCGTCTTGCCCGCTTGTGTCTCCAGCTCCTTGCCGTCCACATACAGGGTTACCGGCGAGAGGTTGGAGTACACCTTGACTTCCGTGACGTCCTCCGCCCTGTCCACGTACCGGCTGCCGCAGAGGTGGACGAAGGGCTCGCGGCTCCAGGCGGCCTTATAGAGGTAGAAGGCGTCCTTTTTCAGCTTCCGATCGAAGGTGACGAGGCCCTTCTGGTTCTGTCCTCTCTTGCCGCCCTCATCCCGGCCGTCTGCGGCGAAGTCAAAGAGGTTCCACACATGGGTGGCCCACAGCCAGGGCCGGGCCTCGATGCACTGCAGCAAATGCTCATGGTAGACGCACTGGAAGGTCTCGCTGTAGTCCCCCTGCTCCGGGTGGGGAGACTGGAACTGGGGGTTGGCGTCCGCGCCGTACTCCGAGAACCCGATGACCCGGTCCGGGTGCTTTGCGTGGTACTCGTCCAGGAAGCTGTCGTTCTGGGAGAGCTCCCCCAGATACCAGCCGAAGTACAGGTTCCAGCTGCCGATGTCCGCGATGTCGATGAGGGGGCTGTCCTGGTCCAGCATGAAGGCGTGGGCCATGGTGGTGGGACGGGTGTGGTCTAATCTGTGGCAGAGGTCGTTGAGGATGCGGTGGTTCTCCAGCAGGTCCTCGCTCATGCCGTGAACCGCGATCTCGTT
Organism: uncultured Oscillospiraceae bacterium; assembly: GCA_947629915.1. GTDB lineage: Bacteria > Bacillota > Clostridia > Oscillospirales > Oscillospiraceae > Enterenecus. The sequence continues at coordinate 18,080 of CANRFN010000050.1, read as the reverse complement.
GGAGAGACCCCAGCAGACGATGGAGGGGTGGTTGTAGCACTGGCGGATGAGCTCTGTCATCTGGAGTATTGTGTTGGCCCGGCCGTTCGGCATGTGCTGGGTGATGTAGGGGATCTCCGCCCAGACGCACAGGCCGTTCTCATCGCAGAGGTCGTAGAACTCCTGGGCGTGCTGATAGTGGGCCAGGCGGATGGTGTTGGCGCCGATCTCCCGGATGATCTCCATGTCCTCCCGGTGCTCCCGGATGGTGATGGCGTTGCCCAGACCCTGCCGGTCCTGGTGCCGGGAGACGCCCCGGAGGGGATAGGGGCGGTTATTGAGAAGGAAGCCCTGCTGCGGGTCCAAGGCGATCTTGCGGCAGCCGAAGCGTGCGGAGACCGCATCGCCGCTGTCCAGTTTCGCGGTGGCGGTGTACAGGTAGGGGTCGTCCACGCCGTCCCAGAGGTGGGGATTCTGAATGGTGAATATGGCGGTCTTCTCCACCCGCTGGGTTACGCCGTCCACCGTGATCTCCACGGCATCCGCGTTGTGCCAGGTCTCCACGGTCACGGTGGCGGTGCGCAGGTCGTCCGAGAGGACTGGGGTGACCTGGATGCCGGGGGCGCCGTAAGTGTCCAGGTCGAAATGGTGGGCGGGGACCCGGAGCAGCTTCACGTCCCGGTACAGCCCGCCGTAGAAGGTGAAGTCCGCAGACTGGGGGTAGACGGTGTCGTTGGGGGCGTTGTCCACGGAGAGGCTGAGCAGGTTCTGCGCCTGCAGATGGTCCGTGAGATCTGCCCGGAAGGTGGAGTAGCCGCCCTCGTGACGGGCCAGCTTGTCCCCGTTCAGCCACACCTCCGCGGTGTTGGCCGCCCCGCGGACCTCCAGGTAGAGGCGGTCCCCCTTGTTCAGGGCAGGCGTCTCAAAGTCCTTGCAGTACATGGCCGTGCCCCGCCAGTAGTCGTTGCCGCCGTCCTGGCCGTCTACTGCGTTCCAGGTGTGGGGCAGGGTGACGGCCTCCCAGTCCTCCGGCAGGGCTGTGGGGACCTTGTCTGTCTTGGCAAAGCGCCAGTCTTCGTTGAAGTCTATGATGTCTCTCATGGTGCGCCTCCCGCATGCTTTTGGTACTGCCATTTTGCCATCTTTCCCCCGCAAGGGCTACCAGAAACCCGACACAAACTGCCACGAACCCGACAGCTTGCCCAAAGGCCCTTGCCCCATCGACCGGGAAAACGGTATAATTGCTGTATCAGAGCAGCGGAGACAGCCCCATCGATCCGGACGGCTGGACCTGCCGCCATGCCCTCCCGCGCCGGCATCTCGGCGGATTTGGGCCAAAACCGCCGCTCCGTGCCCTGCCGGCTCGCAGCCTGTCCGGTATACTCATCTCAACGATCTCATGGAAAGGAGCACCCTAAAATGCAATTTCCCAAGGACTTTCTCATCGGCGCCGCCACCGCCGCCCACCAGGTGGAGGGCAACAACATCCACTCAGACTACTGGGCCCAGGAGCAGATGCAGTACTCCAGCTTCGCCGAGCCCTCTCTGGACGCCTGCGACCACTACAACCGCTTCGCCGAGGACATCGCCCTGATGGCAGAGGCCGGCCTCAACGCGTACCGGTTCTCCATCGAGTGGGCCCGGATCGAGCCGGAGGAGGGCCATTTCGATGATGGAGAGATCGCGCACTACCGCGAGGTCATCGCCTGCTGCCGGGCCCACGGCATCGAGCCCATCGTAACCATGCACCACTTCTCCAGCCCGGCGTGGCTCATCCGCAAGGGCGGCTGGGAGGAGCCAACCACCCCGCTGCGCTTTGCCCGGTACGTCTCCTATGTGGTGGAGCGCCTTGGCAGTGAGATCCGCTATCTCTGCACCATCAACGAGGCCAACATGGGGCTGCAGGTGGCAGCTGTGGCCCGGTCCATCATGCAGCAGATGCAGGCCGCTGCCCAGTCCGGAGCCTCCAGCGAGAGCCAGGTGCAGATGGGTCTGAACCTGAAGAAGATGCTGGAGAACCGGGAGAAGCTGGCCCAGGAGAACGTGGCCGCCTTCGACACCGATACGCCCCAGGTGTTCACCTCCAGCCGCACCCCGCAGGGGGACAGGATTGTAATAGAGGCCCATGTGGCGGCCAAGGTGGCCATCCGGGCCATCAACCCCGACATCAAAGTGGGCCTCACTCTGTCCCTCCACGACCTCCAGGCCCTGCCCGGCGGAGAGGCTAACGCTGCAAAAGAGTGGGACGAGGAGTTTCTCCACTACCTCCCCTACATCCAGGACGATGACTTCCTGGGCATCCAGAACTACACCCGCACCCGCTTTGACGGCACCGGCAGCCTCCCGGCACCCGCCGGCGCGGAGCTCACCCAGATGGACTACGAGTTCTACCCCGAGGGTCTGGCCAACGTGGTGCGGAAGGTCCATGAGGCGTTCCCCGGGGACCTGATCGTCACGGAGAACGGCATCGCCACCGCAGACGACACCCGCCGGGTGGAGTACATTCGCCGGGCCCTGGCCGGGATTCAGCAGTGCGTGGCGGACGGCCTGCCGGTAAAGGGCTACCTGTACTGGAGCCTCATGGACAACTTCGAGTGGCAGAAGGGCTTTGCCATGCAGTTCGGCCTCATCGGCGTGGACCGCAAGCACGGCCAGAAGCGGCTGCCCAAGCCCAGCCTTGCCTATCTCGGCAGCTTTGCAAAGGGGGAGTGAGCCGTGAGGCGGATCGACATCAACCGGGACTGGACCATCCAGAAGGGAGAGCCCAGCAGCATTCCCGTGGTGCACCAGGAGACCCGGACCGTCCACCTCCCCCATGACTACATGATCGAGAGCGATGTCACCCCCAACGCGAAAAACGGCCCGGACGGCGGCTGCTACGAGGGGGACATCCAGTCCTACACCAAATACCTGGACCTCCCGGAGACTCTCCGGGGCCAGCGGATCCTGGTCCGCTTCGACGGCGCGGCCGGCCTCACCAAGGTGGTGCTGAACGGCCATGTGGCGGGGCGGCACCACTACGCGTACACCCCCTTTGCCGTGGATCTCACGCCGTTCGCGGAGTTCGGCGGCAAGAACCGGCTCACGGTCACCTGCGGCACCGATGCAGGGCCCAACAGCCGCTGGTATCTGGGCGGCGGCCTCTACCGCCACGTCCAGCTGCTCACCGGGCCCATGGTCCACCTGGCGGTAGAGCCCATCTACGCCCACCTGGGCCACATCGTGGACGGGGATGCCTTCGTGGTGGTGGAGACCACGGTGGAGAACCACACATCGGAGGACGTGATCCGCTGGGTGGACCTGAAAATGTGCCCGGAGGACGGGAATGGTCCCTGCGCTGCGGGCAGAGCCTGCGCCTTTGTGCCGGCGGGGGAGAGCGCCGTTGCCCGGATCACCCTCTGCGTGGAGAACGCGCAGATCTGGGATGTAGACAGCCCCAACCTCTACAGGATCATTGCATCCCTCTCGGACGGGGAGAGCGAGACGGACGCGGCGGAGACCCTTTTCGGCATCCGGGAGATCACCGTGGATGCGAAAAACGGCCTCCGGCTGAACGGGCGGCACCTGGATCTCCGGGGCGGCTGCATCCACGCGGACAACGGCCTTCTGGGGGCGGCGTCCTTCTATGACAGCGAGTACCGCAAGGCGAAGCTCCACAAGGACAACGGCTTCAACGCCCTGCGCTTTGCCCACAACCCGGTGTCCTCCGAGATGCTGGAGGCCTGCGACAGGCTGGGCCTGCTGGTGATCGATGAGGCCTTCGATGTCTGGAACGTGCAGAAGAAGTACTACGACTTCTCCCAGTTCTTTGCCCAGGAGGGAGAGAAGGAGCTCACGGCCATGCTCCTGCGGGACCGGAACCACCCCTGCGTCATGGCGTGGTCTGTGGGCAACGAGCTCCCCGAACAGGGCGGCGTGTCCGATGGCTACCGGACCAGCGCCAGGCTCTCTGCCATCGTCCGCTCCCTGGACCCCACCCGTCCCGTGGCCGGCGCCCTGTGCTCCTTCTGGACGGGCCTCACAGACCAGGACAACGCCAGGTTTTGGGACTCCCTCATGAAGGGCGCCCAGAAGTCCGGCGGCACCATGGCCAACCTGGACAGCGAATACGGCCGGGCGATCTGGCCCCGCCTCACCGAGCCCTTCTGTGCCCCCTGGGACATTGTTGGATATAACTACCTGGACTACCACTATGAGGAGACCGGCAGGCTCTTCCCCAACCGGGTGATCTGTGCCACGGAGTCCAAGCCCCGGCAGGCGGAGGCGTACTGGGCGGATGTGGAGCGCTATCCCTTCCTCATCGGCGATTTCGAATGGACCAGCATGGACTACATCGGGGAGGCGGGGATTGCCCAGACGGCCCATGTGGACCCGCCTGAGGCCCAGGCTGCCGCCCGGACCCTGAACTACTCCCGCTATCCCTGGCGCCTTGCCGGGTCCGGGGATTTCGATCTCACCGGCTTTGAAAAGCCCCAGCTCCACTTCAAGAAGATCGTCTGGGGCAGCCCGGAGACCTATCTCGCGGTGCGGGACCCCCACTTCTACGGCAAAACCGAGGTCCTGGGCCGGTACGCCTGGCCGGACTGCGCCCACAGCTGGACGTGGCCTGTGCCGGCGGGCAGCCCCATCCAGGTGGACGTGTACTCCGGCGCGGAAGAGGTGGAGCTCTTCCTGAACGGCGCCAGCCTGGGGAGAAAGCCCGCCCGCAACACCGCGCAGTTTGAGCTCACCTATCGGCCGGGGGTTCTGGAGGCTGTGAGCTATACGAACGGAGCAGAGGTGAGCCGGGACAGGCTGATCTCAGCCGGCGCACCGGTTCAGCTGCGGCTCACCCCGGAGAAGACCGAACTTGCTGCCAATGGGGAGAGCCTGTGCTACGTGAAGGTGGAGGCCGCCGATGTCGCCGGAAACCCGGTGCCCTATGTGGAGGTACCGGCCAAGGCCGCTGCCTCCGGGGCCGCTGCCCTGGCCGCTTTCGGCACAGGCAGACCCTGCACCGAGGAAAACTACACGAAAGGGGAGGCCGTCCTGTACAAAGGCGCCGCCCTGGCCATCCTGCGCTCTGGGACCGAACCGGGAGACGCAGTGCTGGAGGTCTCCGCAGAGGGGCTGGGCAGGGCGGAACTGCGGGTCCATGTGAACGGAGCATTTCAAGATAAAGGGGAGAATGCGGCATGCTGCAAATGCCAATGATCTTTGGGGACCGCATGGTCCTCCAGCGCCAGAAGCCCATCGAGCTCTGGGGCGAGGCAAATCCCGGCGAGATGGTTTCCGTGTCCCTCTGTTTGGGGGAGAAAACGCTGGCCCAGGAGAGCACCCGGACCGGTGCGGACGGCTAGTGGAGGGTGTTCCTCCCGGCCCAGGAGGCGATGCGGGGCCTCACCCTTACGGTCTCATCTGGCGGGGATACCTTGCGCTTCTCCGATGTGCTGATCGGGGAGGTGTGGGTCGCCGGGGGACAGTCCAACATGGAGTACTTCCTCCAGTTCGATGCGGACCGGGAGACCGCCTTCGCCCGGGAGGAGGACCCGGATATCCGCTTCTTCGATTACCCCGAGGTCTCCTACGAGGGGGAACTGGAAGACTACGATTTCTCCGAGTTCGGCCTCTGGCGCCGGTGCCGGCGGGAGGACCTGCCCTGGTACTCCGCCGTGGCGTACTGGTTCGCCGCCCGGCTCCGGGAGGACATGGACGTCCCCGTGGGTATCGTGGGCTGCAACTGGGGCGGCACCCGGGCCTGCTGCTGGGTAGCCAGAGAGCGGCTGGAGGGCACTCCCGGAGCGGTCTGGCTCCGGGAGTATGAGAACGGGATCCGGGATGTAGACCCGGAGCTGTACCGCAAGGTGTTTCTCGCCATCCCCGGCAACGTCAACGACCACCCGGTCTTCGGAAGAGATACCTCCATCCTGTATCCCGGCTTCTCCAAAGAGGCACAGGAGAAGATGATGGCGGAGATTGCGAACATACAGAAGCCACCCTATTTCGACATCATCGGCCCAGACCACCCCTGGAGGCCCTGCGGCCTCTATGAGACCATGCTCACCAAGGTGGCACCGTACACCTGCCGGGGTGTGCTCTGGTATCAGGGGGAGAGCGATGAGTCCCACGCAGAGATCTACGACCAGCTCCTCTCCATTCTCACCCGAAACTGGCGGGACCTGTGGCACGAGGCACTGCCTTTCCTGATGGTGCAGCTGGCCCCCTTCGGGTGGTGGCTGGACAACGATGGCGCCCGGTTCCCCATCCTCCGGGACCGCCAGGAAAAGGCGGCCCGGGAGATCCCCAACGTGTGGCTGGCCTCCAGTTCCGATGCCGGTATGGAGTGGGACATCCACCCCAAGCACAAGCGGCCCATCGGGGAGCGGCTGGCGCTGCTGGCCCTGGGGCATGTGTACGGACAGGACATCCTATGCGATGCCCCGGCCTTCGAGAGCGCTGCCTGGGCGGACGGGGTGCTCACCATCTCCTGGAAGAATAGCCAGGGCCTGCACCTGAAAGAGAATGCCGGTGCCATTCCTGCGCTGCTGGTGGACGGTGCGCCTGTGCAGGGCTGTGTGGAGGACGAAAAACTGGTGCTCCATTGCCCGGCAAAGCCCAGCCGGGTGGCGTACGCCCAGACCGGATACTACGAGGTGAACATCTATAACGGGGCGGGCCTTCCCGCCATGCCGTTTGCAGCAGAGGTGCTTTGAAATGTGGAACAAGGCCATGTGGGTGGGGCTGCCCCAGAGTGAGATCCAGAGAAACCAGATCTATCACGGGGACCTCACCGGGCGCTTTGCGTACTTCCGCCTGGACCTGGACCTTCCCGAGCCGGGAAAGCTGGTGCTGGACATCTCCGCCAACTCCCGGTACCGCCTCTGGGTGAACGGGGCGTCCGTGTGCTCCGGCCCCTGCAAGGGAGATCTCACCCGCCACTATTACGAGACCGTGGATGTGTCTGAACACCTCACCGTTGGAAAGAACGTCCTGGCGGCCCAGGTGCTGTACATGGACCACTACGCCAGCGTCCATCAGCAGGATGAACGGGCGGGGATTCAATCCGTGCTCACCCCTGGCGGCGGCCATAGGCTGGCGGTGGAGGGCGCGGTACAGGATGCAGACGGCAAGATCATGGCCTCCGTCTTCACGGGTGAGGCCGACTGGCGGGTGTACCTGGACGGCAGCCGCTATCTCACCTCGGGGGAGGTAACTAGCTGCTTGGGTGCCGTGATGGAGCACCTGGACTTCTCCAAGGTGCCCTATCGCTGGCGGGAGGCCGCTTTCGATGCCGCCGCCTGGCCCGCCCCCGAGCCCCTGGAGACCGTTGCCTATGACGGTTTCATGGACAAGGTGGGCCTTCTCCAGCGGTTCCCCATGAAAGAGCGGCCCATCCCGCTGCTCTATGAGACGGAGCGGCAGTTTGTCCGGGAGTACCGCTCCCAGAGCCATATTCTGGAGCGGGACGGGATGTTCCTCATGGCCGGAGACCACGCGGTCATGGTGCTGGACGCCGGAGAGGAGACCAGCGGCTACCCGGTGTTCTCTTTCATCGGCGGCAAGGGCAGCCAGGTCCGGATCACCTACCTGGAGAAGTTCACCGGGGAGGGCATCCGCAAGGACGATGCCGAGCACGGGGAGATCTCCGGCATCACGGACACCCTGATTCTGAACGGGGATACCGTCTCTTTTGAGCCCTTCTGGTACCGGACCTTCCGCTATATCGCGGTGGACATCGATGCCGCGGCCACCGCCGTCCTGTACCGGCCCACATACCGGGAGACCGGGTACCCGCTGAAAGTGGGGTCCTGGGTGGAGTCCTCGGAGCCCTGGGTGCGGGAGGTCTGGGACATGTGCGTGCGCACCCTTCGCCGGTGCATGAACGAGACCTATATGGACTGCCCGTACTACGAGCAGAACCAGTTCCCCATGGACACCCGGCTCCAGGCCCTCTTCTGCAGCTGCGTCTCCCGGGATACCCGCCTCACCATGAAGGCCCTGGAGGACTTCCACTGCTCCATCTCTCCGGACGGCCTGGTCCACGGCCGCTATCCGGGCTCCTATCAGCAGATCATCTCCACCTTCTCCCTCCACTATATCTTCATGCTGGAGGAGACCTGGAGAACAGAGGGGGACATCGCCCCCTTCCGCCGGTACCTGCCGGACCTGGACCGGATCCTGTCCTATTACCACAGCAAGATCGGCCCGGACGGGCTGGTGGGCCGTCTGGGGTATTGGGAGTTCGTGGACTGGCACCCCCTGTGGTCTCAGTACGGCGGGGTGCCGGCTGCCCTCACGAAGGGGCCCAGTACCATCATCAACCTGATGTATGCCCACGCCCTGGAGCGGGCGGCCATCCTGTGGGACGCCGGGGGCAGACCGGCCCTGGCGGAGGAGTACCGGGCCCGAAAGGCGGCTATCCTGGAACGGGTACAAGCACTCTGCTGGGACGAGGCCCGGGGCATGTACCGGGAGGGGCCGGACTTTGTCCAGTACAGCCAGCACGCCCAGGCCTGGGCGGTGCTGGACGGCATGGCTTCCGGTGAGCGGGTTCAGACAATCCTGCACCATGCCATGGAGGATCCGGACGTGCTCCGGGTGTCCTTCTCCACCTCCTATGAGTGGTTCCGGGCTTTGGAGGCCGCCGGCCTCTACGATCTCACCGAGGACGATATGGCCCGGTGGGCGGCACTGCCGGGACAGGGGAACACCACCTGCCCGGAGACCCCGGAAGACAGCCGGTCTGAGTGCCACGCCTGGAGCGCCCTGCCCATCTACGAGTTTGTCCGAGTCCTGGCGGGCATCCGCTATGAGAACGGCCAGCTGACGGTCCAGCCCAATCTCTCCTATCTGCCGGACCTCCGGGGACAGGTGTGCACCCCGGATGGGGTGGTGCGCTTCGACTGCCGCAGGGAGAACGGCAAAGCGGTGTCCAGCCTGGAGAGAGTCTGAGCTGGAAGTGAATCGGGAATAGCCCCAGTGAGTACAGAACGACCAATGGTGCCTCTTCTGCCCCAAAAATCTTGCCTGTATGGAGGGAACAGCAATGGAGAATCGTGCACGGAATCCGCTGATCGCCCTCACAGGTGTCACGGGAAACATGGGCCGGGAGGTGTTGCGGGAAGTGCTGGCCATCCCCGGGGTGCGGCTCCGGCTTCTGGTTCTGCCGGAGGACAGGCGTCTCTCCATGGTGCAGCGGCTCTGTACAGACGCCGGAGCCTGGGTGGAATATGTGCTGGGAGACCTGGCCCAGGGGACCGTATGCCGGCAGCTGGTGCAGGATGCGGACACCGTGGTGAACATGGCCGCGGTGATTCCGCCTCGCAGCGACCAGCGGCCGGACCTGGCGGTGGCCTGCAATGAGGCGGGGGTGTACCAACTCTGCGCCGCCATTGAGGAACAGGCTCGGCAGCCCAAGCTGATCCACATCTCCACCGTGGCCCTGTACGGCAACCGCACCCTGGAACACCCCTGGGGCCGTGTGGGGGATCCGCTGCCGGTGAGCCCCTTTGACGTCTATGCCCTTACCAAGCTGCGGGGCGAGAGAAGGGTGCTGGAGAGCGGTATCCGGACCTGGACTGTGCTCCGCCAGACCGCCATGCTCCACCCCAGACTGCTCTGGGATAACCTCAGCGACGGCCTGCTCTTTCACACCGCCTTCAACGCGCCGCTGGAGTGGGTAACCGCCAAGGACTCTGGACGGCTCATCACCGCCATCCTCCGGGCAGACCGGGAGGACCCGGGGGAGATGGAGCGGGTGTTCTGGAACCGGGTCTTCAACATCGGCGGCGGACCGTCCACCCGGAACACCGGATATGACGTGCTCCAGGACGGCTTCTCCCTGATCGGCGGCTCCGTCCAGGACTTCTTTGACCCGGACATGAACGCCCAGCGGAACTTCCACGGCGTCTGGTTTGCAGACAGCGACGAATTGGAGAAGCTGTTTCACTTCCGGCGGCAGAGCAACCGAGACTTCTGGGCCCAGGTGCTTCGGAAGCAGCCGATTCTGCGCCTGGGGAAGCTGGCGCCGAAAGGGCTCATCCGGAAATTTGTGATCCAGCGGCTCTGCAAGGACCCCAATAGCCCCCGGTACTGGCGGGCCCACGGGGACGATGCCCGGCTCACCGCATATTTTGGCTCCACCGCCGCCTACGACGCCCTGGGCCGGGACTGGGACAAGTTCTCTATCCTGGCGGAAGACCCGGCGCGATGCCGGCGGGCGATGGACCCCGGAAATGCCAGACTGCTGGACCTGGGGTTCGATCCTCATGGTCCGGTGGGCTGGGAGGAACTGCGTAGCCTGGCAGAGCTCCGAGGCGGCAAGCTGCTCTCCCCATCGGGAGGCCTGAGAGACGTGCTCTCCTGGGAGGACACAGACGGACAGCCCTTCCAAATGCGGGGCTACACCGTGTTGGCGGGACACTGGCCCAGCCCCGGGGACACATCCATTGCCTGGGATTTTGATCGCCTGTCCAGACGGGACAGACTGCTGGCCCAGGTCTGGCTGGACAGCCACCGCCCGGACGAGGACTGGCGGTATACCATGGACCAGGCCTTTCATGCGAGGTGTGAGAAGAACCTATGCGCACTGTGATCGCCGTGTTCAGCGGCACCGGGAACACCCGACGAATAGCTGAGGCATTTGGAGCGGCTTTGGGTGCCCTGGGAGAGGAGACCTCCCTGGTGTCCCTGGACAACCTTCCTGCGGGAGATGTCCTTCCAGAGCATTTCGCGGCCGTCATCCAGTCTGCAGATCGGCTGGGCATCGCCTACCCGGTGCACGCCTTCAACGCCTCGGCCAACCTGCTGCAGTTTGCCAAGCGGCTGCCTTCTCCGGGAAAGCCGGTGTTCCTCCTCAACACCTCCGGCGAGCCGCTGCGGCTCAACGGGATGTCCTCCCGGAAGCTCCGGAAGATCCTGCGGCACAAGGGCTATCCGGTGCAGAGCGAGTACCACTACTGTATGCCGTACAACATCATCTTCCGCCACGGGGATGCCATGGCGTGGCGCATGCTGGACACCGCCCTGCGGCTCATCCCTCTGGATGCGGCGGAGCTGGTCCAGGGCATTCCGAGACTGCCGGACCGGGTGCCTTTGGGCGGTATCATAGCGTGGCTGGCCCGCATCGAGCACTGGGGCGCCCGGTGGAACGGACGGCTGTACCGTGTCTCCGACGCCTGCGTCCGCTGCAACCAGTGTGTCCGCCAGTGTCCGGCGGGGAACATCGCAGTGGACGCCTCCGGAAAACTGCAATTCGGCGGCCATTGCCTCATGTGTATGCGCTGCTCCCTGCACTGCCCGAAAGATGCCATTCGCATCGGCCTCTTCAACGGATGGAAGGTGAACGGCCCGTACCGTTTCCAGAAGCCTGCCGGGGATCCGGAACCACAGCGGTATAACCGGCTGCTCACCCGTGCCTACGACCGCTACTTCCGGGAGACGGAGCAGCGGCTCGCAGCTGCGGAACAGGAGCGGCGTGGAAACTGAGACTGCCAGTCCGGCAAAAACAGCGCAAGATACGGAGAAAGGCCGCCCCGCCTGTTCGCGGGACGGCCTTCCTCCGTCTATGCGCCTTGTGCTGCGATGTGCTTCAGCGGGAGAAGGGGGCACTCCAGCCAGGGACCGCAGGGTACACTGAAAGGCAGAAGACGGCAGAGAGATGGTTGCCCGGCATGGCGGCTTGCCAAAATCGCCGTGGGGGCACAAAAGTGAAACGTTTCACCGACTTGGCCCCCCACGCGAATTTTGGCGAATCGGGATTTCAGTTTCCACGGGACCTTCGAAAAAGACAGTGGAAATGGGCGCGGTGTTGGTATATAATGGCCGCACTTTCAGGAAGTGCCGGAGAGGAGGGGCTGTGCACATGCAGTATCGAATTGCCATCTGCGACGACGCGCCCGCAGACCAGCAATATATCGCCGGCCTGGTAGACCGGTGGGCGGAACAGCGGGGACACGCGGTGAAGCTGGACCGCTTTCCCTCGGCGGAGAGCTTTCTCTTCCACTATGCGGAGGAGAAGAACTACGACATCCTCCTTCTGGACATCGAGATGGGGGCCATGGACGGCGTCTCCCTGGCCAAGGAGCTGCGGCAGGACAACGACACCGTGCAGATCGTCTTTATCACCGGGTACTCGGATTACATCGCGGAGGGGTATGAGGTGGCAGCCCTCCACTACCTCATGAAGCCGGTGCACGAGGAGAAGCTCTTTGCCGTGCTGGACCGGGCGGCGGAGAAGCTCCACAAGAACGAGAAGGTTCTGATGCTGGAGCTCTCCGGGGAGATGGTGCGGGTGCCGGTGTACCAGATCCGGTACGCGGAGGTGTACGGCAACTACGTCACCATCCACGGCAGGGCGGACTACACCGTGAAGATGACCTTGGGGAAGCTGGAGGAGCAGCTGGACGACCGCTTCTACCGCGCCGGCCGGTCTGTGCTGGTGAACCTCACCCAGGTGAGCCGGGTGACCAGGACCGAGATCCGCCTCACAGACGGCACTGCGATTCCCCTGCCCAGGGGCGCCTATGACGGCATCCACCGGGCCATCATCAACATGGGGTGAGACTATGGGACTGTTCTCCAAACGCATCGACGCCCAGGTGGCGTCCTATCAGCAGGAGCTGCTGGAGACCCACTACCGCGAGGTGGACAACATGTACCGGCAGATCCGCGGCTGGCGTCATGACTACCGCAACCACATCCAGGTGATGAAGGCCTACGCCGCGGAGGGGGATCTGGATGCCATCCGCCGCTACCTGGACGAGCTGGACACGGACCTCAACACCGTGGACACCGTGATCAAGACCGGCAATCCCATGACGGACGCCATCCTGAACAGTAAGATCAGCCTGGCCAAATCCAGGGGCATCACCGTCCGGGCAGACGCGTACATCCCGGTGCGTCTCGGCATCCCGGAGCTGGATCTCTGCTGCATCATCGGGAACCTGCTGGACAACGCCATTGAGGCGTCCCAGGCCTTGCCGGAGGATGAGCGGGTCATCCGGGTGTATATGGATATGAAGGGCACCCAGCTGTACATCTCCGTCACCAACTTCACCGCCGGCGGCAAGATGAAGAAGACCGGCGGGCGGTTTGCCTCCACCAAGGGCAGAGACCACGGCCTGGGCCTTGTGCGGGTGGACGCCATTGTGGAGCGGCTGGGGGGATACCTCTCCCGCAACAGCGAGGACGGGGCCTTCACCACGGAGATATTGCTGCCCACAGACAATTCGTCCCCAGCCTGATACGATTCGTCCCCCGATGCACCCATCGGGGGACTTTTGTGCTAGGGTATGCCGCGGAAAGGGGGTTTGAACCCTATGGAAAACAAGAAACGAAAATACAGCGTCCCCCAGTGCCTGGGCTTCATGCTCCGCACCGCCTGGGAGACCCGCAAATCGGTGCCGGTGATCGCGCTGGTCCTGGTGCTGCTGGAGCTCACCCAAAACCTGGTGAACCTGTTCCTGGCCCCGGAGATTTTGAGACGGGTGGAGGAGGCCGCGCCCCTGGCAGACCTGCTGCTCACCATCTGCTGCTTCACCCTCGCCGTGATGGCCCTCTCCGCCCTCCGCCAGTATATGGACGGCACCACCGTGTACCCCAGAGTGGATGTACGCTCCGAGATCGTGATGCGCATCAACGACAAGGCCGGGGAGACGGCATACCAGAACCTGCTGGACCCGTCCTTCAACCAGTACTGGGAGCTGGCCACGGACGCCACAGGCTCCAACCAGCAGCCTGCGGAGCACATCTGGGCCACCCTCCAGGCGGTGCTGGTGAACCTGCTGGGCTTCGGGATATACCTGGTGCTGCTCCGGGACCTGAGCGCCTGGATGATCCTCCTCGCCGCCGGCACCGCGGCCCTGGGCTTTCTCGGCAGCCTCTGGGCCCAGAATGAGCAGGAGCGCCACCGGGAGGAAGAGGGGAGCCTCCACAAAAAGCTCACCTACCTCCAGGACCTCTCCCGCGACCTGAGCCTCGCCAAGGACATCCGGGTGTTCGGCCTGGGGGCGTGGATCCAAGACGTCCAGGCCAGTGTGCTGAAACTCTACGGGGACTTCGTGGCCCGGAAGAACCGGTATGTGCTGATAGGGGATCTCGCCAACGCGGTGTTCAGCATCGCCCGCAATGCCGTGGCCTACGTGTTCCTCATCGGGATGGCCCTGCGGGGAGAGATTACAGCTGCGGAGTTCGTCCTGTACACCACGGCGATCACCGGCTTTACCACCTGGGTAACCGGCATCCTGGAGGGCTTTGCGACCCTCCGGAAGGAGTGCCTCGGCATCAGCCGGATCCTCACCTACCTCCACTGGCCGGAGCCCTTCTGCATGGAGGGCGGAGAGCCGCTGCCGGACTGCTCCCATGGCTGTGCCCTTCAGTTGGACCACGTCTCATACCGGTACCCCGAGGCGGAGACAGACACCATCCACGATGTGAGCCTCACCATCCGGGCCGGTGAAAAGCTGGCGGTGGTGGGCCTCAATGGGGCGGGCAAGACCACCCTGGTGAAGCTGCTCTGCGGGTTCCTGGACCCCACCGAGGGGACTGTGTCCCTGAACGGTGTGGACATCCGGAAATTCAACCGCAAGGCGTACTATGCCCTCTTCTCCGCGGTGTTCCAGGACTTCTCCGTGCTGGACGTCTCCGTGGCGGAGAACGTGGCCCAATCTGTGTCTGAGGTGGACCGGGACCGGGTGCAGGATTGCCTCGCCAAGGCCGGTCTCACGGAGGCCGTTGCCGCCCTGCCCAAGGGCATGGACACCCCGGTGGGACGGGACGTCTTCCTGGACGGGGTGCTGTTCTCCGGCGGCCAGACCCAGCGGCTGATGCTGGCGCGGGCTCTGTACAAGGACGGCCCCATTCTGATCCTGGATGAGCCCACGGCGGCTTTAGACCCCATCGCAGAGAGCGACCTCTATCAGAAGTACGACTCCATGACCGCCCATAAGACCTCCCTCTTCATCTCCCACCGGCTGGCCTCCACCCGCTTTTGCGACAGGATTCTCTTCCTGGAGGACGGGTGCATCGCCGAGGAGGGCACCCATGAGGAACTGCTGGCCAAAAACGGCGGCTATGCCCAGCTCTTCGAGATCCAGAGCCGCTACTATCGGGAAGGAGTGGATTTCTGATGGCCGAAAACCAGGAAAACATCACCTTGCGCCATGCGCTGCAGAGCTTCCTGCAGGGCTTTCAAGTGCTCCGCAAAGACAACGGCGGCATGTTCCTCTGCTACACCATCGCCGCCATCGCGGAGGGCGTGATCCCCTACGTCACCATCTGGTTCTCCGCCCGCATCCTGGAGGAGCTCAGCACCCTGCGCCGCCCGGAGATGCTGTGGCGGTGGGTGATCCTCACCGTGGCGGTAACCGGCGGGCTGGGGATTCTGAACGCCGCCCTCCAATACGCCGTGAACTGCAGCCAGGAGCCGTTCTACTTCCGCCGGGAAAAGCTCTTTGCAGACAAGTGCCTGGCCCTGGACTATCCGGACCTGGAGAACACGGAAGTGCGGGATCAGCTGGCGCAGATCGATCAGTATGCCAACTGGGCGTGGATGGGCCTGCCCCGGGTGTCCGTGATCTACTACAACTTCCTGCAGCACGCCATCGGGATCGTCTCCGCGGTGGTGCTGTGTGTGGGCCTGTTTCTCACCCGGGTGCCGGCCACCAGCCCGGAGATGGCCTGGCTGGACGGACCGCTGGGCATCCTAGCACTGGTTGCCGCCATCGCCGTGCCCACCCTGATCGCCCCCTGGCTGCAGGACAAGGTAACCGCCCTGTCCCAGAGCATCGCCTTTGCCGATGCGGCCCGCCAGGGAAACCGGGTGTTCCACGCGTTCGGGTTTCTCAGCGGGGAGAGGAACCGGGTGCTGGACATCCGGATGTACGGCCAGCAGAAGATCGCCCGGCACTACATGAAGCACGAGAGCAGCTTCTCCGCAGACGGCCCCTTTGCCAGGCTGGAAAAGGGCAAGGGCGGCGCCCTCAATGCCCTGAATGAGGCCCTCTCTGCCGTGCCCACCGGGGTGGTGTACCTCTTTGTGTGCCTGAAGGCCGCCGCCGGAGCCTTTGGCATTGGCATGGTAACCCAGTATGTGGGGTCTGTTACGGCCCTCACCGGCAGCATCCGGGGGCTGCTGGAGGACATCTCCCAGGCCCGGAACAACGCCCTCTATGTGGACCTCACCATGGACTTTCTCCACATTCCCAACAAGATGTACCAGGGCAGCCTCACCACCGAGAAGCGGGCAGACCGGCAGTATGAGGTGGAGTTCCGCAATGTGTCCTTCCGCTATCCCGGGACCAGCCAGGACGCCCTGCACAACGTGTCCGTGAAGTTCAAAGTGGGCACCAGACTGGCGGTGGTGGGGGAGAACGGCTCAGGCAAGACCACCTTCATCAAACTCCTCTGCCGCCTCTACGACCCCGATGAGGGGCAGATCCTCCTCAACGGCATCGACATCCGCAAGTACCGGTATCAGGACTACATGGACATCTTCTCCGTGGTGTTCCAGGACTTCAAGCTGTTCAGCCAGCCCCTGGGGGACAACGTGGCGGGATGCCGTCAGTATGAGAGAGCCCGGGTGGAGCGTGCCCTCCAGGATGCCGGCTTTGGAGAGCGCCTCGCCGAGCTCCCCGATGGCCTGGACACCCAGCTCTACCGGGACTACACCGGGGAAGGGGTGCAGGTCTCCGGCGGCGAGGCCCAGAAGATCGCCATCGCCCGGGCCCTCTACAAGAATGCGCCCTTCATCATCCTGGATGAGCCCACCGCCGCCCTGGACCCGGTGGCGGAGGCGGAGATCTACGCCCAGTTCAGCCAGATCAGCGGGGACCGCACCGCCATCTATATCTCCCACCGGCTCAGCTCCTGCCGCTTCTGCGATGAGATCCTGGTCTTCGACCGCGGCGCCATCACAGAGACCGGCACCCATGAGGGGCTGCTGGAGCAGGACGGCAAGTACGCCGAACTCTGGCATGCCCAGGCCCAGTACTATACCGAGGGATAGGACAAAGCGCAGCCGCCGGCATGTGCCGGCGGCTGCGCTTTGTCCAGGAAACCAGAGTGGTATGCAGATTTTCATGGTTAGCCATGGCCCTGTACAGGAGCACGTTCCTCATAATACTGGGATAATACTGGGTGAGTCGAATGCTGAGAAACTTGCCCTCTACTAGCGTGGCCGGAATGACTGAAACCCATACCTTCAATCGAGGAATGCGCCGCAGCAGGCGAGAGGCGTCTGCCACAGTGCATTTTTTCTTGATATGGAAACGATTTCTTTTTTGGTGCCCACAGGTGGAAAAAGCGTGACTTGGCAGGGATCTCACAAAGGATGGTAGTTGTGCATAGCTGGGGAGATGACCTTGCACCTATGAGGAAATGGGCGGTCACTCATCAAAGATGCCTGATCCCGCAATGCTCCTCACGGCATCAATTGCTGTCTCATATGGGACTCTCTCCTCCAGGATCTGGGAGGTAATAGTCTCGTAGTCTTCCTGATAGACATCGTTGTCTATCAAGGTGTGAAGAATGCCAGGGACATTCACGCCTGGCTGAGCGGCCGGGCAGATTGATGTCCTTGCTCTTGCAGCCCTCACCTCGCGGACCAGCGCTTTGAACGCATCTGTCTGTGGAACAAGTGGCAAGAGTTTGTAGATGTCATAGATGTGGCGGGAATGTCTCTTGACTCTCCCCTGAAGATAGTAGTCGCAGATGGCAAAAACCTTGTCTACCAGAGTCCGATCAATGCCCTGGACTTTCATGTGAAAGGGGTGGAGCCGCCACTCTTCTAACATATCTGGCGGCTCTCCCTGCAGTATATCCCCGATATAGCTGTGTATTGGAAGATTGACCGTTGGGAAAGACACCTCTGCGAAAGAAGTCTCCACGAGTACAGGTGGGACGATCACGTTATACGGCTCACCCACAACGGTCTCGTATTCGAGAATATATCGGTTGTAGTCCATGCGACTCCGGGTTTCATCGATATTGGGGATCTCAAGACCGAGAGCATCCGCAGCCGCCCGAATAGCCTTTTTCAGCTTTTTCTTCGTAAGCGTCTAATAGATACCCGTTCGAAGCGCAACACTTAAGGAGGCCTTGGATCCAGCTCAGCAGCCGGGTTC
>CANRFN010000049.1 GCA_947629915.1 uncultured Oscillospiraceae bacterium | reverse complement strand
GAGGGCGAGATCACCTTGGGCGACACCCTGTCCAATCTGGGCAAGTCCATGAAAGGCTACGATGTGGTCCTTACCAACCCCCCGTTTGGGACAAAGAAGGGCGGCGAGCGTGCCACCCGCGATGACTTCACCTTCCCCACCAGCAACAAGCAGCTGAACTTTCTGCAGCACATCTATCGCAGCCTGAAGGCAGATGGCAAAGCCCGTGCAGCCGTAGTCCTCCCAGACAACGTCCTGTTCGCAGACGGCGATGGCGAGCGGATCCGCGTTGACCTCATGGACAAGTGCAACCTGCACACGGTGCTGCGTCTCCCCACCGGCATCTTCTATGCCCAGGGGGTTAAGACCAACGTGCTGTTCTTCACCAGAGGCAAGACTGACAAGGGCAACACCCATGAAGTCTGGTTCTACGACCTCCGCACCAACATGCCCTCCTTTGGCAAGACCACTCCCCTGACGAAAGAGCACTTCGCAGGCTTTGAAGCGGCCTATGAGGCAGAGAACCGCCATGCCGTACAGGATGAGCGGTGGAGCGTATTCACCAGAGAGCAGATCGCCGAAAAAGGCAACAGCCTGGACCTGGGCTTGATCCGGGACGATTCCATCGTGGACTATGAGGATTTGCCCGACCCGATTGAAAGCGGTGAGGAGGCCATCGCCCAGTTGGAAGAGGCTGTGGACCTGCTGATGAGTGTTGTGCAGGAACTGAAGTCTCTGGAAAGCGCGGAGGTGTGACATGGCACGGGGAAAGATCATAGACATCGAGCAGACCGTTCAGAAGCGTCTACCGCAGGCCCTTGTGCCAGTAGAGGAACAGCCTTATCCTGTGCCAGAGAATTGGTGCTGGGTAAATCTAGAAAATGTATCTCTGATCATTATGGGGCAGTCTCCCAGTGGCAGTGATACAACAAGTGACAGCTCCTATACTCCATTAATTGGTGGAGCAGCGGATATGGGGGTATTGTATCCTACCCCCACTCGTTATACAAAGGCCCCAACAAAGTTATCCACAGATAAAGACATAATCTTATGTATCAGAGCAACCCTCGGGCAACCGATTTTCTCTGATGGCGAGTACTGTCTTGGACGCGGAGTTGCTGGAATCAGACCCTACGTTGGGAGCAGAGAATTCTTTAGATATTTTTTCTTGTACTTTAATCAGTATCTGTATGATAAGGCAACGGGCACAACATTTGCTCAGGTCAACAGCCAAGTCTTGCAAAAGATGCCCTTCCCCCTCCCCCCACTGGCCGAGCAGCAGCGCATCGTTGACCGCATTGAGAGCCTGTTTGCCAAACTGGATGAGGCGAAAGAGAAGGCACAGTCTGTAGTAGATGGTTTTGAAACCCAGAAGGTGGCGATCCTGCATAAAGCCTTTTCAGGTGAACTAACAGCGAAATGGCGAAAGCATCACAATGCTAGTCTTTCTCAATGGGCAAAACGTTCCTTGGGAAAGTGTGGCACTTGGTGTGGTGGTGGAACACCAAGCATGGCCAACCCCGAATACTGGGACAACGGGGATTTGTTGTGGATAACGTCCAAAGACATGAAATCTGATCAAATTGAAGACACGATTCTCCACACGAATATGACCGGAGTCATGAACTCAGCTGCCAACTACATAGAGACACCATCTGTTTTATTCGTTATGCGCAGTGGGATCCTACGTCACACACTCCCCATAGCTATGGTAAAGAAGCCATTCACAGTGAACCAGGATTTGAAAGTACTCTCTCCCGCCGGAATAGATTTGGATTATCTCTTTTGGGTGTGCAAAGGGTTTGAAAAGGATATTCTTAGCACCTGCATGAAAAGCGGGACTACCGTAGAGAGCATCGATTCGAAAAAGCTTATGGCATACGAAATTCCGATCCCACCAGCAAGTGAGCAAGTCGAAATCGTCAATACCATTAAGCCTATTCTAGATAGAGAGCAGCAGGCAAAAGAAGCTGCCGAAGCCGTCTTAGACCGCATCGAAACCATGAAGAAATCCACCCTCGCCCGTGCTTTCCGGGGGCAGCTTGGAACCAACGATCCAGCAGAAGAGAGCGCAATCGAGTTGTTGAAGCAGGTGCTAAGGCAGACACCCACCCGTTCCTAACAAGTTCAACACTCAGAACCCCAGACCGCTTTCAATCTGACGAATTCGGCACTGAGTCAGAGTTCTTTCTGCCTACTGGCGCGGCACAGCGTCATTTATACAGGAGGTCCCCATGACCTATTCCACTATCCCCATCCGGGTTCCAACAGAGATGGCCCCCTATCTGCAGCCCAGGGCCCCCAGAGGAGGAGCGCACCCGCAATGCCCTGCTCCTCTACCCCGCTGTCCAGGAAAGACCATCTCCCACGGCAGGGCTGCTGAGATCCTGGGCATTACCAACTGGGAACTCCTCGAGCTGTACAACTCCTTTGGCCTGGCCTACCTGGACATGGACATCTCGGAAGTCGAGGCGGACCTGGCCAACTGGGAACGGCTAAAGGCGGAAACCTGTCTGGACCCACTGCCCAACTGAGGCAGAACCCCCATCTATCTACACACTCTCTGTGAGGCGAACGACATGAGCAACAACAACCACCCAACCCTCAAGCTCTCATACAATGCGCCGGTCTCCCTTACCTTTGCCCTGCTCTCCCTAGCAGCCCTCATCGCCGGGGTAGTCTCCAATGGCTGGACCACCACCAACCTCTTCTCGGTATACAACTGCTCCCTCCGGGATCCCCTGGCTTTCATCCGCTTCTTCGGCCATGTGCTGGGCCACTCCGGCTATGAGCACTACATCAACAACATCGTCATGATCCTGGTGCTGGGCCCCAACCTGGAGGACCGGTTCGGCAGCGTGGATGTGCTGATCTCCATTCTCTTCACCGCCTTCGTCTCAGGTCTCGTGCACTTCATCTTCTTCCCCGGCACTGCCCTTCTCGGCGCCTCCGGCATCGTCTTCATGATGATCCTGCTGTCCTCTTTCGGCGGGGTCCACAACGGCGTAATCCCCATCACCCTAATCCTGGTGGCCATCTTCTACCTGGGCGGCGAGCTCTGGAACGCCATCTTTGTCCAAGACAACGTCTCCCAGCTCACCCACATCATCGGCGGCCTCTGCGGCACCATCCTGGGCTTTGTGATCTCCGCCGGGCGGGGCAAGCACTGACGCAAGTCACGAAACCAGACCGGCAAGCCAGACAATCCAATCGCCCATTCCCATCCCCCTGCCGGCCCGGCAGGGGGATGTTGCTGTCCATGCCGGGGTCTCTGGCTGTACCCATACTGGACCCCCGCGCCTCCCGGTTGCCGGATATAGACGGCCTGTGAACTTTGTGTTAAAACATCCGCTTTCCCCTTGACATTCTCCTCTCCGCGGCTATTATATTCGATTCGAAAGTAATTCCCGATATTGTTCCTGGGAGGTGTACCACTCATGCCGGATCAACCCGCCCTGCGCAACTGTGTGCTGGCGGTCATACAATCTCTGAGAATGCGCACCAGCCGCCTCACCGATGCCGTGACGCAGGGCTCCGGATTCACCCCGCTGCAGGCCTGCATCCTGCTGCTTGTGGCCGGCGGGGCACCGGAGATCACCGTAGGGGATATCGTACAGCAGACCGGGATCGGCCAGGCCAATGCCTCGGTGCTCTGCAAGAAGCTGGAGACAGACGGCTTTGTCACCCGCACCCGCAGCGAAAAAGACCGCAGGGTGGTGTTGCTGGCCCTCACCGAGAGGGGACAAGAGGCCGCGGCCCGGTATCAGGAGAGCCTGGACCGCACGCTCTCCTATCTGGAGGATATCCCAAAAGAGACCATAGACACCTTAGTAAAGGGGATCCAGGCGGCGGAGACCGTTCTGGACTACCTCTACGAGAAAAGTCCGATTGTAGCCATACATCAGGAGGAATCCTAACATGCTGAAGTTAGTCAACATCACAAAAGAGTACAAGGTGGGAGACACCAAAGTACAGGCCCTGCGGGGCATCAGCCTGGAGTTCCGGAAGAACGAGTTCGTCTCCATTCTGGGCCCGTCCGGCTGCGGCAAGACCACCACGCTGAACATCATCGGCGGCCTGGACCGCTACACCAGCGGTGATCTCATCATCAACGGCCGCTCCACGAAGCAGTACAAGGACCGGGACTGGGACACCTACCGCAACCACTCCATCGGCTTCGTCTTCCAGAGCTACAACCTCATCAGCCACCAGACCGTGCTGGCCAACGTGGAGCTGGCCCTCACTCTGGCAGGCGTGTCCAAGAGCGAGCGCAGGCGCCGCGCCATCGCCGCCCTGGAACAGGTGGGCCTGGGAGATCAGCTGAACAAGATCCCCTCCCAGATGTCCGGCGGCCAGATGCAGCGGGTGGCCATCGCCCGTGCCCTCATCAACGACCCGGACATCCTCCTGGCAGACGAGCCCACCGGCGCCCTGGACAGTGAGACATCGGTGGCTGTCATGGAACTGCTGAAAGAGGTGGCCAAGGACAGGCTTGTCATCATGGTCACCCACAACCCGGAGCTGGCGGAGACCTACTCCACCCGGATTGTGAAGCTGAAGGACGGTCAGGTGATCGGAGACAGCAACCCGTACCACGCGGAAGAGGAGCAGCCGATTCTCACCGGAAGGCAGGCCAAGTCCAAGAAGAAGACCTCCATGTCCTTCTTCACCGCCCTGTCCCTGTCTCTCACGAACCTGCGCACCAAGAAGGGCCGCACGGTGCTCACCTCCTTTGCCGGCTCCATCGGCATCATCGGCATCGCCCTGATTCTGGCCCTCTCCACCGGCATCAACGACTACATCAATATGGTGCAGGAGGAGACCCTGTCCAGCTACCCGATCCAGATCCAGGCGGAGACCACGGACGTCTCATCTCTGATGGTGAACTTCATGCAGGCCAGACAGGAGGCGTGGAGCGAGCCCAGAGAGCCGGATCGCGTGTACTCCTCCACGGTCATGTTCGACATGATGAACTCCATGGTGAACGCCGAGGTGGAGACCAACAACCTGGAGGCCTTCCGCACCTACCTGGAGAACGGCGGGGGCGGCATCAAGGACATCGCCTATATCGACTACGACTACGACTTCGATTTCGACTTCTACACCACCGATGAGGACGGGGTTATCATCAAGTGCGATGTGATGAGCCTGATGGAGAGCGCCATGTCCTCCATGTTCGGCGGCAACTACTCCTCGTACTTCTCCTCTTCCATGGGCTCCATGTACTCCCGGATGAACGTCTGGGAGGAGCTCCTCTCCGGCGAGGACGACCTCGTCTCCGATCAGGTGAAAGACGAGTACGAGATGCTGTACGGCACCTGGCCTCAGAACTACGATGAGGTCGTGATCTTCGTCTCCCCCAGCAATGAGATCTCAGACCTGATGCTGTACTCCATGGGCCTCATGCCCATGGATGACATGGAGTCTGTGATGCAGGACATGATGAACGGCGAGGACGTGGGCACAGACACCCGCAGCTGGTCTTTCGATGAGCTGGCCAATCTGAAGTTCAAACTGATCCTCCCCGCCGAGTACTACCAGTATGACGCGGCAACCGGCACCTACACCGACATGTCCGCCACAGACGCCGGCATGGACTACCTCTACAACAGCGCCGAGATCGGCCTGCCCATCAAGGTGGTGGGCATCGCACGGCCGCTGCCGGACGCCAATGTGAGCAGCGCCGGCTCCATCGGCTACACCTCCGCCCTCACCCACTGGGCCATCCAGAACACCGCTGAGACCGAGATCATGAAAAAGCAGCTGGACGACCCCACCATTGACGTGTTCAACGGCCTGCCCTTCCCCACCGATGACGATGTAGAGCCCACCGATGAGGAGAAGTTTGCCGCCATCAAGGAGTACCTCTCCGATCTCTCCGTGAGCGAGAAGGCGGACATCTATATTGACCTCATGTCCCAGCCCTCGGACGACTACGTGAACGGCATTGTGGAGCAGCAGACCGCCGACATGACCCGGGAGTCCATCGAGGAGATGATCACCCAGCAGTACGCCGATGAGATGGGCGTGGACACCGAGACCCTCACCTCCTATATCGCCGACATGACCGATGAAGAGCTCTTCGACCGCGTAGAAGACGCCATCGCCCAGGCCATCCGGCAGCAATACGCCGAGACTGTCTCCGCCCAGCTCACCGCCCTGCCCCAGGACACCCTGGCAGACATGCTCCAGGCCGCCCTGGACGCGGAGCCCGCTGAGGAAGGGGAAGAGACCGATCCCGAGGAATCCGCCCCGGTAGAGTCCACAACCCCGGACGCCGAGACCACCGATGCCCCTGAGGCCGGTACAGGCACCATCCCCGGTATGGGCGATGGGACTGACATCCCTGGCACAGGCGATGGAACCGGTATCCCCGGCATGGATGGCACCGCAGGTATCCCCGGTATGGGTGACGGTACCGACATCCCCGGCACTGGCGCCGGCGATGGCTCAGGCATCCCGGGTATGGACGGCACTGCAGGTATCCCCAATATGGGCGATGGAACCGGTTATCCTGGCATGGATGGAAGCACCGTTCCCGGTATGGACGGCACCGCCGGTATCCCCAACATGGGGGATGGTTCCACAATCCCTGGTATGGACGGTACCGGTTATCCCGGCATGGGAGACGGCACTGGCGCTGGCTACCCCGGTATGGGCGATGGCACCGGAATGGGCGCCGGCATGGCGGGTATGATGCCCGGCATGGGCGAGCCCACCGCCCTGGAGGACTGGCAGCTGCTCTTCCTCTACGACAACTATATGCCTCCCACGATCTCAGACTCCACCTACGATGAGAACCTGAACACCCTGGCCTATGTCCGGGAGGAGTTTCCCTCCATGATCAGCATCTACGCCACCACCTTCGCCGAGAAGGATGAGATCGCAGACCTGATCACCGAGTACAACAACGGCGTGGCAGAGGAAGACCAGATCAGCTACACAGACTACGTGGCCCTGCTGATGAGCTCCATCACCGGCATCATCAGCGGCATCAGCTACCTGCTCATCGCTTTCGTCTCCATCTCCCTGGTGGTGTCCAGCATCATGATCGGCATCATCACCAACATCTCCGTGCTGGAGCGCACCAAAGAGATCGGTATTCTCCGTGCCGTGGGCGCCTCCAAGCGGGATATCTCCCGGGTGTTCAACGCCGAGACCCTGATCGTGGGCCTGGCAGCCGGCCTCTTGGGCATCCTGGTGAGCTACCTCGCCACCTTCCCCATCAACGCCATCATCCACCACGTCACGGACCTGGAGGACCTGGTGGCCAAGATTCCGCCGGTGGCAGGCGTGATCCTGGTGGTAATCAGCGTGGTGCTTACCGTGATCGCCGGCCTGGTGCCTTCCCGTTCCGCCGCCCGCAAGGACCCGGTGGAGGCCCTCCGCAGCGAGTAAGCCTAACCGAACGGCACACAGCCAAAACCAGAAAAGACCGCCGGTACACCCCACGCTGGGTGTACCGGCGGTCTTGTTCTGTCCTACCAGATAAAGTTGGCCCTTGCGGCCTCGCCGTTGTCTATCAGGATGTCCTGGGCTGTCATGCTGGTGTTGATAACGGTGACAAAATAGGCCCACTGAGCGATCTCCTCAACGGAGGCCCACTTTTTCAGCGGCGTCTCCGCCATCACCTGTGCCCATAGCTCTGGGTCTTCGATGATGTGGGCGTTCAGGTCTGTGAGTACCCCGCCCGGGGAGAGGCTGTTGGCGGTGGCACCCATAGGGGCCAGACGCAATGCTGTGCTCTTCATGTAGGCCACCACACCGCCTTTGCTGGCGGCGTACTCCGGGAATTCAGCTCCCGTAGAGGCGCTGGCAGAGGCGATGAAGAGGACGCTGCGGATGCCCTCCCGAAAACCGTACTGCTCGGTAACCCGCATGGTGCCCTTCAGGTTCACGTCAATGTCCCTGCCGGTGTTCTGTACCCCGGCGTTGTTGATGAGGACTTCCGCAAGGGGAAGCTCCGGCAGCGGATCCCGGGCGATGTCTGCGATGTAGTGGGTATATCCCTCTCGCTGGATGCTCGGTCCCTGAATGTCCAGTCCAAACACAGTCCATCCATTATCCAGGAAGTGCTCGGCAATGGCCTTGCCGATCCCGCAGCTGGTGCCGGTGATAATCGCGTTCACACCTTCGCCCCTCTCTCAAAGTCCAGATATTCCTTGCCCACCTTTTGGGCCTCCCAGCGCTGGCAGATGGTGTACCCGGCGTGGGAGAACAGAGCCTCCAGCAGCAGTTCCACCAGCATGCCGGTGAAGGCACAGGTAAAGCACTGCAGCAGGGTCCAGCCGAAGAAGAAGTGGCTCACCAAAAGGGCAAACACCAGGTTGTCTGTGAACTGGCCCACGGCGGTGGAGATCCAGGTCCGGCAGGCATAGGCCACAAAGCTGTCTGGGTTGGACACCACTTTTCCGATGGCGAAGTTCAGGAAGTTATTCACCAGAGCAGAGACCAGAAAGGCGGTGGTACTGCCCAGGAGCACATACCAGGTGCCTCCAAAGGTGTTGTCTAAAGCCCCGTTGATGATGGCCTCGCTGCCCTCCACATACGACTCGCCCCAAGTGCCCGGGATCTGGCTTGCCACAAAGAACACCAGGCAGGCCAGTAGATTGCAGACCACTGCCAACACCGAGATCTCGGTGGCGGCCTTGGGCCCAAAGTGCCGGGTGAGGATGTCCATGGAAAGGAAGGACACCCAGGACACAATGATGCCGCAGTCCAGAGCCAGCCAGGTAAAGGGCAGATTCACGCTCTTGTTGGCCAGCAGGTTCATGGAGACCACAGAGAGCACAAAGGTGGTGAGCAGCAGCGGCGGTACGCTGCGGAGGAGCAGCCGGAACCCGGTGAGCTCCCGCTTCAGATCGAAACGCATATTGATTCTCTCCTTGTTTTTTAACGATGGTTTTCAAGAGACATCGTTGGTACCCGGCTCATCACCGGGCTCAGCGCGGTACTTTAGCACACATTGGAGAGAATGTCCACGGTTATTTTGCTGTTTTTGCAGCTCGCAGCCCACAAAACGGAATTTCTGGAAAAATCCATTTCAAACGACGAGGATAACAGAAGAGCTTGCCGCACAATGCAGTCAGCCCTGCTGATGTTCCCTTAGGGGTATGGCTTTGGAATTGAGGCGATACCTCGATCCAGAGGAGTTTCCTGGACCTTAGGATGCCTCCTGCAGCTTCTCACCCATCTCTGCGGCCAGGCCTTCTAAGGCTTCCCTGTCTAGGTCTGTATACTCCATGATAATGTCTACACACCGGTGATTTCCGATCATGCGCTTCGCGATTTCGATGGTCTTGTCTTTAGCGCCTTGCTCCCATCCTTGCTCCCATCCTTGCTCCCATCCTTGGCTCACAAAGGACTCTGCAAGTCCCGACATGCTGCTCACCTCCTGGTTTCTATTTGGTTTACGGTGCCTTCTGCAGCTTCTCACCTATCTCTGCAGCCAGGGCTTCCAAGGCGTCCCTGTCTAGGTCGGTAAGCTCCACGATATCGTCTACACACCGGTGATTTCCGATCATGCGCTTTGCGATTTCGATGGTCTTGTCGTTAGTGCCCTGCTCCCATCCCTGGCGTACAAAGAACTCCGCAAGTCCCGACATGGTGCTCTCCTCCCGGTCCTTCCTCTTCCCAGTGCCGAGGTTCATGATGATGGATGGCCTTCGCCAAGTCGTAGTTCTCTCCCGGTTCGTCTGTGGAGGAGTTCTGCGTGCTATCTATGGCAAGCGTTGGATATCCCTCCTGCACAACCCTGTACTGGACGAATTGTCTTCCGCCTTCTTGATGATACACCATACAGTCTGCCATAGCAAGTCTTAAATCCTTACAATTTAAAATTTTCTTTGCCGTTATTATATTTATTATCCTGCGTGCAAAGCAGCTTCTGTCGGTCCCCGGTGCTACCGGCTGATTAGGTCCTGCCCCACACCAATATCTCTATGAAGAAAGCTGTCCACCGTTTTTCTCGGTAAAAGCAGACATGCCACATCCCCCCATGTGGGAGAGTGCGGCACGTTATTTCCCTGAGACGATGGTACTGGCAGCAGAAACAGTCCTGAAAGCCTACTCCGAGGGTCCTGAACACATCCAGCATCCAAATTGATATGCTGTGGACGGCAATCCGTCAGCGGAAAAGGTATCGATGTCAGAGCTTCCGTTCCTCTACGAAGACAATTTCAAGTGTTTTGCATTGGGCGGCAGTACCATAGCACACAAGTGCTTGGGCTTTCCAACACAATTGGCAGGACTGCGCACAGATCCTCAGTCAAAGCCAGGAGGACTGCTTCGAAGAGGCACACACGCCGCGGGGCCTGCTGCCAAGGGCAGCCGGCCCCGCGGATGATTTGGGTTGCTATGAGATCACACCAGGCAGCGCAGGATGTAGACGCCATCGTGCATGGTGTTGAGATAGATGTATCCGCGGTCGTCCACCACGCAGTCCTCGGCGGTACCCAGTGGCGGATTGGCCATCTTCAGCTCGAAGCACAGCTTCTCCGGATTCGGCGGGATGAAGTACGCGATCTCCCGGGGCACATAGGGGTCGGAGACATCATAGACCCGGAGTCCTGCGTGGAAGTAGCAGTCGTAGACGCGGTCCGAGCGGTCCTCCAGCCAGGGCTTGTGGGTCATGGGCTCGTGGAGGTTGTGGGGGCCGAAGGGGCCGGGATAGGGCAAATTGGCGTAGTTGAAGTTCTTGTACGGGAAGCCCTCCGGGATCTCGGGATACGGGAAGATTGCCACCATCACGGGTTCGGCGGGGTTGGAGACATCGAACATCTCGATGCCGCAGTAGGAGTGGGTACCGAAGTGCTCATAGGTGTCCCGGTCGTAGCACCAGAACCGCTCACCCTCCTGCATGCCCACGGCGTAGTGGGTGCCGTGGATGGGCATGAAGGTGTGGCACAGGGCGCCGCCGAACTTCGTGGCAAAGGGAGGCGTCATCTTCACCTCGCCCAGGACCTGGGGCACCTGGGGATCGGAGATGTCCAGGATCTTGAAGCCCGCCCCTACACAGCTGATGTAGGTGAGGTTCTGGTCTGTCTCGGCAAAGGGGAAGTGCACATAGCCGGGATAGGTATTGTGCCCCTGCCAGCCATGCCACTCCTTGGCCCGGGTCTTCTCCGTCTGGTTCCCCACAAACTGGCCGGGATTCCACCAGCGGCCGGCCTCTACGGGATGTTCCGGATCGGAGATGTCCACAATGCGGTAGATGTAGTCCTTGAAACCGGGAGCGGTGGCAGACAGATGGACGTAGCGTCCGCCGTTGTAGGTGAAGCGGTGCACGCCGGCGCCGGGGTTGCCATCGTCTCCGGTGGCCCAGAAGGACAGCTTCTTGGGGTGCTCCGGGTCCTCCTTCAGGCTGAAGATGTGGATGCCGCCCGGGGCGGGGATGTAGTGCTCCGGGGCGGGGCCGTGGAGGAACTCCAGGCAGTTGCCGTTGGAGACGATCATCAGGTCATCGCAGATCTGGACCTTGGGGGTGGACATGTAGGTGTACTTCTCCGGGTCCATCACCGGCATGTACTGGACGTGGCGGGGATTGGCCGGGTCCGTGACATCGATGATCTCCACGCCGTTTCCGAAGAAGCAGCCGCCGTAGAGGTAGTACTTGCCGTCTTTCGTCTTGTACAGCTGGGACTGGAACAGGTAGTGGTTGTCTGCATCGTGGAAGCCCACCACTTCCATGTTCTTGATATAGCCTTGGTTTCCGGGGCTCTTCTGATAGAACACATCTGCCATAGAGATACCTCCCATAAAATTGGATATCCCTATTCTAGAGCGCGGAAACGCAAAAATACAATGCCAATTCTGCCGTTTCTTCATACCAGATTCGGTATGAACCAGCAGGATGAGCCGCACCTTTCTATCCCTGTCCGAAGTGGTCCAACAGCGCCTGGCAGAGGGTGCGCACCGTGGGTGGCTCCGCCCCAGCTTTCCAAGCGAGGCACACCGGATGCCGGGAGTTGATGGGGATGCATCCTACCCCGGGATGGGCGAGGATGTGGCACCACTCGTCCAGCAGCGCAGCGCCAAGCCCGTTTTCCACGCACGCTGAAACGGTCTCCATGTTGGCCACTTGCACCAGTTTCGGTACAAAGTGATACGGCTCGCAGACGCGCAGGATGTTCTGGCTCATCTGCTGAATCCGCTCATCGTCCGCGATGAAGAAGTCGCAGGCGGCGAGCTCCCCAGGCGTTTCCACCTCCCGGCCCAGCAGCGCCTCCGGGTAGGCGATGAGCCGCTGGATGGTGGTGATCCGCTCCATCTTCAGCTCCGCATACCACTCCGCCGGATAGTCCTCCAGGGTGAGAATGGCGTCCAACTGATCCTCCAGCAGCGCCTGCAGCAATGGCTGAAAATCCAGACAGTGCAGGGAGACGGTCATATCTGGACAGGACTCCCGGCACGCTGCAATCACAGACGGCAGGAAGGAGGAGAGGTTCCAGCCGATGTGATACCCCAGCCGCAGGTACTCTCTGGGGTGCTGGATCTGGTCCTGGATGCTCTGAAACTCGGTGGCGTAGCGGAGGAAGAAGTTGTACCAGGTCTGCCCGTGTTCCGTGAGGGTGACCTTGCGCCCGCCGGACCGGGAGAACAGGCTCACCCCCAATTCTTCCTCCAGGCTGGTGATATACCGGCTCACCGCAGGCTGCGTCAGGAAGAGGTTGTCTGCCGCCCGGGTGAAGTTCAGCTCCTTGCCGATCTCCAGAAAGCACTGAATCTGTCTGCTTGTCACGGGAAAGCCCCCCATCTCATGAGGATCCAAAGGCAGGTCTCCCGAAGGCACCTGTTTCCTTCCAAGGATACCACAACCTGCATGGCGGCGCCAGCAGAAACACAGCGGCAGCACGCCAAAATTCGCACGGCGCAGCGGGTCAAATGATAGCAGATTTGCTATGAAAAACCTGCAATATCGGCATTTCAAAATTGTCCTTCCGTGCCCTATACTAAGCCATAGAAGACAAGGCAACATCACGACAAAATTCATGTATGGAGGGACACAAATGAAGATTCTCGGCATTTCCGCGGGAACCCGAAACGGCAGCAATGATGCCATGTGCAAAGAGGCCCTGATGGGTGCACAGGAGGCAGGCGCAGAGATCGAGTTCATCAACCTCTCGGACCTGCACATCGAGCACTGCACCGGCTGCGTGGCATGCGTCAACGCGCTGTTCAGCAAGGGCAAGAAGATGTGCGTACTGAAGGACGACTTCGGCTGGCTCCAGGAGAAGATGCTGGACGCCGATGGCATCGTCTTTGCCGTGCCCATCTTTGAGAAGGGCACTCCCGGCATCTTCCACACCATCATGGACCGCTTCGGCCCCAGCGCAGACTGCGGCAACCTGACCGTGGCCACCCAGATCGCAGCCCAGACCGGTGGTACTCCGCCGGACCCCCGCTGGCTGAAGGACAAGGTGGTCTCCTACATGAGCATCGGCGGCTCCGATTGGATGACCCGCACCCAGTGCGACTGCGGCATTCAGGCCATGACCCCGCTCTGGAAGGTCATAGACAACGAGGTCTTCTCCTGGTCCCTGGGCATCCTGGAGGACGATGAAAAGCCCGCCCGGGCCCATCAGATCGGCGTGAACCTGGCCAACGCCGCCAAGGACATCGCCAACGCCCAATACCAGGGCGAGCCGGGTCTCTGCCCCCACTGCCACAGCCGTGAGTTCTACTTCTATCCGGACAACACCGTGGAGTGCTGCCTCTGCGGCATCCGGGGCAAGATGGTTGTGGACGGCGATGGCTATCGCTTCGAGTTTGCCCCCGAGCAGCTGCAGCACGCCCATGACACCATGCCCGGCAAGTTCATCCACGCGGACGACATCAACCGCAACAATGGCCACGCCAACGAGTTCCGCAAGACAGACACCTTCAAGCAGAAGCAGAAGAAGTATGTAGAGTTCATCCAGGGCAGCAAGCCGCCTCGCGCCTGAACTGCCAATTGAGGAAAGGAGCACAAGAAAATGGCCTTTGAGTATCGCCCCATGCGCAGCATCATCTACGTGGACTGTGTCCGCGAGGAGTACCGCCACCGCCTCCAGCACTGGCTGTACGCCATCCATGTACCGGACAGCATCAGCAAGTTCGCCCCCTACGTTACCAAGTACGCCTTCTACAACGCCCTTCCCACCCCGCCCGAGGGCGAGCGCTTCGGCACCCGCCGCATGCAGATGACCGAGCACTACTGGATGGTAAACGAGATGACACCCGAGATGCACGTCAACGCCTTCGGCGAGCGGATGCCCCTGGAAGTGCTGCGTTGGCAGGGCATGGTCCCCGATGTGGACACCCTTCCCGTAGTGAACCTGGACGGCGATGCCGCCCGGTCCTCCGGCGGAGACAACGGCATGCCGCCCTTCGTGTTCGCCCATGTGCCCATGAACTGGCAGGAGGACTACAAGGGCGCCGGCCGCACCGTCGATGACGGCCCCAACTACCGCTGGCAGTTCGTCCTCCGCTGGCCCGATGAGGAGGCCGGTGAGAAGTGGTTCAATGAGGTCTTTGTCCCGTACTTCGTGGGCCGCCCTGAGGTGAACCGCTTCGTCTCCAGCAAGATCTATCACGATGTGGTGGGCTGCCAGTTCCACCGCCTGGTGGAGATGTGGTTTGATGGGCCCGAGGAGTGGTACGCCGCGGCTGTGGAGGGCACGAAAGATATGCCCAAGCCCCAGTGGGCAGTAGACGCCCCGGAAGAGGCACCCCAGGCCCAGTTCCCCTTCCTGAAGTCCAACTTCAACATCGTGGGCATGTTCCTCTCCGATATGGCCGCCTCAGACAATCTCACCCAGTACCGCGGCTATCTTCAGATGCGCTGATTTCCCCGATTCTTCCTCTTTCGCCAGCATCCAGCGGGCGGGCTCAATCCGAGCCCGCCCGCTGTTTTCGTCTCCGGACACAGTTTTCCACACATTTCCTGTTTCTCTCCTGCCATCGATCCGTCTGAATCGGGTATCCTAACCGCAAAGACACCATGGGGAGGAATCGCAATGGCATCTGCCATGAAAGGGGCCATCTCCTTCGGCCTGCTGCATGTGCCCATCTCGCTGCACCCGGCATCTCAGGACAGCGGGCTGCACTTTCACCAGCTCTGCAAGAAGGACGGCGCTCGGATCCAGTATCAGAAGATCTGTCCTGTCTGCCAGAGGGAAGTCCGGGCGGAGGACATTGTGAAGGGCTATGAGATCGAGAAGGGCAAGCACGTCATCCTGGAGGACACAGACCTGGAGAAGGCCCGGACAAAACAGGACCGCACCATCCGGATCCTCCACTTCGCAGACCTCAGCTCCATCCAGCCCCGGTTCTTCCAGAAACCGTACCACGCGGTACCGGAGGCAGGGGGCGATCGTCCCTTCGAGCTCCTCCGCCGCTGTATGGCGGAGGAGCACCTGGTGGCAGTGGCAAAAGGGGTGGTGGGACAGACCGAGCACCTCTTCGCCCTCATTCCCACACCAACCGGGATTCTGGCGGAGACGCTCTTTTTCCAGGACGAGATGCGGGCTGCCCCCAGGGAGCCCGCCCATCCGGAGCTCACAGAGCAGGAGCTCTCTATGGGCAAGACCATCCTCACCAGCATGAAGGCGGCCTTCCACCCGGAGCAGTATCAGGACGAGTATCGGGGGCGGGTGCTGGAGCTCATCCGGGCCAAGGCGGAGCACCGGGAGTTTGCCGCCCAACCGGAGGAGAGCGGCGGCAACGTGCTCAGCATGATGGACGCCCTGCAGCAGATGCTCCAGCAAGCAACCGGCGCCAACAGCAACTCCAATTCCAAACCCACACCCAAGCCCGCACCCACCCGGACCCGCACCAGCCGGAAGAAGGCCTCCGCCTGAGATGCCGGACCTCTTTCAACGGCGGGACATCACCCCCATGCTGATCGCAGAGAATGTCCCCCTCTTCACAGACCCAGACTGGCGGTATGAGCTGAAGTGGGACGGAGAGCGCTGTCTGGCGTACCTGGACCCGGCATGCGGCACAGATCTTCGCAGCCGGCGGAATCTACCCCTGCTGTCTCGGTTTCCGGAGCTCACAGAGCTGCACCAACAGGTCTCCGGCAAGGTCCTCCTGGACGGCGAGCTGGTGTGCATTGTAGACGGCAAGCCCAACTTCGAGGCCATCCAGCAGAGAAGTCTGCTCCGCCAGCCATTGAGAATCGAACGGGAGTCCCGCACCCATCCGGCCTCCCTCATCGTCTTTGACGTCCTCTACGCCGATGGCCAAGACCTGTGCTCCCTCCCCTGGACGGAGCGGCGCCAAATCCTGGAGCAGTCTCTGTCCCAGTCTCCCAGGATGGCGCTGTCTCAGGTGTGGTGCGCAGACCAGGCGGAGGGCCTCTATCAGCTGATCCTGGAGCAGCATCTGGAGGGGCTGGTGGCCAAGCAGAAAGACAGCCGCTATTTCCCGGGAAAACGGACCCGCAGCTGGCGGAAGATCAAGCCCCTGCCGGAGGACGACTTTGTGATCGCCGGTCTCAGCCGGAAGCCCAACGGCAGGATCGCCCTGCTGTTGGGACAGTATCAGGGCAACACTCTCCGATACTGCGGCAGGGTGTCCCTCCACAGCAGAAGTCTGGTTCTCTCCGTCTTAAGGCAGCTTCCCGTCCTGGAGGTCTCCCCTTTTGCAGATCCCCTGCCCCAGGATGGCGTCAGCGTTACCTGGCTATCCCCCTTCCTGGTGTGCTCTGTCTCCTGCATGTACCGCACGCCCAACGGCGGCATGCGGCAGCCGGTGTTTCGGGGGCTCCGTCCAGACAAGCGGCCGGAGGAATGCCGATTTCCAGAGAGATAGCTTCGGAGGCGAACATGCCCTGAAAAGGTGCAAGCATCTGAACATTCACCCATTGAGAGAACGCAGAATCAGGTTCCCTGGACATCGAAAAGTACGAAGAGGCTTCTCGGCGTGTCCTGTATACCTCCGTCTCAGTGTACCCTACAGCCCCCTTCAAGCGCGTCCCTTATCTCGCTGTTCGGAATGCGCACCGTCTTTTCCGGCCCGTCTTCCTGATAGGCCAAGTACCCATAGTGCACCAGGAGAACAAGAACATCATCCATACAGCAGATCTTCCTGATGTTGTTTCGGAATGTGGACGGGATGATGCATACCGCCTCGTTCGCCATCAGGCTGTCCACGGCGTCCTTCCATCCGGGCAGATCCTCCCTGCGCAGTTCCTGCACTATGGCATCGTCTTCAGACGGGTTGGCCCAGTAGCTGTCTACCCTGCCGGTGGTGAGGGCCGAGACAATGGACGCCGGACAGGAGACAGAGCCCACAGCACCCATCGGATAGCCATCGTACCGCTCTTGGAAGGCGCTCATAGGCATGTTCCACCTCTCGCAGAGATCAGACACCTCGGACTCCGTGAAGCCCACAAAAGCCCCCAGCGGGCCGGGATGCAGCATGGAACACTCGCGGAAGCCGTCCAGCCAGAATTGGGTTCGGACGTTCTCGAAGGACCGGATGGGCGGCAGGATCCCGGTAAGGTAGACCAGATCCAGGCACTGCTCGATCTCTCTCCCCCGAAAGAGGCTGGACAGAAGGGAGAGATAGTCCCGCTGGATCGTCTCGTCCACCGTCATGTCCCGAAAGACAGCGTCCCACGCGTCCAGCAGGAAGACAAAGCGCACATCGGCGTTCTGCCTATGAATGGCCTTGATCACGCCGGCGAGACTCTTCCCGGCGGGATCAAGGCCCGGAAATTCCGCAACCAGCTCACCGATGATGGCATCTTGCATCGTCTGGACCAGCAGGTCCCCCTTCTTGGCACGGATCGCATCTTCCCAAATGCGCTGCACATCCATCCGGATCACATAGTGGCTGTTCAGATGCTCGAGAAATGTAGGATCCTGGGCGATCTTGCAGTCCTGAAACAGCGCAGTGGAGCAGCAGCCGCGGCTATAGTACGCCGTAAGCATGGCCAAATCCACCGTCTTTCCAAAGCCACGCGGCCGGGTGACGCAGATCTTGTTTTTCAACTGCCCGATCAGGAGGTTGGTGTACCGGATCATCTCAGACTTGTCCACAAAGAGTTCCGCATTTTTCACTCTGAGAAAGTCGCTGTTGTCCGGATTTAAGTACTCGCCCATATTCCTCTCCCCTTCTCTGTCTAAAGAAATTGCACCACAAGTATAGCGTATCATGTGGAATCAGTCAACAGTCAAGCATATCAAAATCCGTCCCGCGCAATACAAACTTTCCCATTAAATATTTTAAAGGCACATTCGCTCCTGCTCCGTATCGCAGGCATCTCGCATCTCTGATCAGTTGCCCCCTTCCACGCTCACGCCAGACGCTGCTCCAGGCATCCTCCCTGCCCTGGAAAACAGACCGGCCTTCCTCTCCAAGGGCCAAGCAGGCGGCGCCCCTGCTTCCCGCAGGGGCGCCGTCTTATCCATCTCATCTCAGTTTTGTCCGTCCAAAATCTCCACCAGCACGCTGAGGAGCCGGTCCACATCGATGGGCTTGGCCACATGGTCGTTCATGCCGCTGTCCAGGGCCTTGCGCTTGTCCTCTTCGAAGGCGTTGGCCGTCATGGCAACAATGGGGATCTTGGAGAGCTGGTGGTTCTTCAGGGCCCGGATAGAGCGGGCGGCTTCGTAGCCGTTCATCACAGGCATCTGGATGTCCATCAGCACCAGGGCGTAGTAGCCGGGCTGGGAGTTGGACACCTTCTCCACCGCCTCCACGCCGTCATCCGCGGTCTCGATCACAAAGCCGTACTCCTCCAGGATGGTTACCGCAATCTCCTGGTTCAGCTCGTTGTCCTCTACCAGCAACAGCCTCGTCCCCGCAAGGTGCTTGATCTGGTCTTCGATCTTGGTCTCCTCGCTGGCCTTCTCGGCAGCCGCGGCGGCCAGAAGGGCCTCCCGGAGTTCGGAGAGGAACACCGGCTTGCGGCACACCTCCGCCACGCCGGCCTCCCGGGCGGCGTGGGCCAGGTCTGGGCGGTCATCGATGAAGTAGATCTGCATCGG
The DNA here is from genome assembly GCA_947629915.1 of uncultured Oscillospiraceae bacterium. Classification (GTDB taxonomy): domain Bacteria; phylum Bacillota; class Clostridia; order Oscillospirales; family Oscillospiraceae; genus Enterenecus. The sequence goes on along the minus strand of CANRFN010000049.1, from coordinate 16,311 downwards.
CGGCCGCTTGGCGCCGTGGAGCAGCTGGATGAACTCCATGGAGCTGTCGTCCTCGCCATCGTCATCCAAAAGGACAAAGTCGCAGAGCTTCTCATTCTGGGTCTGCAGCACGGAATGGCTGTCCCAGGGATGCATCTCCGCCTGCATGCCGAGCTTATCCAGCATCCGGCAGAGGAAGGAGCCGTGGTTGTCGTCCCGGGTCACAACAAGGGTGTGCTTGCCGGAGAGGGGTAAAGCCCGCTCCGCGTTGTCCTGCAGCCGGAAGGTGAGCTCCACGGTGAAGATGGTGCCCACGCCCTTCTCCGTCTCCACAGAGATTGTGCCGCCCATGGCCTCTACGATGTTCTTGGTGATGGACATGCCGAGGCCTGTGCCCTGAATGCCGCTCACGGTGGAGGTGCGCTCCCGCTCGAAGGGCTCAAAGATGTGCTGCACAAACTCCTGGCCCATGCCGATGCCGGTGTCCTTTACCCGCAGGGCATACCGGGCGGTGCCGTTTCCCTCCTCTCCCAGCTCCTCTACGGCCATCACCACGATGCCGCCGGCGGGGGTGAACTTCAACGCATTGGACAGCAGGTTCAGCAGGATCTGGTTCACATGGAGCTTGTCGCAAAAGATCTCCTCGTCCACCACATGGTGTACCTCCATGCGGAACTTCAGCTGCCTGCTGTCCATCTGGGTCTGGACGATGTTGCGGATGTCGTGGAAGATCTCGGCAAAGGAGCAGGGCTTCTCCTCAATCTTCAGCTTCCCGGACTCGATGCTGCTCATGTCCAGGATGTCGTTGATGAGACTCAGAAGGTGGCTGGAGGAGGAGCGGATCTTGTCCAGGTACTCCGCCACCCGGATGGTGTCCTCGATGCTGGACTCCGCCAGGGTGGTAAAGCCGATGATGGCGTTCATGGGGGTGCGGATGTCGTGAGACATGTTGGGGAGGAAGGCGGTCTTGGCCCGCTCTGCCGCCTGGGCCTTGTGGAGCTTTTCCTCCAATACGGCCTGCTGCACGGCGTTGGACACCATGGCCTCCGCCTGCTTCTTCATCTGGCGGCGGAGATAGACCACATACAGCACGATCACCAGCACCAGCAGCACCGCCGCGATGAAGAACACGGTCTGGACGCTGTACAGGGTGGCAAGCACCTCGCTCTCCGGCACGGAGATGGAGATAGACCACTCGTTTACCTGCGCGGGGCTGTAGTACATGTACTCCCAGCCTGGGGTTCTGGGGGTGCGGTATACCACCAGGCCGGCCTTCAGGTCCATCATGGTGGTGGTGTACTCCTCCCAGTCCACGCTGCCCCGGGTCTCCCGATCCGGGGTGTCCATGTCTGCGATGTTCGGCAGGGTGAGGTGAGTGGGATAGGTGTCCAGCAGGAAGTCCCCGGTGCGGGTGTCTATGATGTAGTAGCTGGCCCTGCCGTGGTAGATGTTGCGGATGCTCAGGTTGTCCGGAAAGGTGCTGAGCTGGATGACGCCATACAGGATGGCGGCGGTCTTCCCGTTCTGGACCACCGGCACCATGTGCCGCAGCACCAGGGAGTCGTCCCGGACGCTGGTGACCCGGTCCGAGATGTGCTCTCCCATGGCCGCCAGGGTCTCAAAGTCCATGTCCGGCTTGCCCGAGACGTCCATGGTATTGCCGTCTGGAAAGACAAGGGTCTCATCCGGCAGCAGGACGATCAGGGTCATGGTCTGGGCCAGGGGATCTACGGAGCGCAGGGTGTCCCCGATGGCCGCCTTATCGCTGAGGTCCACATTGGAGATGATCTGGGCCGCCGCGTTCAGCACCTTGCTGTCCTTGTCCAGGCTGGTGTGGACCTCCTCCATCACGGTGGTCACGTTCTCCTGCAGCCGCTCCAGGGCTTTTTCTCGCGTGATCTGGTAGATCATGGCGTAGCTCACAACAAAGAGGACCACAATGCAGAAGGCCACGATGATCGTTCCGGTGAGCATTCTGCCGCGCTTCGGCGTATTCTCTCTCCCTTGCACCCGATACTCCCCCCAATTCGGTACCCCCTGCCATCTGCAACTTTCTCAGATACAGCAGGTCTGCCCGTCCGTTTGGCAGAACCGCACTCTTCTATGCCACACCACCTCTGGCATAGGACTGGCTCTGTTTCCGTTAAATTCCAGCCTATATCATAGCACATCTCATTCCGGGATACAAGGAAGAAACCTGCAGAATCTTCCATTTCTCTGCTAATTTTCACCATTTCTCGCCTGAATCGGCTTTCGTTGTGCCAAATGAGGGGTTCGCCTCCGATTAATACAGCCCAGGCCGCCCGCCAAGATTCGCCTTGCCTTTTCCCCTGTTCTGGTGTACACTGGCAGAGATATCACACGAAGGAGGAAACCCATGGAACCCCATGAAATCGTAGATCTGGAACCGTGCCCGTGCTGCGGCGGCGTAGGCTGCGTCACGGAGGAGGGCGGCTGGTGCCTCTATATCCAGTGCATGGACTGCGGCGCCCACACCGCCGGCCTGGAGTTCAAAAACCAGGAGGAGAAGCTGGACGCCGCCCGGAGAGCCGCGGACGTCTGGAATATGCGCAAGGTGATCGCACCGGGCCCGGGGGAATAATTCCATGTCCCCGTACCGCACCCTTCTCTTCGACTTCGATGGCACCCTGGCGGACACCGAGGAGGGGGTCTGGCTGGCGGTAAATGCCGGGCTCACCGCAGCTGGCCTATCCCCTGTCCCCCGGGATCTGGCCCGCACCTTCATCGGCCCGCCGCTGGAGGACACCTTTCACGCCCTGGGGGTCTCCGATGCCAGCTTTCAGGCCGCCTGGGACGGCTATGCAGACGCATACAAGGCGCATGGCATGGTCCGCACCAGGGCAGTCCCCGGCATGCCCGTGGCAGTCCGGCATCTCAAAGCGGCGGGATACACCCTGGCGGTGGCCAGCTGCAAGCCCTGGGCGTACTGCGTGCCCCTGGTGCAGCTCTGCGGCTTCGGAGACAGCTTCTCGGTCATCTCCGGCTCCTTCCACAACGGGGTGCCGGAGGACAAGCCCGCCATCATCCGGGAGGCCATGCGCCAGCTGCAGGCAGACCCCGAAACCACCCTCATGATCGGAGACCGGGGCTCCGATGTGTCCGGCGCCCGGGCGTGTGATCTCCCCTGTCTGGGAGTGGACTTCTGCGGCTATGCGGAGCCGGGAGAGCTGGAGTCTGCGGGAGCACTGGCCATCGTGTCCACGCCGGAAGAGCTGCTCCGCTTCTTCGGTTTGGGTTGAGGCACACCATCGGCCCATCCCATGCCGCCCAATCCCCTACCAGAAAAACCCAAGAGACAAGAAACGGCAAGGCCGCAGGCGATTCGCCTGCGGCCTTGCCGTTTACACGTATTCTGTTAGATGCGATCAGGGCCGGCCCAGAAGAGCGAACATGTTCTTCTTGTAGGCCTCCACGCCGGGCTGGTTGAAGGGGTTCACGCCCAGGATGTGGCCGCTCACGCCGCAGGAGAGCTCGAAGAAGTACAGCAGCTCGCCCAGGGCCCGGACGGTCATCTGGGGAATGCGGAGCACGATGGAGGGGGCGCCGCCGTCCTTGTGGGCCGCCAGGGTGCCCTGGAAGGCCATCTCCCGGACGAAGCTCAGGGGCTTGCCGGCGAGGTAGTTCAGGTTGTCCCCGTTGTCATCGCTGTAGGGGATGGCCACATCGCAGCCGGTGTCGTCCACGTAGATCACCGTCTCAAAGAGGTCCCGCTCGCCGTCCTGGATGTACTGGCCCAGGGAGTGGAGATCGGTGGTGAACTGGGCGGAGGCGGGCCACAGGGCCTTGCCCTCTTTGCCCTCGGACTCGCCGAAGAGCTGCTTCAGCCACTCGCCTACGAAGGAGTAGCTGGGCTCATAGGTGCAGTAGAGCTCGATCTTCTTGCCCTTGCGGTAGAGGACGTTGCGGGCGGCGGCATACTGCCACACGGGGTTCTCCATGGAGCGCTCATCGAAGCGGACCATGGCATCGTAGGCGCCGCCCATGAGCTCGGTGATGTCTACGCCGGCGGCGGCGATGGGCAGCAGGCCCACGGCGGTGAGCACGGAGTAGCGGCCGCCCACGTCATCGGGCACCACGAAGGTCTCCCAGCCGTTGGCATCGGCCAGGCTCTTGAGAGCGCCCCGGGCCTTATCGGTGGTGGCGTAGATGCGCTTGTCCGCCTCTTTGCCGTACTGCTTTACCAAGAGGTCCCGGAACACCCGGAAGGCCACGGCGGGCTCGGTGGTGCCGCCGGACTTGGAGATCACATTGATGGACCAGTTCTTGCCCTGGATCTTCTTCTCCACCTTCTTCAGCTCATTGGGGCTGAGGGAGCAGCCGGCGAAGCAGATGTCGATGCCCTCGGCGGGGAACACCTCCAGGACGGCCCGGGCGCCCAGATAGGAGCCGCCGATGCCGATTACCACCAGGACATCGGAATCAGAACGGATCTTGGCCGCGGCCTTCTGGATGCGGGCAAACTCCTCTTTGTCGTAAGTTTCGGGCAGTTTCAGCCATCCTACGAAATCGGAGCCCTTGGAGGCGGGGTCATAGAGGGCGGCATGGGCTTTGGCGGTCTCTGCCTCCAGGGAGGCCAGCTCTTCGGCGCTCACAGCACCTTCCAATTTGCTGAGATCAAGACTGAGCATAGTGCTTCTCTCCTTTCAATTTCTTGCAATGGTGTAATGAATGCGCGGAAATAGGAAATCGTAGAACTCAGTGGGCAAAGAACAGGGCCGCACCGCCGTAGATGCCGGCGTTGTTCCCCAGGGTGGCCCGGGCAAAGCGCACATTGGCACAGGGCGGGAAGCACTTCTCCCGGAAGCTCTGCTCGATGGGGTCCAACAGGGCCCGGCCAGCCGCGGAGACGCCGCCGCCGACGAGGAACATCTCGGGGTTCAGCACGCAGGCCAGGATGGCGCAGGCCTCGCCCAAGGCCTTGCCGGCGTTCTCCACGGCCTCTCTGGCGTGTTGGTCCCCGGCGTACATGGCCTCAAACACTTCCTTGGCCCCCAGGTCCTGCATCTCGCTGAAGGGATGATACTGCTTTGCGGCCCGGATGATGCCGCTGGCGGAGGCGGTGACCTCCAGGCAGCCGTACTTGCCGCAGTTGCACTGCCAGTCCGGGTGGTAGTGCAGGGGGATGTGGCCGATCTCCCCGCCGCCGCCCAGAGCGCCGGCGAGAATCTTGCCGTCTACGATGATGCCGCCGCCCACGCCGGTGCCCACGGTGAGCATGACGAGGTTCCGGCAGCCCTTGCCGGCGCCCATCCACATCTCACCCATGGCGGCCATATTGGCATCGTTGGCGACTTTGATATTCATGTGAGCCCGCTTGGTGAGCTCTTCCGCCACCATGACCCGCCCCCAGCCCAGGTTGGAGCAGCTGCGGACCATGGCCTCGTCGATCACCGGGCCGGGGACCCCTACGCCGGCGCCCATGCAGCGGATGCCGGGATAGTGGACGATGACCTGGTCCATATGGGATACGATGACGTCAAACATGGCGTTGGGGTCTTTGGGGGAGGCAAATTCCCGCTTCTCCAGCAGGTTGCCCTCGCTGTCCACCAGCCCCAGCTTTACGGTGGTGCCGCCCACGTCAACGCCAAAGCATACCTCGCTCATAGGAAAACACTCCTTCGTTGTCTGAATCGGAGTTGGCACCGGCCCCAGGCCGATACCCTAAGAGACCGGGCGGCCAGGCTGGCCGTCCGGTCCCGGAAAGGTCTTATTTCACATGCCAGATGTTCTTGGCATACTCCAGTACGGCCCGGTCTGCGGAGAAGAAGCCGGCCTTGGCGGTGTTCACCAGGGACATGTTGGTGAAGCGCCGCTTGTCCTGGTAGATCGCGCTCACGTCCCGCTGGGCGCGGACATAGTCGTGGAAGTCCGCGAGACACATATACGGGTCTGCGGTGCCCTTGCTGTTGGTGGTGAGGGAGCGGACGATGTCATCGAAGTGCATGCCGGCGATGCCGCCCATGAGCAGGTCCATCACGGCCTTGAGCTCGGGATCGCCCCGGACAAAGTCCAGCGGATGGTAACCCCGGCGCCAGAGGTCGTTCACCTCATCGGTGTGCATGCCGAAGAGGACGATGTTGTCATCGCCAACCTGCTCCCGGATCTCCACGTTGGCGCCGTCCAGGGTGCCCAGGGTGACCGCGCCGTTGATCATGAGCTTCATGTTGCCGGTGCCGGAGGCCTCTTTGCCGGCCACGGAGATCTGCTCGGAGATCTCGGCGGCGGGGATGATGATCTCAGCCAGGGAGACGTTGTAGTCCTCCAGGAAGACCACTTTCAGCTTGTCTCGGACGGCGGGATCGGAGTTCACCAGCTTGCCCACGGAGCAGATGAGCTGGATGATCTGCTTGGCCATGATGTAGCCGGCAGACGCCTTGGCCGCGAAGATAAAGGTGCGGGGCTGGAAGTTGCCGTTGGGGTTGTTCTTGATCTCCAGGTACATGTGCAGGATCTGCAGCACGTTGAGAAGCTGCCGCTTGTACTCGTGGAGGCGCTTGATCTGCACATCGAAGAGGGAGGACGGATCCACATAGATGCCGTTCTTCTTCATGATGAGGTTGGACAGGCGGACCTTGTTGGCACGCTTGATCTCCTGGAGGCGCTGGAGCACCACGGGGTCATCGTAGTACTTCAGAAGCTTCTCCAGCTCGGTGCTGTCTGTGGTGTAGCCGGTGCCGATAAGCTCATCCAGCATGCCGGTGAGCTCCGGGTTGGACTGGCACAGCCAGCGGCGGTATGCGATGCCGTTGGTGACGTTCAGGAACTTATCCTGGTCCATCACATAGTAGTCGTGGAAGATGCTGTCCTTCAAGATCTCGGTGTGCAGCTTGGACACGCCATTGACATGGTGGCAGCAGCAGAGGCAGAGGTTGGCCATGCGGACCTCGCCGTTTGCGATGACGGCCATGTAGTTGATCTTGCCCTCGTCATGGCCGTAGAAGGCGTAGAGGTCGATGAGGAGCCGGCGGTTGATCTCCTGGACGATCTGGTAGATCCGGGGCAGCTGCTCGGCGAAGAGGCTCTCGCTCCAGCGCTCCAGAGCCTCGCTCATGACGGTGTGGTTGGTGTAGGACAGGGTGCGGCAGGTGATGTCCCACGCCTTCTCCCAGGAGTAGTCGTGCTCGTCCACCAGCAGGCGCATCAGCTCGGGCACGCAGAGGGCCGGGTGGGTGTCGTTGATGTGGATGGACACCTTGTCCGGCAGGTTGTCCAGGGACTTGTAGTCCCGGAGGTGCTTTTTCAGAATGGTCTGCACTGAGGCGGAGACCAGCAGGTACTGCTGGCGCAGGCGCAGCCGCTTGCCGGCGATGTGGTCGTCTGCGGGATACAGGACCTTAGAGATCACCTCGGCCATGGTGTCTCCCTCCAGGGCCTTGGCGTAGTCGCCGCGGGAGAAGGCAGACATGTCGAAGCTGTTGGGGGACTTGGCGCTCCAGAGCACCAGGGGGTTCACGGCCTCGGTGTTGTACCCGGTGATGAACATGTCGTTGGGCACTGCCATGACGGACTGATAGTTCAGGTGGGCCACGCGGAACTTGCCGTTGTCCATCCAGGAGTGGATGTTGCCGCCGAACTTCACCTCGATGGCCTCGCTCTCGTGGGGCACCAGCCAGACGTGGCCGTTGTTCATCCAGTCATCGGGGAACTCCATCTGCCAGCCGTCCACGATCTTCTGCTTGAAGATGCCGAACTCATAGCGGATGGAATAGCCGGTGAGGGGGATGCCCAGGGTGGTGGCGGAGTCCATGTAGCAGGAGGCCAGACGGCCCAGGCCGCCGTTGCCGAGACCGGCATCGGGCTCCAGCTCATAGAGGTCGTGAATGTCTACGCCGCAGTCTGCCAGGGCCTTGGTGAAGTCTGCCTCCAGGCCCAGGTTGTAGAGGTTATTCCGCAGGGAGGTGCCCACCAGGAACTCCATGGACATGTAGTACACTTTCTTGGCGTTCTCCTCGTCCTGCTTGCGGTAGAACGCGGCGCTCTTCTCGGCCAGAAGCCGGTTGACGTTGTAGCAGAGGGCCCGGTAGATCTGCTGGGGGGAGGCGTCCTCCCGGGTGCAGCCATATCGAATCAGCAGGGTGCTGTCCAGGCGATCAATAATCAGGTTTTGATCCATGAAAAAGAAACTCCTTACCGCCGGGGTGCCGGCAATGAATCATAGAAATAGTCGGCCACCGGCGGCGGTCCGCGCAGTACGCCCTGCGTGTGCCGCCGGCTCGGCGGCACACGCAGGGGGCATTATACCACAGGAACGGAGAAATGCAAGAACTTTTCTGCCATTTTCCCGTTTCCCGGGCAATTTTCAGTCAGGTTTCTCAGAGGGAACGGTACAGCTCCCAGTATTCCTGTACGGAGTGGTTCCAGGAGCAGTCATAGGTCATGAGGTTCTTCTGCAGAACGGCCCACTGCTCCTTGTTCTGATAGGTCTTGCAGGCTCTCCGGATGGCGTCCAGCATGTCGTGGGCGTTGTAGGTCTTGAAGGTGAAGCCTCTGCCCTCCCCCGTCTCGGGGTCAAAGGCGGGGACGGTGTCATAGAGGCCGCCGGTCTCCCGGACCACGGAGGCGGTGCCGTAGCGCATGGCGATGAGCTGGGTCAAGCCGCAGGGCTCCTGCTTGGAGGGCATCAGCACGATGTCGCCGCCGGCATAGGCCTGGTGCGCCAGGGTGTTGTCGAAGACGATGTTGGCGGACATCTTGGCGGGATAGGCGTAGGCATAGCCCCGGAACATGTCCTCGTACTGGGCCTCGCCGGTGCCGATCACCACCATCTGGAGGTCATCGGAGATGATGTCGTCCATCACGGCCTGGATGAGGTCCAGGCCCTTGTGGCCGGCGAGCCGGGTGATCATGATGATGAGGGGCACATCGTCCCGGACGGCAAGGCCCAACCGCTCCTGGAGGAAGCGCTTGTCCTCGGCCTTCTTCTCGATGGTGTCCAGGTCGAAGTTGGCGTAGATCAGGGGGTCTGTGGCGGAATTCCAGACATCGGTGTCGATGCCGTTCACCACGCCGGTGAGCTTGTAGGCGTGATCCCGGAGCACCACGTCCAGGCCGTGGGCGAAGTACGGGTTCTGGATCTCATAGGCATAGGTGCGGGACACGGTGGACACCTTGTCTGCGGCCAGGATGGCGGCCTTCATGAAGTTCACCGCATCGCCCATGGCCACCACGTTTCTCCACTCCTCGCCCAGGCCCATCACATCGCCCAGGAAGTCGTGGCCGGCCCAGCCCTGGTACTCGATGTTGTGGATGGTGTACACGGTGCGGATGCCGCTGTACGCCTCGCCGCCCTGATAGAAGGCCTGGAGGAACACCGGCACCAGAGCGGTCTGCCAGTCGTTGCAGTGGATCACATCGGGATACCAGCCCAGGTGCATCAGGGACTCCAGGATGGCCTTGGAGAAGTAGGCAAAGCGCTCGCCATCGTCCAGGTGGCCGTAGATGGAGCCGTCCCGGTAGAAGTAGTACTCGTTGTCCACAAAGTAGAACTGCAGGCTGCCCTCCTGGCCCACCAGGCGGTGGAGGCCCACATAGCAGTTGCGCCAGCCCAGGGGCACGGTGAACTCAGAGACCAGTTCCGTCTGATAGCGGGTGCTGTCCTTCAGGGATTTGTAGAAGGGCAGGAAGACGTAGACCTCTGCGCCGGGGGCCTGCGCCAGGGCTTTGGGCAGCGCCGCCGCCACATCGCCCAGGCCGCCGGTCTTCACATAGGGCGCACACTCGCTGGAGGCGAAGAGGATCTTCATACGACTGCTCCTTTCCGGATGATCACCGGGTTGGTGGCCAGGCCCTTCAGCTGGGCGCCGGCGGTGATGTTGGCCCACTTATCCACGATGACGTTCTCCAGCTGAGCGCCCTCGCCTACGGTGCTGCCCTGCATGATGATGCAGTTTTTCACAACGGCGCCCTTGCAGACCCGCACGCCGCGGGAGAACACGCAGTTGTCCACAGTGCCCTCCAGCACGCAGCCGTCCGCCACCACGCAGGAGGAGACGTTGCACTCCGGGCCGTAGTAGGTGGGGATCTCATCGGTGACGCGGGTGAACACGGGGCGGTCGCCGCGGAAGAGAGGGGCGCCCACGGACTCATCGATGATGGCCATGGAGCTGCGGAAGTAGGAGTCCACATCACGGATACGCAGGCACACCCCCTCAAACGGGAACATGTTCAGGGTGAGCTTGCCGCGGTTGAAGTCGTGCTGGATGAAGTCCCGCTCCAGGTGGTAGATGCCCTTGGCGGTGAGCTCCTGGATGGCGCTGGTGAGCAGCTGCTTTGCGATGATGAGGCAGCCCATGCCCACGTAATCGCCGGGACGGGCGGTGGTGTTCAGGGCGTAGGAGACCACCCGGCCGCTGCGGTCCGCCTGCAGCACGGAGGGGTACACCTTGGTAGAGCCATCGGGCTCGTGGGTGGCGGCGATGGTGACATCGGCGCCGCTGTCGATGTGGGCCTGGAGCATGGGACGGTAGTCCATGTTGTACACCACATAGGCATCTGCCAGCAGCACGTACTGGCTGTTGGACTGCTCCAGATAGTTCAGGGCGTTGCGCAGCTCGTCCAGCTTGCCCCGGTTGTTGTGGTTCACTGCCTCAGAGGCGAAGGGCGGCAGCAGCAGCAGGCCGCCGTTCTTGCGGTTCAGGTCCCACTCCTGGTTGTTGGCCAGGTGGTCCATCAGGGAGTGATAGTGCTGCTTGGCCAGCACGCCGACGTTGTTGATGCCGGAGTTGACCATGTTGGACAGCACGAAGTCTACCAGGCGATACCGTCCGCCGAAGGGGATGGCAGCCAGGTTGCGGTCATGGGTAAAGACGTCCAGATCCTCACCGTAGGTCTCGGAAAAGATGATACCAGTCATGTTCATAGCAGCGGCCCTCCTCAGACAATTTCATTGGGCTTGATGACCGTGCCGGAGGCAATGGTCTTTCTGTGGCCCACCACAGCGATTCCGTTGTGGGTGAAGGGATCGCCGCCGTCCGGCTTCTCGCCGATGACGGCGTTCTCTTCAATGACGCAGCGCTCGCCCACGATGGCGTAGTTCACATCAGCGCCCTTCTTCACGATGGTGTTGGGCATGATGACAGCGCCGGTGACGGAGGCGCCCTCTTCGATGACGCACCCGGTGTAGATCACGGAGTGGGTCACCTTGCCGCGGATCACGCAGCCCTCGGCGATGAGGGAGTTGGCCACCTTGGCAGCGGGGTCGATGCGGGTGGAGGGGCTGGCATAGTTCCGGGCGTAGATCTTCCAGCTGGTGTCGTGGATCTTCAGCGGATCGGCGGGATCCAAGAGGTCCATGTTGGCCTCCCAGAGGCTGGGCAGGGTGCCGACGTCCTTCCAGTAGCCCTCGAACGGATAGGCGTACATGGCCCGGCCGTCCTTCAGGAAGCTGGGGATGATGTTCTTGCCGAAGTCGTTCTCGGAGTCCGGGTCCGCCTCATCGGCGATGAGGTACTGCTTCAGCACGTCCCAGGTGAAGACGTACACGCCCATGGAGGCGTGGCAGCTCTTGGGCTGCTTGGGCTTCTCCTCGAAGTCCGTGATGGCCATGTTCTCATCGGTGGACATGATGCCCATACGGGTGGCCTCCGCCGGGCTCACATCGATGACGGCGATGGTGCACTCAGAGCCCTTCGCCTTGTGGAACTCCAGCATCTTGTGGTAGTCCATCTTGTAGATGTGGTCGCCGGACAGCATCACCACGTACTTGGGGTTGTAGCGGTCCACGAAGGCGATGTTCTGATAGATGGCGCTGGCGGTGCCCTTGTACCAGTCGCTGTGCTTGGCACGGGTGTAGGGCGGGAGCACATGGGCGCCGCCGAAGTTGCGGTTCAGGTCCCAGGGCTGGCCGTTGCCGATGTAGTCGTTCAGCTCCAGAGGCTGATACTGGGTGAGAATGCCCACGGTATCAATTCCAGAGTTCACGCAGTTAGACAGAGAAAAGTCGATGATGCGGTACTTTCCTCCGAAGGGAACTGCAGGCTTGGCGGTATCCTCCGTCAGGACATACAGTCTGCTGCCCTGGCCGCCGGCCAGAAGCATGGCGATGCATTCTTTCTTACGCTCAATCACGATTGACGTCCCCCTTGTGTTACTTGGTTTCCGCTTGCGCGGGTTTTTTGCTGGTGGTCTTGCGCTTGGGTGCTGCAGGTTTGGAGCTCTTGCTGGGTTTTGCAGGTTTATCTTCCGCCTTCGGTGCCGGCGCTTGGACCTCTTCGGCATCGGATGCGGTTTTCCGTACGAGCTTGTGCTCGTAGAAAACAGTGGACATGGGCGGGATGGTAAAGACGCCGGAGAAGGTCAGCCCGTGCAGGGGCTCCTTCTCAGCCTTCACCGGGCCGATCTCGGTGCCGGTGCCGCCGTATTTCACGTCATCGCTGTTCAAAACCGGCACGTAGGTGCCCTGTTTCGGCAGGCCGATGCGGTAGTTCTGCCGCTCTACCGGGCAGAAGTTGCAGATCACGATCACCTCTTTGCCCTTGGCATCGATGCGGCGGAAGGAGATGATGCTCTGGTCCGCGTCATCGCAGGCGATCCACTGGAATCCCTTCCAGTCTGTGTCGTTCTGCCAGAGAGCGGGATGATCCAGATAGTAGTGGTTCAGGTCCCGGACGTAGTCCTGGAGCTGGCGGTGTCGGTCGTAGCCCAGGAGGAACCAGTCCAGCGGCCGCTTCTCGTCCCACTCGATGAACTGGCCGATCTCGCCGCCCATGAAGAGCAGCTTCTTGCCGGGGTGGGTCATCATGTAGCCGTAGAAGGCCCGCAGGCCCTGGAACTTGGCATCGTAGTCCCCCGGCATCTTGTTGATGAGGGAGCACTTTCCGTGGACCACCTCATCGTGAGACAGCGGCAGGATGTAGTTCTCCGAGAAGGCGTAGGTCAAGGAGAAGGTGATGTCATTGTGCTTATACTTGCGGAAGAGGGGATCCGTAGAGGTGTAGTCGATCATGTCGTGCATCCAGCCCATGTTCCACTTGAAGCTGAAGCCCAAGCCGCCATCGTAGCCGGGTCTTGTCACCATGGGGAATGCGGTGGACTCCTCTGCGATCATCACCGCGTTGGGGTTGAAGGTGAGGGCCTCCCGGTTCACGTCCCGGAGGAACTGCACGGCGTCCAGATTGATGTTGCCGCCGTCCTTGTTGGGGTGCCACTCCCGGTCTCTGCGGCCGTAGTCCAGGTACAGCATGGAGGCCACGGCGTCCACCCGGATGCCGTCCACATGGTACATGTCCAGCCAGTACACCGCGTTGGAGATGAGGAAGGAGCGAACTTCATAGCGAGAGTAGTCGAAGACGCGGGTGCCCCAGTCCGGATGCTCCCGCATCACCGGGTCCTGCGGCTCGTAGCAGCATTCCCCATCGTACTCGAAGAGGCCCTGCTCATCCCGGGGGAAGTGGGCGGGCACCCAGTCGATGATGACGCCGATGCCGGCGTTGTGGAGGATGTCCACAAACTTCATGAAGTCCTTGGGGGCGCCATACCGGGAGGTGGGGGCGTAGTAGCCGGTGACCTGATAGCCCCAGGAGGGGTCATAGGGGAACTCGCTCACCGGCAGCAGCTCCACATGGGTGTAGCCCATATCCTTGAGGTACACCGCCAGATCCCGGGCCGTCTCCTCATAGGTGAAGGGATTGCCGTCATCGTGCATCTTCCAGGAGCCCAGGTGCATCTCGTAGATGTTCATGGGGCTCAGCATGGCGGACCGGCGGGCCCTGTTGGCGCGGTACCGGCCGTCCGTCCACTGGAATCCGTCCAGGTCATAGACCTTGCTGGACGTGGAGGGCCGGGTGCCCCAGTGGAAGGCGTAGGGGTCTCCGCGGAAGGTGCAGGTGCCGTCCGGGCGCTCGATGTAGTACTTGTAGTCCTCGTACACCTCCAGGCCGGGGACGAACCCCTCCCAGACACCGTTGCCGATGTCGGTCATGGGCGGCGCCTCGGTGTCCCACTTGTTGAAGTTGCCCACAACGCGTACGCTGCGGGCGTGGGGGGCCCAGACACGGAAGACCCAGCCGTCCTGGTCGTCCCGTACCTCCCTGTGGCACCCCATGACTTTATAAGCATCGGTGCTTGTCCCTTTGCTGAACCGATCCAGGGCTTCGGTGAGGAACTCGGATGTGCTCATATGTACCTCCTTATCTGGTTGTAATCAGTCCCGCTGCGGGGGCTGGATGATTCATCCATCATTATAGCGCGGGGGCAAAGGAAAGTCAAGAAAGACAAACGCCCCATTTTGAGGGATTGTGAATCCTGTGCAGGTTGCACAACGGATTTTTCGATGCTCTGCATTTTTCATAGTTTTCCGGTGGGAAAAAGGGCGAATTCCGCCACTTTTACACCGCATTCTAGACTTTTCCAAGGAAAAGAGCGCCCAACTACGGCGGCATTTCTCCGCGGCGGGCCTTGCTTTTTCTTGCCGGAAAGCTATAATAGGGGACCAACGACCCTTGATCCCGGGTCTGAGGAGGTCCCAATGAAAACAGGTCTTGTATTAGAGGGCGGTGCCCTGCGCACCATCTACTCCAGCGGCGTCACAGACGGCTTTCTGGAGGCCGGCATTGACTTCGACTATGTGGTAGGCGTATCCGCCGGCATCGCCTACGGGGTGAGCTATCTCTCCGGCCAGTTCGGGCGCAACCTGCAGATTCTCACCACCTATGCCAACGACAAGCGCTACATGGGGGTGAACAACCTGCTGGATCCCCGCAACCGCAGCTACTTCGGGCTGGACTTCTCCTTCACCGAGATCCCCGCCCGGCGGATTCCCTATGACTTCGATGCCCTGGACCGCTGGCCCGGTGAGGCGGAGGCCGGGGTCACCAACGTGGAGACCGGTGAGGAGGTCTTCTTCCCCGTCAACGAGCGGGATCCCGCTTTCACCCTGATGCGGGCCACCTGCGCCATGCCGGTGCTCTTCCCCATCATCCCGTACCACGGCATCCAATGCCTGGACGGGGGCGCCGCAGACAGCATCCCCTGGAAACGAGCCCTAGAGAAGGGCTGCGACCGCGTTGTGGTGGTGCTCACCCGGGAGCGGAGCTATATCCGCAAGCCCAGCAGCCTGCTGCCCGTGATCCGCACCCTCTACCGGAAGTACCCCAAGTTCGTGGACGTGATGGAGCGCCGCGCCGACACCTACAACCGCTGCCGTGAAGAGCTCTTCCAGGCGGAGAGAGATGGCGATGTGCTGCTCTTCTCCCCGGTGAGCACCCAGGGCTTCTCCCGGGTGGAGACGGATGTGCAGAAGATCCAGGCCCTCTGGGAGACCGGCCTGCACCACGCGAGGGAGCGGGCGGACGAGGTAAAGGCCTTCCTCAGTCAAACCTGAGCCATCCATATCCCAGCAGCACCAGTTGCCGCCAGCCGCGGGCAATTTCCCCGGAAATCAGTGCTTGACAATTGTCTGCAAATCGGGTATCTTTATCGGGCTGGCTCCGTCCAGCCCCGTGCAGCGGTATCGAAGTGGTCATAACGGGCCTGACTCGAAATCAGGTGACCCGCAAGGGTCCGTGGGTTCGAATCCCACCCGCTGCGCTCCCCGGCGTGTCTCTCTGAGACACGCCGGTTTTTTCTCTGTCCAGCATACCGGCACCGAGACAGAAAACAGCCGCCCTATGGTTCCACCCCCGCCGCATCGTCTGCATGGGATGCCTGATATTGCTGCCCCCAGTCCCGCATGGCGTCCAGGACGGGCTTCAGGCTGTATCCCAGATCGGTGAGGGCGTACTCCACCCGCGGGGGCACCTCGGGATACACCGTGCGGGAGACCAGGCCGTCTGCCGCCAGGGAGCGGAGGCTGTCTGTGAGGACCTTCTGGCTGATGCCCTCCAGACTCCGCTGCAGCTCGTTGAACCGCCAGGGCCGCTCCAGCAGAT
Organism: uncultured Oscillospiraceae bacterium; assembly: GCA_947629915.1. GTDB lineage: Bacteria > Bacillota > Clostridia > Oscillospirales > Oscillospiraceae > Enterenecus. Next base: position 445 of record CANRFN010000049.1, on the reverse strand, counting down.
TCCGGATGATGAGCAGCTTCCACTTGTTGCCGATGAGCTGCACCGTCTGGGCCACCGGGCACTCCGGGAGCAGTTCCGCCTTTGTCTTCATGGTATCCCTCCCACACATGCAAAACGGTATGTACCCCGCTATTATAGCGCAGCATCCCAAAAGTGCAACCCCACTTTGGCATTTCTTTCTAACAATTTCACCAATCATCTTCCAAAGAAAATCCAAATATGCCAATCCTAGATACAGGGGTAATCTGCCGCACAGGGAAGTCCCAGAGACGTCGTAATTCTCCCCGCCTTGTCTCACGGCATCCTGCAGCACGTTCAAGGCGCACCAAAACGCGCAATCCAGCATCAAGAGGGCCCGTACAAGCCATGAGGTGATATTCGACAAATTTGTTGATTGGAACCGACACTAGCCACCCGAGACCCCCCAGGGGGTACCCCCGATGCC
>CANRFN010000048.1 GCA_947629915.1 uncultured Oscillospiraceae bacterium | reverse complement strand
CAATCACCGTGCTGAGGGGGCAAATTTGAGTACTTTTTTGAAAAAATCATATCCCCTGTGCAGACGAGCCAGGATATGAAATACCGCTGATTCTCAAGGAGATGGTCAGAGACCCTGTCAATTGAGGAGGTTCTTCCGGTGCCAACAGATACTGGGGATCCACCGCAACGGAACGATCTGCTTGGTCCACTACAGGTTGAGTGGGGGAAAGGTTGCCTTCCATGAAATCAGGCAAAGGTAAGTCCGTTCCAACACGCTCCATACCCAGCTGCGTATCAAAACCGCTAGACCCACTTCCTATCATCGGGCAAAGCGTCAGAAACAATGCTAAAGTCAGGACACAAGAGGCTATTCTTCGAATATGCTGTTTCATTCTATTTCCCCCAAAATGGTATTCCTCATTGTACTATGTCGCGGATAGCGATCTGCATTCTGGTGCAGTAGGCTGCCATTGTTCAGCGAGATGTTAGTTCTGCTGTTCTTAGATCGTTGTTCAGGCCTCAATTATCCTTCTCCCAGCTATCTGAACAGCGGTCACCAAATTCTGCGGAACGGGCGATGGATCACAAGTTCTCAACCTCGGAATCAGACCTGGAGATGGCGATCACCTTCAGGGCAGCATGGTACTCCCCGTAGTAGTCCCGTTTGAGCTCATAGACAATGCCGTATCCCCCGGACCCGATTTTTCGCTGGATCACCCAGTCTTCAAAGACTACGCTTCCCGGCTGGTACATGGTCTCCATTTGCTCACTCCTCTTTTATACAGGGCACTGGTCAGGCGGCATGCACCTGACCGGTGCCCTGGATCGCCCTGGCCACCCGGGAAAACCTCGTCACGCAGAACACAGACAAGATGTTCCATGGCGACACCACCATGACCCGTGGTGAAGCGGCCATCATCAATGATCGGCTGTTCGATAGAGTCTGGCTTGGTGAATGACCGCCTATCTCAAGCTTCAGCTGCAACTGCTCTGTTGGTCGTCAGGCCTCACCGTTCTGTTTCTATTATGTCGAATTCATTATAGTTCTTGTGTCCTTCTCCCCAAAAACCGCCGTGGGACTGCCAGCCTCTCCGCTGGCAGTCCCACGCAGTCTGATCACCAAATCCTGCTGAACAGCCGGTTGATCACAATTGCTGCATCTCCGCGGGTCATGTCCGAAAGCGCCAGGAACTGCCCGTCTGTACGGTACACCACGATGTTTTCCTGTGTGGCTACGGCAATGGACTCTCTGCCCCAAGTCGGCACGTCATCGCTGTAGCGTCCCAGATACAGTTCCAGGTTGGCTGGTGTCTCATAGTCCATGTACCGCATCAGCACATTGCCGCCGGCAGCAATGATCTCGCCTTTGCTGATCACCGCATCGCCGTTGAATCTCCCGCCGCCTACGCCGCTCATCAGATTTGCCTTCTGGCAGGAGGCAGCCCCTACGTAATACCAGTTTGCCTTGGTCACATCCGTGTAGTCCGTTGTAGCCCTCTCATCGTAGAGACCCAGCACCCGAGACAGCAGGATGGCGATCTGTCCTCGGGTCAAGGTCTCCTCCGGGGAGAATGTGGTCGCTGTAGTGCCCACCAGGACGCCCTTGGAAGCCAGATTTTTGATGGCGGCTTGCATCTCCGCACTCAGGCCCTCGATGTCCGTGAAGTCCACCTCGTTGGTCTCTGTGGTATAGGCTCCAGAAGTGATGGTCTTGCTATCCATGGTGATGGTGACCGGGTTGAACTTACTGGGCGTGGCCGCATCGTTCAGCGTCATAGTCTGGTACTGGCTCTCACCCGCCTCAGAAGAAAGAGACAAGGTGATCGGATTGGTGATGCCGCCCTCCGGCATGGTGAGCCTTACAGCCAGCTTCCCGCTATCCGCCTTGTTGCCCGCTGCCTTCGGCGTGGCTATAAGAAGCATCTGGGGTTTTGCAGTGGTCTCGCTGTCACCCACTTCTTCCGCTTTGAATTGCAGGTACACATCCTGATCTGCCGCCAGATCATTCAAGTCCGCCGCCAGATCCTCCAGTTTGAAGGTGATCGCAAACCGGTCTGTCTCCACTCGAACCTTGTCCACATCGGTGGTGAGCACATCCGGATCTATCTTGGCCACAAAGGAAGTCCTATCTCCCACATACAGGATGATGGTCTTCGGCAGCTTGCGGTCTACATCCACACCGTTGTTCTCCAGCTCTTCGCCCACCATTCCCGCGGCCTGTTTCACAGTCTCCTCTACCTGGTGCAATAGAGCAGCATCGATCAAGAGCTCGTCCTGGGAGTTCGTATCCACCACAGCCGTGAGGGCAGCGGCTCTCTCGGCAAACAGCGTGGCGATATCGATAGCGGTGTGGGACAACTTCTGCTCCGGTGTAAGACGATCAACCAGTTCTTGAACCGCCTCTACGGCATCCTCTGCATCCTCGATCTCGTCCAGCATGCGCACCGGCAGTTTGATGTTCTCATCCCGGTCATCAATGTACACAGTCACATCGGGCAAACGGGTAGGTGTGGGTGTGGGTGTGGGTGTCGGGGTTGGGGTTGGGGTTGGAGTCGGAGTGGACTCCGGCGTGCCAGATGGTGTGGGCTCAGGTGTGGGTTCCGCCGTGGGCTCTGGTGTAGCGGATGGTGTAGGCTCAGGAGTGGCGCTGGGCGTTGGGGTAGCAGATGGAGACGGCTCCGGTTCCGGGGTCTCCGAGGGAGTTGGTGCGGGTCTTGGAGTCTCCAAAGGCGTTGGTGTGTGTTCCGGAGTGGCACTGGGCATCGGGGTATCGGATGGAGAAGGCTCCGGTTCCGTTGTCTCGATAGGAGTTGGTGTCGGTTCATCCGAAGGAGTTGGGCTTGGCTCTTGAGACGGCATCTCTACGGGTGGTGGAGACACTGCAGGCTCATCTGAGGGCGATGGTTCCGGGGTTGGCTCTGGAGTATATATGGTGAAGAACGAAACAGAGGCAACCTCTCCCGCCTCTACAACAACTTCTCCTCCGCCGGTAGTCTCCCGCGTATAACCGCTGATATCCCCACCTGTCATGGTCACGGTATATACTCCAGGCGTCAGGCCTTGCAAACCCATATTACCAGTGGCTCCGCCGGGAACAGTCTGGCTGTACCCATCAGGACCCGTGATGTGAATCTCGTTCTCCACAGTCAAAACCGCGTTTCCAACAACCTCGCATGAATAGGAGACATCGAGAGAGCCCCATGACGGAGAATCTGTTACGTCCTCTGACGGGGTTGGACTGACAACTGGATCGTCAACCAGCGCTGATTCCGGAGGTGTCGGCCCATAATAGTGTACAATACGGATCTCGGCTTCCTGGCCCGCCTCTACGGTTACAGAGCCTTCCCCCTGAATATCCAACGTGTAGCCATCGGGAACTGCAAAACGAATTTCCGTCACGGTATATACGCCAGGCTCCAAATTGCTCGCCGTCATACTGCCGTAGCCAGGTATCGTGAGATTCGTAATGTATCCATTCGGGCCGGCTACCTGGATATTATATATTTCGCTTTCCGCTCCAGGTGGGGCCCCTTCTCCGTACAGGATTACCCGGAGCGAGCCAGTTCCTGTTGAAGGATCTCCCCCGGATTCCGGTGCATACTGAATGTTCTGGCCCGGTGTGGACGCACTGGATGTTAAGTGGGTACCCGCACTCCCCATCATCGGGCAGAACGTCAGAAGCAGGGCGAATGAGATGATGCATGCGGCAAGTCTGTGAATACAATGTTTCATGCTGGTTCCTCCCGTTTGGTATTTCCCCACGCTGTCAGTTTCCCGCCGTGTCGATTTGAGAATAGAAATGATTATCAGCCGTTCTCACCGCACAGTATCGGCAGAATGTGTATCACCAAATCCTGCTGAACAGCCGGTTGATCACAATTGCCGCATCTGCGCGGGTCATGTCCGAAAGCGCCAGGAACTGCCCGTCTGTACGGTACACCACGATGTTTTCCTGTGTAGCAACCGCAATGGACTCTCTGCCCCAGGTAGGCACGTCATCGCTGTAACGTCCCAGATACAGTTCCAGGTTGGCTGGCGTCTCATAGTCCATGTATCGCATCAGCACGTTGCCGCCAGCTGCAATGATCTCGCCTTTGCTGATCACCGCATCGCCGTTGAATCTCCCGCCGCCAACACCGCTCATCAGACTTGCCTTCTGGCAGGAGGCAGCCCCTACATAGTACCAGTTCGCCTTTGTCACATCCGTATAGTTCGTTGTAGCCCTCTCATCGTAGAGGCCCAGCACACGAGACAGCAGGATGGCGATCTGTCCCCGGGTCAAGGTCTCGTATGGGGAGAATGTGGTTGCTGTAGTGCCCACCAGGACGCCCTTGGAAGCCAGGTTCTTGATGGCAGCCTGCATCTCCGCACTCAGGCCCTCGATGTCCGTGAAGTCCACCTCGTTGATGGTGGTGGAGTAAGTACCAGAACTTGAGGTCTTGCCATCGATGGTAATCGTCACCGGATTGTACTTACTGGGCGTGGCCTTTTCGTCCTGCAGCATAGTCTCATACGCCTTCTCGCCCGCATCGGCATACAGGGACAGGGTGACCGGGTTGGTGGTTCCCCCTTGAGGCATCGTGAGGCGCACTGCCATTCTGTTGGCACCTTTCCCGCCGCCAGCCGCCTTCGGCATAGCCAGCAAAACGGTATCCACACCAGTGGGTTTTGCGGCATCTTTTACTTCTTCCAGTTGGAACCGCAGGATCTCATCCAGGTCTGGAGCAAGGTCTTCCAACTTGAATGTGATGGCAAAACGGTCTGTCTCCACCCGGACCTTGTCCACATCGGTGGTGAGGACATCCGGATCTATCTTGGCCACAAAGGAGGTCCTGTCCCCCAAATCGAGGATAACAGTCTTGGAAATCTTGCGGGCGACATCAATCCCGTTGTCCTCCAGCTCCTCCTGTACCGAATCCACAGCCTGATTTACATTGCCCTCTACGCGATGCAGCAGTGCAGCATCGATCAGGATCTCATCATCGGAACCCAACTCAATCAACGCTGTCTTGGCAGCTGCTCTCTCCGCATACAGGGTAGCAATGTCTATGGTGGTCGGCGAGGTCTTCTGCTCTTCGGTCAGGCGATCGGTAAGCTCCTGCACAGCCACCACAGCGTCCTCCACATCTTCGATCTCTTCCAGCATGCGCACCGGCAGCTCAATGTTCTCGTCCCGATCATCAATGTAGGCGACTGCATCGGGCACAGGGGTAGATGTTGGTGTCGGGGTTGGGGTTGGGGTTGGGGTGGGAGTTGGAGTCGGTGTGGGCTCCGGCGTGCCAGATGGTGTGGGTTCTGGAGTGGGTTCCGCCGTGGGCTCCGGTGTAGCGGATGGTGTAGGCTCAGGAGTAGCGCTGGGCGTTGGGCTAACAGATGGAGACGGCTCCGGTTCTGGGGTCTCCGAAGGCGTTGGCGTAGGCTCCGGTGTTACCGTGGCAGTTGGCGTAGGTTCCGGAGTGGCGCTGAGCTCATAGTGTACTACGATACTCATCGTTGCAGTCTGCTCTGGATATACAGTTACCTTACCATCACCAGACACGCTGTAGTCGTAGCCATCAACCGCCGCAGACTCTGGGTCCACAGTCAATCCGTATTCTCCTGGAGTCAAACCACTTATCCGGACGGTAGACGAAGATTTATAGTCGAGCAGTGACCCTTCGCTGGTACCATCAGGATTGGTGAGAATGAAATGGTACCACTTATCGGCGTATTCTTCTTCCGGCAGTCCAGTGACCGTAAAGGCAGCTTGGATTTCGCCAGTCGCTGCGTTCTGGGTAGATTCTGGCTCATAGGTGACAACAATTTCGTATTCCACAAAATTATCCTCCCCCATAGCCTCTACAGTTACTGTGCCTTCCCCGGACACGCTATAGGTGTAGCCTGGGATATCTAAATCCCCCGGATATAAAGAAATGCTGTATTGTCCTGGCTCCATAGGAGGCACAAGCCAGCCCCCTCCGCTTGATACAGCTCCTGACTCACTATAACCATTCGCACCAGAGACGGTAACAGTATATTTCTTGCTGGCTGCCTCTTCCCCTCCGCCGACTGCTGTCACCTTGACCGAAATAAGGCCAAGTGCCGGATTAAAGTAAGGATCCAGTGTGGATGTCGGATCCGCCTCATAGGTAATTACAATGACTACCGAGGCAACCTGCCCCGCTTCCACAGTTACAGTGCCATCGCCAGTCACGCCTACCAAAGTATATCCACCAAGTTCTGCAATTTGAACCAAAGTGACGGTATACTCCCCAGGCTCAAGAGAGTCTATGGTAGCAGATACTCCTGCTTGTTCTGCTGTTTCCGTACTGTATCCATTGGGGCCAGTGATCATGCAACCGAACAGCTTTCCAGCGTAATCACCCTCTAGCCCACTTGTCTGAACAGTTACAGACAATGAACCAGTGGCTCCCCCAATACTGATCGGTTGAACCGCCTGGAAGCCCTCGCCGCCAATTGCCGCCGGATCCACAGGCCAGTCTGCGATACTGGTGAGATTTCTCTGAGATGTGTCCTCCACCGAAGACGCCGCACTGCCGATCATTGGGCAGAGCATCAGGAGCAACGCCAAAGTGACGATGCAAGCGGCAAACCTGTGAAAACGCTGTTTCATTCTGTCCTACCTCCAAAGTACTCAATTGTGCGAATGCAGTCTAAATCACGCCTCAGTAGACCCGGGCTGCTCCATGATCAGATAGATCACACTGTTTTTGGGATCGCTGAGCAGGATTTTGCCGTGTCCCAATACGGTCAGCTCTGCCAGCTCAGAGGCGGGCAGCTGTGTCATCGTGCCGCTACCCAGCACAACCTCCGGGTTGGTGTCCGCCACCGGCACACCTGCCAGAGTCTCTGTCATGGCAACGGTGCCATCGACAATGGTAATCTTCCGCACCGTGTCAAAGTCATAGACGTAGAGGGCGCCATCGCAGTAGACAATGCTGTTGGGCATGTAGAACTGCGGGGCGGTGCCATCGATGAAGTGGCGCTCCCCGTCCAGGCCGGCGAAGTACTCCCAGGTACCCTCCACTGTGTCCACTGCGATGATAATCCCCTGCTCCGGCACACTGATGTAGAGCTTGTCCTCCCCAAAGGCCATAGATTTGGCCCCGTCTGGAAGCGTCATCCCCAATTCAATCTCCCCGGTCTGAACATCTAGGGAGTTCAGCCGGGTGGTACCCTCTCCCAGGTTCTGCTGTACAAACCAGAGCTTGCCGCTCTCATCGAACTGCATATCCGGGATCACGGTCCAGGCGGCCTCAGTTTCGTAGAGGAGCTTTGCACGGCCCTCCTCATCCACCCGGGCGATGCCGTATCGGCTCATCTCTGCGTCTTCCCACGGACCGGTGAGCACATAGGCCTGTCCCTGGTAAGAGCGTACCAGGTCCACCGTTAGGTAGAAGGGATCCAGGAATACTCCGGTGAGGGTTCCGTTCTCCCCGGTACACAGCATTCCGCTGTCCCCGATCAGGAGCTTTCCATCGTCATAGGCCATGCTCTCTGGAGACACAAAAGAGGCATTCCGGAAGTCTCCGTCCACATGATCCCGCTCTCCATTGCCGGCATAGACCTCCACTGTGCAGCCCTCTGGGTACCGGAGAGACACCTGGGTCATCTCAGGCATGGGCTCGGACACCGTGACGTGCACCTCTACGGTCTTGCCCCGGTATGCGCCGGTAAACACGGCCTCGCCGGGGTTCAGTCCGATGATCCGGTCCTCGTCCATCTGGGCGATGTCGTTGCCGGTGGAGTCCCATGTCAGCTGACCCAGACGGAGGAGGTTTTCGTTGCCGAAGCCGCCCTCTTTCCGCACCCGCACGGTAACACTCTGCTGGGCGGTGAGCACCACATAGCTGGGCTCCATGTTGATCACGGCCCCGTCCTCCACGCTGCCGATGTAGGTGCCGGAGGCGGTGGAGACAAGGCCGATGGCGAGGCAGGCGGCACAGGCGGCCACACCCAGCTTTCGGAGTAGCAGCTTTCTGGGGATGGTGTGCCAGTTTGCCTGCACGTCCTCCAGTGCCTTCTCCAGCTCTGCGTCTGTCTGATACCGGTCCTCGGGGTCCACTGCAATGCACTTCAGCACCACATCGGCAAACTCCCGGCTGGCGGTCTTGTAGATCTCCTTCTCCTTGCCGTACACCGGCCGATTGCCGGTGAGCAGCTCATAGATCACCACGCCGGTGCTGTAGATGTCTGTGCGCACATCAATGGGCCACCCCACAAACTGATCCGCCGTCATGCCAAAGCGCTCTGTGGTGATGTCATTATACCGGGTGTAGCCGGCGAACTGCTCCGGTGCGGCGTACTGCTTTGTCAGGGCAGTGGGCTGCCCGTCCTCGCCCTGGACTTTGGACACGCCGAAGTCGATGAGCACCAGCTTGTTGTTGTGGGTCACCATGATGTTGGAGGGCTTCATGTCGCAGTGGATGATGGGCTGTTCCAGGTGGTGGAGGTAGCTCAGCACCCGGGTGATCTGAAGGGCCCAGTCGCAGACCATGCTCTCGCTGATGTCCTGCCGGAGGAGCAGGGCGTCCTGCAGGGAGCAGCCCGGGATGCGGCTCTCCACCAGGATGAGGCCCTGGTCTGTGTCGAAGATGTCCACGATCTGGGGCAGGCTGATGTTGTTCAGCCGCTTCATCACCTCCGCCTCGTTGGCGAGATAGGCGATCTTGGAGGGGATGAACTTGATGATCCACTCGTTGCCCAGCTTCACGCTCCGGCCCAGGAACACCCGGCCCATGCCGCCGCCTGTGATCTCCTCTACGATCTCATACTTACCGTCCAGGACGGAGAGGTCCAGCTCACGGGAGCTCCACTGCTCCCGGGGCGCCCGTCTCCTGTCATTCACCAGTTTCAAGGTGCTCTCCTGGGTCAATCCGCGGGTCTCTGGACTCATGTCCAACGTGGTCTGGGTCACAGCGGCGCTGGAAGAGCTGGCCTGGCTGGTCTTTTGGATGGTGTCCATCACGTCAATGGTGGTGGCCCCACCGCTGTAGATGCGCTGCATCTCCTGGGTGTGTTTCCGCCGGGAGAGCAGGAAGATCGCCAGGACAACCCCAACAAGCAGCAGGCCAATGCCGGCCCTGATTAAGATTTGATCGAGTACCATTGTCTTCACCACACAGCCGAGTTTGCAGGAGGAACCATCCCCTGCCCTGTTGTATCGTTCCGTTTCAAATATGCCAATATCGCTAAGAACTTGTGTTCGAATCCCCTACAACGGCCATGGGACTGCCGGCCTCCGCCGGCAGTCCCATGGCTTTTTTGTGTTGTCTCAGTGTTCACCAGATCCTGCTGAAGAGCCGCTCGATGACGATGGCCACATCGCCGCGGGTCATCTCAGAGCCTTCCGCGAACTTGCCGTCCGTGCGATAGAGCAGGATGTTCTCCCGAGTGTTCAGGGCTACGGCGCCGGTGGCCCAGGACGAGATGGTGTCGCTATACCGGCTCAGATACTGCTCCGGGTTGGCCGGGATCTTGTACCCCATGAAACGGGTCAGGACATTGCTGCTGGCCGCCGCGATCTCCACCTTGCTGAACACCTTGTCCCCGTTGAACTTGCCGTCTCCGCTGCCGCTCATCAGGTCCGCCTTCTGGCAGGAGGCGGCGCCCACGTAGTACCAGCTGCCCTTGGACACATCGGTAAAGGTGGAGACGATTCTGTCGTCATAGACACCCAGCACCCGAGACAGCAGGATGGCGATCTGGCCACGGGTCATGGTCTCGTCCGGGGAGAACTCCGTGGCGGAGGTGCCGGCCAGCACCCCTCTGGAGGCCAGACTCTTGATGGCGGCCTGCATCTCGGCGCTCTTGTCCTGGATGTCTGTGAAGTCTACCTCGTTGGTCTCCGTGGTATAGGTGCCGGATGCCATGGTCTTGCCGTCCATGGTGCGGGTCACGGGATTGTACTTGCTGGGGGTGGCGCTGCCGTTCAACTTGAGGGTCTCATAGTCCGCGGCACTGGCACCGGCTTTCAGAGACAGCGTCACGGGGGCGGTGATCCCGCCGCTGGGCATGGTCACCTGCAGGGTCAGGTTCCTGCTGGTGCCCGATGCTTTCGGTGTCAAGGCAGCGGCACCAGATGCGCCTGTCACCACTTCCACCTTGAACTCCAGAACACCATTTTTCAGGTCTGCTGCCATGTCCGCCAGTGCAAAGGTGATGGCGAACTTGTCTGTCTCTACACGGACCTTGTCTGCGGTGGGATCCAGCACATCCGGGTCGATGCGGACCACAACCGAGTTGGCAAAACCGGCGTCAAAGACCACCGTCTTGGCCATCTCCCGGACGGCAGATACCCCGCCGTTTGTAAGGGCAGATGCCACTTTGGCAGCGGCGCCGTCCATGCTGGTCTGCACCTGACTCAGCTGTGCCGCCGTGATCTGGATGGGATCGCCTGTCGCGCTGGATACCATCGCCGCGAGAGCTGCCGCCCGCTCCGCAAAGAGGGTGGCGAGGTCGATTCCTGTGGCAGACTGCTTCTGGGCATCTGTCATGGAGGAGGTGAGGGTCTGCACCGCCACTGCGGCATCGTCCTCGGTTGCAATCTTGTCCAACATGTCCACCGGCAGGACCACATCCTTGCCGGGATCTTCGGTGTTGTAGAGGTAGTCGGCGTCCGGCGCGGGTGCAGGTGTGGGCGCTTTGGAGCCATTGGAATTGTAGTGCACGGTTGTGGAAGCGGGAACCTCTGCCTCCGCGGCGATCTCCGCCCACTTCTCGGCGGTGCCACCATAGTAGATGTCGGTAAGGCTCTCATCGTATGAAAACACTTTTTCCCCAATCGTTGAGACACTGGCGGGGATCGTCACTTCTGTCAGGCTGGTGCATTCACTGAGCGCATAGCCTTCTATTTCCGTGACGCCGTCCGGGACAGTGAAGCTGGTTAAGGCACTGCATTCACTGAACAGGCCGGCAGGGATTACCTTCACGTTTTCAGGAATTGTTATGCTGGTCAGGGAAGTACATTTCGTGAACATGGCCGCACCCATGGTTGTTAAACTTTTGGGCAAGGTTACGCTGGTCAGGTTTTGGCAGCCTTCGAAAGCGTTATCCCACAGCTCGGTGACGCCCTCTGGAATCACAACGCTGGTCAACCCCCAGCAATTCGCAAAAGCATACCTCCCGATGGAGGTCACTCCGTCAGGGATAGTTATGTCCTGTATTGCAATGCAGCTCCAGAACAAGGCGCTGCTTATGTACTCAAGGTCTTTTGGAAGATTGATTTTCTCAATGGAATAGCAGCCATCAAAGGCATATTCGCCTATCTCTTTGATGCTGTCCGGTAGATGGACTTCTGTCAGATGGTAGCAGCCGCAAAACGCGTAGGGGGCAATCTTGGTCACGGTATCCGGGATACTCACACTCGTCATTTCATAGCAGTCTCCAAAGGCACTCTCCATGATTGTGGTGATACCGCTCTCGATGACCACTCTTTTCACATGGTCCAAATGCCATTTACTATCATGCATCGGGCCTCTATCAGGTTCAAATCCAATTGCCTCCATGGGTCCGCTTCCGGATATGGTCAAGGTTCCCGCTGCATCCAAGGTCCACCAGACCTGATCGGTACCGCCAGACGAGGCCGTACCCATCACCGGGCAGAGCACCAGGACCATGGCCAGTGCCAGCATGCAGGATACCGCTTTGCGAATCTTTGCTCTCATACTTTCTTGCTCCCCTTCTCAAGCGCTTTGCCCGCTCACCAGATTCTGCTGAAGAGCCGCTCGATGACGATGGCCACATCGCCGCGGGTCATCTCAGAGCCTTCCGCGAACTTGCCGTCCGTGCGATAGAGCAGGATGTTCTCCCGAGTGTTCAGGGCTACGGCGCCGGTGGCCCAGGACGAGATGGTGTCGCTATACCGGCTCAGATACTGCTCCGGGTTGGCCGGGATCTTGTACCCCATGAAACGGGTCAGGACATTGCTGCTGGCCGCCGCGATCTCCACCTTGCTGAACACCTTGTCCCCGTTGAACTTGCCGTCTCCGCTGCCGCTCATCAGGTCCGCCTTCTGGCAGGAGGCGGCGCCCACGTAGTACCAGCTGCCCTTGGACACATCGGTAAAGGTGGAGACGATTCTGTCGTCATAGACACCCAGCACCCGAGACAGCAGGATGGCGATCTGGCCACGGGTCATGGTCTCGTCCGGGGAGAACTCCGTGGCGGAGGTGCCGGCCAGCACCCCTCTGGAGGCCAGACTCTTGATGGCGGCCTGCATCTCGGCGCTCTTGTCCTGGATGTCTGTGAAGTCTACCTCGTTGGTCTCCGTGGTATAGGTGCCGGATGCCATGGTCTTGCCGTCCATGGTGCGGGTCACGGGATTGTACTTGCTGGGGGTGGCGCTGCCGTTCAACTTGAGGGTCTCATAGTCCGCGGCACTGGCACCGGCTTTCAGAGACAGCGTCACGGGGGCGGTGATCCCGCCGCTGGGCATGGTCACCTGCAGGGTCAGGTTCCTGCTGGTGCCCGATGCTTTCGGTGTCAGGGCAGCGGCACCAGATGCGCCTGTCACCACTTCCACCTTGAACTCCAGCACACCATTTTTCAGGTCTGCTGCCATGTCCTCCAGTGCAAAGGTAATGGCGAACTTGTCTGTCTCCACCCGGACCTTGTCTGCGGTGGCATCCAGCACATCCGGGTCGATGCGGACCACAACGGAGTTGGCAAAACCGGCATCAAAGACCACCGTCTTGGCCATCTCCCGGACGGCAGGTACCCCGCCATTTGTAAGGGCAGATGCCACTTTAGCAGCGGCGCCGTCCATGCTGGTTTGCACCTGGCTCAGCTGTGCCGCCGTGATCTGGATGGGATCGCCTGTTGCGCTGGATACCATCGCCGCGAGGGCAGCCGCCCGCTCCGCAAAGAGGGTGGCGAGGTCAATTCCGGTGGCAGACTGCTTCTGGGCATCTGTCATGGAGGAGGTGAGGGTCTGCACCGCCACTGCGGCATCGTCCTCGGTTGCAATCTTGTCCAACATGTCCACCGGCAGGACCACATCCCTGCCGGGGTCCTCGGTGTTGTAGAGGTAGTCGGCATCCGGCGCGGGTGCAGGTGTGGGCGTTGGGGTTGGCTCAGGCTCTGCCGGCGCCTTGTAGTTGCAGTGGATCGCCACTTCCCGCCGATAGCCCGCATTGAGCCCCCACTGGGCCCACTGTGCCTCGGTTCCGCCGTAGTAGATGTCTGTCAGGTAGTAGGTGTTGGTAAAGGCGCTATCCTGAATCTCCGTCACGCTGGCGGGGATGTAAATCTCCGTCAGGGCGGTGAATCCAAAGGCGCCGGTCTCGATGGTTGTCACGCCGTCCGGAACCACCATGCTGGTGAACGCGCAGGTGTTGAAGACGTCCTCTGGGAGGACCGTGACATCCTTGGGGATGTTTACCTCGGCCAGCTGCCTGCAGTGGGCAAACGCCCCCGCTCCGATGGACGTCACACTGTCCGGGATGGCGATGCTGGTCAGGGCATCATCTTCGTTGAAGGCATTCTCCCCGATGGTGGTGAGCGTATTGGGGAGCGTGACGCTCTCCAGGGCCTCGCAGTAGGAGAAGGCCCATGCGCCGATGGAGGTCACGCCTTCTGGGACCGAGACCTCCTTCAGAAGCTCGCAGCCGTGGAAGGCATTCTCCCCGATGGTCTTCAGATTGGCCGGGAGTTTCACTGCCGCCAGCGGCGTGTCCCCGTCAAAGGCGTTGTCCCCGATGGCCGTCACGGTGTCCGGGATCTGGACCTCCGTGAGATTCATGTCATTTCGAAAGGCGTTTTTCATGATCGTGGTGATGCCGCTCTCGATCACCACCCGCTTTACGAAGACATTGGATTGAAACGGGCTAACGTCCCCTTCCAGCATCGCCACTTCCATGGGGCCGGTGCCGGAGATGGTCAGCAGACCGCTGGCCTCGTCCAGGGTCCAGTGAACGGATCCGGCGCTGCCCTCTGTGGCCATGCTCATCACCGGGCAGAGCACCAGGACCATGGCCAGCGCCAGGATGCTCGAAATCAGCTTGCGAACGCTTACTTTCACGTCTCTTTCCTCCCAAACAGGCCCGGGTTTGGACCCTTCGTTCTCATCGTCATTCCGTTACAGTTCCTCCACCCGCACGTAGATGAGGGACAGGTTGTCCCCGGCCCCCGCCTTTCGCACGGTGCTCTGGAAGGTGCGCAGCAGCTGTTGGGGCTCGGTATTTCGGCGCTGCAGCGCACTGCGGATCATGTCCTGGGGGACAAAGCGGTAGATGCCATCGCTGCAGAGGAGAAACCGGTCTCCCTTTTTCAGCCGCTCCGTCTGCATCCGGTACAGCGGCTCCCGCTGAATGCCAATGGCCGCCACCAGCTTTCCCACGAGGTGCTGCTCGATCACGCCGTTGTCTGCAAAGTTCTCATAGACATCGTCTGTGGTGAGCTGCTGATAGTCCCACAGCCCTCTCGCCCGGTAGATGCGGCTGTCCCCGGAGGAGAGGATCAGGGCGTAGCCCCCGGAGAGGTACAGCAGGGCCAATGTGGTGCCGGCCCCCATCTCCCCATACCGCTGATAGATCTCCCCGTTGGCCTTTTTCAGAAGGGCCCGGAGCTCCTCGCTGGCGTCTGCAAAGCGGAAGGCGGGCCCGCTGGTGCGAAAGTGCTTGTTCCACCAGTCCAGGTACACGGCCCTCAGCAGGGCACTGGCCTTCTCCCCGCTGCCAAGGCCGCCGATGCCGTCTGCCACCAGGAACAGTCCCCCGTCCTGGTTGGCGCACATCAAGATGGCGTCCTCGTTTGTTCTGCGCACCAGGCCCCGGTCTGTACTTCCAGCGTATGTGATCTTCATCGGATTTCAACGTGCAGCCTGGCCCGGCCCAGGGAGATCTCGCAGCCGCTGAGGATCTCCGCCGTGTCCTCCACCCGCTCGCCGTCTACGTAGGTGTGGTTCCGGGAACCCAGGTCGCAGATCAGAAAGGCGTTGCCCTCCTGGTAGATCTCACAGTGCTTTCCGGACACCGTGGGCTCGTAGTCCAGCACCACCCGGTTGGCACTGCTCCGCCCCACCGAGACCCGGCCCAGCAGCGGCACCTCATACCGGTGCTCCGGCCGGTCTATGTCCTGCAGCTGCAGCATATACCGCCGGTTGCTGGACCCGATGGGTGTGGTGCTGCTCTCCTCCAGGTTGGTCACATTCCCGGGCACCGCCTGGGTCTCCTCCGGCCTTACGGGCGCAGGCGCAGGCGTTGGCGGGGCAACGGGTGCGGGCTCCGGACGGGCACTGCCCTTCTTCCGCACCAGGATCAAGACCACCGCCACCAGCACCAGGACCACCGCCACGCCAGCCACCACAAAGGGCAGCGGGTTGGACTTTGGGACCGTGTCTGCGGGCTCTACGATGGCGGGTGTCTCCGTGGGTCTGGCGGTCTCGGGCGCTTCCGCGGCCTCCGGCGCCTCTGTAGGCTCCACAGTGGGGGCCAGCGTCACGTCAGGGGTGGGCTCCGTGGTCTCCGGGATCTCCGGCTGCCCCGTCTCGGCGGGCAGCTGGGGGGTGCCGAAGGGCATATTGGCCTGGAGGGAGATGCTGGAGAGGCCGTCAAAGGTCACCTGCACGCCCTTCACGCTGCCGTCCTGGAGGGCGGCGGGGATGGGCACGGTGATACAGACGGGCAGTTCCTCCCCGGAGAGGGCCTGCACCACGTCCAGCCCGTTCTCCGTCTGGGTGAGAGACCAGTTGGCCCCGCCGGACACCCGGGAGATGGCATAGAGGTGCTTCAATGTCTGCGCCACCCCGCCGGACTCGCAGCCCATCCCATAGACCGGGACGCCTGCAGAGGCGAAGGCGTCCAGGACCTCCTCGCCTGTCATGCCGGAGGGGTTGTCTTCACCGCCATCGCTGAACACCGCGATCCGCACATAGGCGGGCTCGGCTCTGCTCTCTTCCTGGCGGAGCACCTCGTCCAGCACATCGTAGAGGTAGGTGTTCTGGTCTGAGAAGGAGATCTCCCCGATGAGGGCCTTGAGGTCGTTGTAGCTGTCCGTCTCCGGGGAGAGCACATGGAGGGTCTCATCGGCGGTGGCCAGGATGAACTTCTCATCGTGGGCCCGCCCGGCCACCAGCTCTGCCGCCAGCTCCCGCATCTTGCCCTGGTCCTCCTCGGAGATAGTGCTGGAGTTGTCCAGGATGAGCCAGGTCACAACGGGAATCTCGGATCCCGCAGTCACGGACACGCCCTCCGCCAGGTCCTGTCCGATCTGGGCCTGCACCGGGGTGTCCGGGGCAACGCCCTTCACATAGAGGAGCAGGGCGTCCTCTGTAACCCGATGGGCCAGCAGGACCGGCGCGGCGCCGGCGGCCCAGGCAGACGGCAGGAGGCTGCAGCAGAACAGCAGGGCAAGGGCCAGCACCGCCAGGCGGACCGGCCTAGTACCCCGCCCTCTCATTCGCAATCCTCCACGCCGTCATCTCGGCCTCATAGGTGGTGTTGGCGATCTCCAGGATGGCCTGGGCGGTGTTCTCCAGGTCTCTGGCGGTGGTGCGGATGTCCTCCTGCACCTTGCTCACCTTGTTGCGGTACCGGGCGCTGTTGTCGCTGGACCAGGCGGCGTGGATCCCCGCCTGGATCTCGTCCAGGTTGGTGTTCGCCATGCCCTTCACTTCGGCAGACAGCGCCAACAGCTCCTCCGCCTGCTTTTTCGTCTTGGTAAAGTCCAGGTCGATCTGTTCACGGGATTTCATGGTTCTGCCCTCCGTCTCAAATAATCAGGTCGGTCCGCAGGGAGGAGGCGATGTCCTCGGCGTCTGCCTCCGCCTCGGAGTAGAGCCCTGCGATCTGCAACAGCTCCGTGGGGTGCTCCTGGAGGCGCTGGAGGAGGGCGGCCATGTCCTCCTGGTACGAGGCGGCGTTCAATCTGGCCTTGTCTCCCGCCTCGCCTACCCAGTACCCCTTGGTGCGCAAGCCGATGTTCTGGAATTCATCGAAGTTCTTCTGGATGTCCTTTACGATCTCCTGGAATACGGAGGCCTGTGCCTTCAGCTCCTCCGGCTGTACCCGCAATGCAAACTCGTTCATGCTCTCACCCCTACACTTTGATTTCGTCCACACGCGCCGCCACATCGGACTCGCAGCGGTTGTACTCGTCCCGGGCATCCGAGGCGTTCTGCACGAAGGTGCGCAGGGACGACACCATCTGCTCCAGGCTGTTGATGTCCGCCTGCACGGAGGCGGACATCTGCTGCTTGGCCACGCCCTCCCACATGCTGGAGAGCTTGTCCATGGCCTCCCGCAGGCTGGTGATGTCCTTCGTCAGGGCGGAGAGCACACCCTCCGCCGCAGTGATGTCGTTTTGCAGCAGTCCTGTCTCGATCTCATATTGTTTCTGTTCCACAGCGCATCCCTCCAAAGTTTTTCATTGCAGTGCCGCAAAGATGTTGGGGTCCACCGGCTGGATGGAGACATCCCAGGACCCGCGTCCCAACCGCCGCACCTCGTCCACGATGTCCGCACTGCGCCGCTCGCACTGCTCATACCGGACCGCGATCTGCTGCAGCCCGCTGGACAGCGCCGCAAGCTTGGCCATCTCGGCGGTGAGGTTCTCCATCTCCACGTTCAGCTTCCGCCGGATCTCCTGGAGATTGTCTTCGCGGCGGAGCGCCCCGTCTATGGCCTCCAGCCGGTTCCGGGCCCGCCGCAACCCAGAGGAGAGCTCCATCAGCCGTTCTCCCTGGCTTCGCAGCCTCTCCGGGTCTACCGCAAGTACCATCGCTCTCCCCTCCGTTCGTTGTAAAGATAGCACTTCTCCCCCGCCCGCGCCGTCCTTCCAGACAGACTGCAGGTTTCATGGGATGAATGGCAGGTTTTTCAGGTGAGCAGCAGCGTGGAGCCGCTCTCCACCCCGTAGTCCGCCAGGCACCGGTCCCGCCGGAACTGCTCCCGGCTGTCCTTGGAGCAGAGCACCATCTCCGCCTGCTCCCCCTGGAAGGAGACCTGCTCCTTCTGGGAGATCAGCTCCACCAGCTCTTCCACCAGGTCCTCCACCATGGCCTTCTCATCCAGGGAGAAGTTATAGGTCTGCTCCAGGGCGGGCACCCAGATATTCACGATAATCATGGCAATTTCCCCTCCAGGCAGCCGTCCAGCATCCGCCGGGCGCTGTCCTCTGTATAGATCTCTGCGATTGTGTTGTCCCCGCAGATGCTGCACAGGAGAGACACCCCCTGGCAGTGGCGGAGCTCATAGGTTCGAATCAACTGTCCCTGCTCCAGACAGGCCAGGCGGAAGACGCACTCCCCCGCCGGCGCCTGCAGCGCTTCTGCGCAGTACACCCGCATCAGGTCCGCCGTCTCCGGGGGGATCATGGGCCGCTCCAGGAGATCCGCATCCCGGAGCCAGGCGGCAAAGGGTTCCCGGCTCATCTCCTGCACCCGGTACCAGGGGGAGAGCACGCCGTCCTCCCACTCCACCAGCCAGCCGGAGGAGCCGTTCCAGTAATACAGCTTGGGCGCCCCGCCGGCATCCCCGGCGGTGAGCACCAGCACGCGCTGGGCGGCCCGAATCTGGCGGAAGGGGTTTCCCAGGTCTGCGAGGGCAAACCCGCTGTCCGTGCGCTCCAGGTATCCCCGCTGATAGAGGCTCCCGTAGGCCCGGCGGTAGTCCTCTACAGTGCACGGCGGACCGCCGGTAATGGCGCAATAGGGGGTTGTGCCGGTGAGGGCCATCAGGATCCCGAACTCCGCCGGGCTAAAATAGCTGATCTCCGCTCTCATGGCCGCATCTCCTTGAACGCCGCCCGGTAGCTCCGGGACATGGGCACGCCGATGCCGCCGCCCAGATCCAGGTAGTTGTCCGCGTTCATCACCCGAAAGATCTTCCCCGTGTTCACGATATAGCTCCGGTGGCAGCGCTTGAAGCCCTCCGGCAGCTGGCTCTCCAGGGACTCGATGGTGTCGTAGAAGGCATACTCCTGGTTTTTGGTCCGGACATACAGCTTCTTGTCCCGGGCCTCGAAGTAATAGATGTGGGCATAGGGGATGTACAGGGTCTCCTCCCGGGTGTGCACCTGGAAGCTGTCCTTCAGGTCCTTCTCGCGGAACCGCTCCAGGTAGCTGCGGAGAAACTCCTCGTTGGCGCTGTCCAGGGCGGCGCTGTCGTAGGGGCGGACGATGAGGGCGTCCGGCTGAATCCCCGGCCGCAGATACTCCAGAGGGGAGACGCTGTCATCCGCGATGAGCATCAGCATGGCGTCCCGGAACTGCCGCCGGAACACCCGGAGGCCGTCCAGCACCTGTCCGCCGATAAACCGATAGTAGAGGAGGTTCACCAGGGCGCTCTGCTCCAGGTGGCGGAGCATGTCTTTCTCGGAGGGCACCGGCACCAGCTGCAGCTCCTCATCGCTCTCCTGGGCAATGTGTGCCCTGCAGTTGGTGCACAGCGTCTTTCTCTCCTGTTCATCCCTGTCGCAGACAAGCGCAACAATCACAGGGCACGCCCCCTCTCATACGATTCCGCTACACGCGGGGTATCATCACCTTCACCAGGCGGTCTTTCCAGTCCTTGCTGGAGATCACGCCGATCCCCGGCTGCATCGGCTTCTCCTCATCCTTGTAGTTCACATTGGCGCAGGGGAGGAAGCTCTCGTGGAAGCGCCCGCCGAAGCGGATGCCGCCGTGGTTCTCTTTCATCCTGGTAAATGTGTAGGATTGGAACAGCGCGTTCTTATCGGCATCCTCCAGTTCGGCATACAGGAAGAGGTTGTACCCCTGTCCCCTCTCGCAGATCCGATCCAGGAATCCGGGAGCGCCCCTGTCCGGGAAGCTGGGGTCTTGGACCGTCTTCAAAAAGTCCGCCAGGTTGCCGAGGAAGAGGTCGATCCGCCGGTTGGCCAGGGCGGCGTCAAAGGTCTCGTCCTGGCTCTTGTGCTGATCATAGCAGTTCTTCTTGATAACCGCCCGCCGGGCCATGGCATCGCTGAGGCGCAGGAAAATGTCCGCCACACCCTTGCTGTCCGTGGCCCGGGTGAGCCCCTTCTCCGCTGCGATCTGGGCAAACGCCTCCCCACCGGTCTCCACGATCAGCACCTCGTCCCCCTTGTCCACGGCGTTGCGGATCAGGTTCACCATCATCGTTGTCTTGCCGCTCTTCGCGGTGCCGGAGACGAGGTGGATAAAGTGCTTACGAAGGTTGAAGGAATACAGGTCTCCGGTCTCGGCGTCCAGTCCCACAGGCATGGCAGCGGGATCCCGAAGGGCCTCTTGATACGCCGGCAGCTGGACGAACTCCTCCCGATGGAGGACAGCTGGTGCGGCGGGCACCTGCTGGGCGGCCGGCTTCTGCCAGGCATCGTTCATCCGCCGGACCTCCTGCTGCAGGATCTCGTTGCGGTCCGTGCCGCTCTCCGCGTGGGCCGCCAGGGCGGTCTGGAACTCCAGGATCCGCTCGCCGAAGTAGATCAGGCCTCTGCCCTTTACCTTGGCCTCCGGCAGCACCTGCGGCTTTACGATGTGCAGCACATCGCCGTACGCAAAGGCGTCCTTCATCTCCAGGGCGATGCCGGTACGGAAGTACTCCGCCAGCCGGCCCGGCAGCTCGGACGAACCGGTGCCGCTGGCAGACACCATGAGATACACGCCGCAGCCGATGCCCTCTTTGGCGATGTGCTTCACCGCCTCATCGTACTTCTCGCCGGTCTTCTCCCGGAAGCCGCCGTAGTTGTCTATCACGATCACCACCGCGGGGATGGTCCAGCCCTCGTGGTTCACGTAGTCCTCAAAACTGGTGCCCGCCAGAAGCCGCTTCCGCTGCTCCAGGGTCCTGCCGATCATGGCGAAGAACTTGTCTGCCTGGTCCGTCTCCAGGGCGCCCTCGTCCAGGTATGCCCCCACATGCTTCAGGTCCCGGAAGACCCGCAGCATCTTGGCGCTGAAGTCCAGGCAGTAGAGGTTGAGAAGGTCCGGGCTGTAGTTGCTGGCAAGGCCGTACACCAGGCTCTGGAGGAAGGTGGACTTGCCGGTGGACACCCCGCCGATGAGCATGTGGTGGCCGCCCCGGGCGAAGTCGATGGACACCGGCATCTGGGCCTGATTCTCGGGGTCGTCCACCATGCCGATGACGGTGCTGAGCTGGAAGCGGCGGGGCCTCTCCCGCCAGGCGCCGTTCTGGAAGGCGGTGCTGGTGAACTCCTCGATCTCGTCCAGATAGAGGTAGGTGGGCAGCTCCGGCAGCCAGAGCTGGCGCATTGTGGCCATGCCCTGCTGTTTGGCCACCCGCTTCAGGTAGTCCACGGTTACCTCCAGTTGGGTCCGGCTCTTGGCCTCCGGCAGCCGCTTGCCCTCCCGGGCGGCCTGGCGGACGATGGCGTCTGCCAGGGCGGCGGGTTTGGCATCCGGACGGTTCAGCGCCCGGTACACCTCGCAGAAGTCCGCGATGCGCACGCTGTTGAACTGGTTGTGCTCAAAGTCCGGCTGCACCTTCTGGAGGTTGCGGTAGAAGGCGTCTGCGAAGTTGGGGGCGCCGGCAAAGCTGAAGTTGGGGTTCCCCACGGAGGCCCCGGTCTGCCGTTCCGTCTCCCGGAGCACCCCGATGAGCTGGGCGATCCAGGCCCGCTTCAGCTCCTCTTTCCGCTTGATCTTGGCGTGGTTGCCGGCCAGATCCACCTTGCCGGTGGCGCTCAGCATCTGGGCGATCTGCAGGCTGCTGCCGCTCATGGCCTCATCGTAGAGGGCGCCGGACCAGCCGCTCTGGAAGAGCTCGAAGACCTCATCGTTGCCCACCTGCAGGTAGCCTCGGCCGGTCTGGGTGAGGTAGGCGGCCTCGGGGCGGTGGAGCATGTCCATGGAGTCCTGCCGGTCCTGGACCCGCAGGCACAGCCGGAACTTGCTGTTGGCCCAGATGTTCTCGTCCACGGTGCCGGAGGGCCTCTGGGTGGAGAGGATCAGGTGGACGCCCAGGCTGCGGCCCACCTGCGCCACGCTGATGAGCTCCTTCATGAAGTCCGGCTCCTCCCGCTTCAGCTCGGCGAACTCGTCGATGATGATGAAGAGGTGAGGCACCGGCTCGGTGGCATCTCCGCTCTTGTAGAGGGCGGTATAGCCGTTGATGTTGTTCACGCCGTACTCGGTGAAGATCCGCTGGCGCCGCCGGTTTTCAGACTGGATGGACACCATGGCCCGCTTCACCTGGTTGCCGGAGAGGTTGGAGATGGACCCGATCATGTGGGGCAGGTTGGCAAAGAGGTTGGCCATGCCGCCGCCCTTGTAGTCTATCAGGAAGAAGCTCACGTCCTCGGGGCTGAAGTTCACCGCCAGGGACAGGATGTACGTCTGCAGGGTCTCGGACTTGCCGGAGCCCGTGGTGCCGGCGATCAGGCCGTGGGGGCCGTGATACCGCTCGTGGATGTCCAGGTAGCAGGGGGCGTTGCCGTTTTTGAAGCCCACCAGGGCCCGCATGGAGTTGACGGTGTCCGCCTTCTGCCAGCGGGCGGCGGCGTTCAGCTGCTCGGGGCGCTCCACCCCCAGCATGTCGAAGAAGGTGAGGGTGTTGGGAATCTCGCCCTCCTGGTTGGCCTCCACCACCTCGATCCGGCAGAGGCTCCGGGAGAGCTTCATCAGGCTCTCCTCGGCGATGGTATCGAACTGGACGCGGACGCCCTCGGCGGCGCCGTGTCTTGTGAAGTACACGCCCTGGTAGTCTGTGCCGTTCTCCACGATCCACTCGCACTCGTTGGGCAGGTCCTGCTCCCGGGGGGCGATGAGCACGGTGGAGAGGCCCACATCGGTCTCCCGCTCAAAGACGTACCGGGAGATGGCCTCGCCGTCCAGCAGCGCGGGGTTGGAGACAAAGAGGATGTACCGGGGCAGCAGGGTCTTCTGCCTGCGGTCCTCCTCCATCCGGTTGCGGAGGATCTGGGTGAGGTTCTGGAACACCTCACTCCGCTCCGCCCGGTTGGTGCCGATGAAGCGGATCTTCTTGTCCCCGGACCAGACGTGGGGCAGCCACAGGGCGAAGTCCCAGGCGTTGCGCTCCAGGTCGTCCTCGGCATCGTAGACCACGGCGATCTTCACATCGGTGTAGGCGTTGGAGGTGGCGATCTGGGCGATCATGGTCTGGGCCACCCCGATGGCGTTCTTGAGGGAGCCGCCGCCGTTGATGCCCACAAGGCGGTGTTCCCGGATGTCTACGGTAACGGGCACCTGCGTCAAGGTGGAGAAGTTCTCCTGGATCACGGAGGGCTTCTCCGCCATGGTGTCCTCGATCATGGTAAAGCGGTCTTTCGGGATCACGATGGGGGCCTGGAAGGGGATGTCTCCGATGCCCACCCGGATGGCCAGAAAGTCCTCATAGGAGTCGTTCCGGTTCCAGAGCAAGGTGGAGTTCTCATCCAGGGCACAGCACTGGGTAGCGCTGGTGTACCGCTCCTTCAGGGCCTCGGTGTTCTCCTGGTACGCCTCCTCGATCTCCTTGCGCGTCTCGATGAGGTACTCGCCGTACTTCTGCACCCGGAGCTTCTCCTCGCTCTTCCGGTTCTTCTTGTTCATCCGAATGTTGGCGATGGCCCAGATGGTGCCGATCACCGCGCTGGATAGGGCGGTTACAAGTCCCATGTACATAAAGGGGTTAGAGCCGTTTCCGCTGGCAGCGGCCGTCATGAGGGTGCCCAGGAGCATGGGGACGGCCATGGTGAGGGATGGGCCGATGGTCATGAGCAGGGGCGGGTCCTTCATGTTGGGCAGCGCCGGCGGTCCCTCGATCTCAAAGGGCTCGGTGTTCATCTTCTTCAGGTTCCGGGGAGAGCGGTGATACAGCACCTTGCCGTGGGAAGCGGCATGGCTCTCGGCGGCCATCTGCTCCACATCGGACCCGCTCAGCCGCTGCAGGGAGACCCGGACCCCGTCCCCCTCGGAGATGGCCAGCATGTTCCCCAGGTAGACGATATTCAACCGCATAATGCGGATGCAGTCCCCGTAGTGGAGCACCTGGTTTTGGGCCACCCGGCGGGCGTTGATATAGGTGCCGTTGCGGGACTCATCCCGGAGGATGGCCTTGTTCTCCTGGAAGGTGATCACCGCGTGGACGCCGCTCACAAAGTCGTTCTTGTACTGGATGATGTTGCTGTCCTTGCGGCCGATGTCGATGCGGCTGATGTTCGCAAGGCTGTACTTGCCGTAGGTGTAGAACGGGTACTGCTGCATGTAGCAGATCACGGTGATGTTGTCCGGCTCCCCGTCCCGGCTCTTGGCCCTGTTCTCCTCCCGGGTGATGAACTCCACCTTCTTGCCGTCCTGCAGGGAGACGTCCTCAGCCTCCCTGGACGCACCGAAGAGCAGCAGGTCCCCGCTGGTCAGGGCCCACCGGTCCTCCCGCTTGGTGCAGGTCATGGTGACGTCCCGGGACAGGCCGAACACATCCCGGTCCAGACGGATCACGATGTCGTGCTGTACCCGCTCCGGCAGTTTTACCTCCCGAAAGCCTTGCTTTGTATAGATGGATAACACCATACCCATGGCAGACAACTCCTATCTTCGCTCTCTCTTCCCTGGCCGCCGGCAGCATACCGCGTACGCCCCTCCACAGGTGGCAAATCTCAAACAAACCGACCAAAGCGCCACGCGCTTTGGTCGGCATCGGTTGTGATAATGGATTAGATGATTTCGTTTACCTTCAATGAGCTGGCCCGCAGGAGGCTGTCCTGCTCCGCCTGCTGATAGGCCCTCGCCATAGCGGTGAGCTCGGTGGTGTGCTCGTGGATCATCTTGTGGACCTTCTCCATGTCCCCCTGCAGGCCGTTCAGCTTGCCGAAGTAGGTGGAGGCGGCCTCGCCGGCGTAGCTGGGGCCCAGCTCTGATACGATGTCCAGCATCTGGCGGGTGAGGCTCTGCACCGCGGCATCGCTCTGGGCGAACTCGTTGGACTTGCTGATGAGCTTCTCCGGGCTCACGCGTAATTTCCCTGTCATGGACGTCCCTCTCCTTCCCAACTCAGCCCTTCCGGCCGACGATGCTGGCGGCGGTGCGCTCCGCCCGCTCATAGCGCTGGGCGCTCTCCCGCAAAGCCGCCACATAGCGGTCTATGTTGCGGGCAAAGCCGTCCATCTTGGCGGCGTCACTGTGGAAGGCGCTGCGGAAGGCGGCCTGGGCGTCTCCCTCCCACATGGTGGACAACTCCTGCTCATATCCCGCCATCTTGCCCATTTCCGCCCGGAATCTGCGGTTCAGAAGCTCCAGGGCATCCGCCTTCTCCCGCAGCTGTTGGGGGGTGACTCTGATCTCTGCCATTGTGCTCTCCTCCTGTTTCTTGGATCCTGCAGATCGCTTGTTCGATGGCAGAATACCACGCATCCCGTTCTCTGGCTGCCCCGCCGGATGAACGGCACCTCAATTGGGATGAACGGCTTGTTCCCGGTGGTTCATCCCCCGTGGAACCCGCAAAAATCCCATATCTTGCTGCACCCTAACCGGCGAATGCTATCTCCTAGAGATTAGCATCTAAGGCATGCATAGTCAAGCCTTTTTTCCTTTTTCTGACGCGCTGAAATTCAAATCATCCCGGCCAAGGACCCCGCAAATTCCCTCACTTTTGTCCCGGTAAACCCTTTTTTGAAGCCCCATCCCATAACTGCTAAGCCGGCGCTGCCAGGTCATGGCAGCGCCGGCTTTGTCCTCTCTGGAGATCTCTCCCAACCTTCAGATATTGTGTCCTTTCCGCGGATTACGTGCCATTTATCCCAATATTGTTATACAAATCGCCCCTCTTGCTGCACAATTGACCCTTGTAGCTAGCTATACCACCGGGACGTTTTACAATTCTTTGGTATTTCACTATCATCCATTTTGAGAGGTGTATTTTACATGGTCAAAAACTTGCGACACCTTCGGGAGATCTACGGGATCTCTCAGACGAAGCTGGCGGAGCTTCTCGGCCTCAGCCAGCAATCCATCCACAAATATGAGACCTCCTCCACAGAACCGGATATCACCACGCTCTGCATGCTGGCAGATTTCTTCAACACCTCTGTGGACTATCTCGTGGGCAGAACGCCGTACAGCGAGATACGGGACGGCGGCCTCAAGGAGCGTCTCAACGATGAGGATGTCGCCCTTCTCTCCCAGTACAGCGATCTCACAACCCACACGAGACTGTGCGTTCTGGATCTCATCAAGGTCTTTCACGAGCTGACCGCCACTGCCCCGAAGCCGTTCCAAAAGGGCTCCAAATCGCGGCACAGCCCGAGACGGCGCGGGCAGCCCGTCCTCGCCGGTCAGCGCGACACAGATCGGCGCCCCCGCTGATCCCACCTCTCTCAATCCATACCAAGCAGCGTCCCCTGGTGGCGGAAGCCCCCAGGGGACGCTTTTTCTCCGCGGAAATTGGCCGCGCTGGAAAATCAGCGGTTGAAATCCGCCTTCTTTTAGGATACAGTTGCAAGTGGGCACGCGGACAGATGTCATTCGTCCGATTCCGCGTGCACTCTATCAGGTTTCCTTCCGTCCGGCGGAAAAACCGGCTATGATTTCGCCAGCAAGCGGCGAACAGGAGCGAGAGAATTCGATGCGGAGGTGTTCACGTTGGAATATTTTGTGGCGATGGACAGAAAGGAGCTGCAGGTGTCCCTGCTGCTGCTGAACAAGACCGAACTTCCCGGTGTCCTGCAGGTGGAGGACGGATTTGCCCCGGAGCAGGCGTGTCTGGACGGGATGCTGTCCAAGGGGTTCTTTGAGAAGAAGGACAGCGGAACCGGCTGGACCCCCTTTGTGAAGATGGTGCTGTGGACCGCGGCAAACCCGGAGTCCGTGCTGTCCATCCAGGGCGATGGCATCCAGAGCCGTCTCTACTTCTACGGGGAGACCATGATCCTGGAGACCAGGGATCCGGAGAGAGATCTCTTCCTCTTCTACTATGTGCCGCTGATCCCCAAGGCCATCGGCGGGCTGGCCAGCACCCTGGGACAGCTGGAGCAGGCCATGGGAGACAGCGCTGCCGGCAAGAGCAAGACGATACCCATCCCGGGAGCGGTAAGCCTGAAAGAGGCGCTCCAGGGCGGCTCCCAGGTGATCACCGTAGACGGCTGGCGCTTTGCAGAGCACGTCCTGGAGCAGGCGATCCTGCAGGACGAGGACGGCTTCTGGCTGGCCAAGCGGGACGGAGACAACGCCTCTCTGGAGTCCGCCGGCTTCTACGACTTTATCCAGAGCCTCACCGTATGGATTGCCGAGACCCACGGCAAGTCCATCGCGAGGAAGGAGGAGACCAGCAATGTCTAAAATCAACATCAAATGCCCGGAGGCCACCGCTGCAGTAAACCAGATGAGCACAGTACAGGGCAATATCAACCGGTATTCTCAGCAGGTCACCAGCGTGATCAACACCCTGCGGCAGGACGGCAGCGAGACCTATGCCACCCTCTGCACCAAGCTGCAGACCGTGAACGACTCCCTGCTGCAAGAGGCCGCCAAGATGGGCACCCTGGCGGAGGCACTCCAGTACATCGTAGGCGCCTATGCCCAGGCTGAGAACAAAATCCTCGGCCTCGCCGTGACAGACGCCAAGCGCGTTGGCGGCAACTCCAACGCGGCCAACTTTCAGGCCATTCTCAGCCAGCTCACCGCCCTTTTGAATTGGGAGGAAGAGGAGGAGAAGAAGGCGCCGGAACTCATGTCCGTCTCCCATGAGCAGGAGAAGGCCCACGACCTCTATATGCAAAACGAGATCTTCGCCCTTCTGGAAACCGATGCATACAGCAAGGAGACCTGGGCCAACGCCACCGAGGCACAGCGCATGGACATCCTCCGCAGCTTCATGAAGGACCTCTCCAATATCTACGGGGTGCAGCTGTCCTCTGAGGTGAAATTTGAGGCCATCAACGACACCGCCCGCGGGTACTATCTCGCCGGCGCCAACACCGTGACCATCAACTCCAACTACATCGGCCGGGCAGACAGCTACCAGATCATGCAGACCATGGTCCACGAGATGCGCCACGCATACCAGCACGCCGCTGTGGACCACCCGGAGAGCTTCCAGGTGAGCCCGGAGACCATTGCCCAGTGGAAGGACAACTTCGCCCAGGTAAACTACATCAATTACGATGGCACCAACTACGGCCAATACGTGTCTCAGCCCGTGGAGTGGGACGCCAAGAACTTCGCCAAGCAGTATACGGATCTCTCCCAGGCGACTCCGGAATACCGCGGAAGCTGGGACTGACAGATGCGGCCTATGAGAATGAAGCGGTATTTCATCGCAGGTTTGGCAGTTGTATTCTGCCTCCTGCTGGCTGCCAGCTGCAGCCCAAATGAGGCCCCAACCAGCAGCGCACAGCTGCCCCTGAACGCTTCCGGAGAGGAGGAAACAGGCGCAATGGAACAGAGCGTACGGCTCATCCGGGAGGCGGGCAACCTGGCTGCAGACAGCGCCCAGGGCTCCATTGAGACACTGGTCTCCCTGGGGGTTGGCCCGCTGGAGTCTGCGGAACTGGTCTCAGATAACAACGGCGTGGTGCTGCAGGTCCTGGACAACAAAGGCAACACGTACTATCTCGGCTACGGCTCCTTCGGGTATCTGGAGCTCGTCCGGAAGGATGCCCTGGACGGTGAGATCATCTATGCCCCGACAGACTGAGCCAGGACAGACTGAGGCACACAGACCAACAACAAGAGAATCAGCACCCGTTCAGCAGGGGTTCTCCCTGCCGAACGGGTGCTGATTTGTCTTTCCAGCGCAGGCATCTCACTGCCGGGACACGTTTTTGACCTTCACGCCCGGGATGTCCGCCACAGGCCTTAAGAACATCCACTGTTCCGCGCTCACCCTGAGAACCTGCAGCGCAGACAGGGTTGCCAACATCGAGAGGTCCTGGTACAGGTTGCCATACACCCCGAGGTGCAGCAGCTTCTTATGCCCTGCAATGAGGCTGGGACCGGTAATCCGGTTGTTGCCGATGTCCAGGTCTGTGTGGCCGGTTAAGCGGGAGAGCGGTGTGATTGTCTGTATCTGGTTGCCGGAGGGGAAGAACTGAGGAAGAAACGAGGAAGAAACTGAGACCTGCTCTCATTGAGAAGCAATCCGCGCCACATACTGGGGGCAGGCGCCCTACCACCAGCCAGTCATAAAAAGCGCCCTCGTGGGATTCGCTTTTCCACGAGGGCGCGTTTCGTTTTCTTTCCCCACTGCACCATGGTCTCCCCACCCCATGAGAGCAAACACGCTGAGACCAGGATACCAGCTCTACCCGTCACCAGAGGCGCACACAAACAGGAGATTCCCACCACAAATCCATGCCACCTTTCCCCTAAAAATCGCACAATTTGGGATTTTTAGTGCAACAAACCTTGTATTCCAGGCTTTCATGGGTTATACTGAGCAATGTGCAGAAGGTAAACAATCTTTGCCTGGCTTGCTCTGTACAGCTTAACGATACAATCCGCCCCTACGGCATACCCAATCCTGGCGAAAGGGATGGTTCGATGAAGAAGAATTCCGGGAAAATACCGCAGCGATTTGTGATTGCAATCGCCCTGCTATGGATCATTCTCGTTCTTGTCCTCACCTTTGTAGAGAAAGGCCAGCCCGATTCAGAGATCGGCGGCATTGGAGACTCACTGTGGTACTCCGTCATAACGATGAGCACCGTAGGGTACGGAGATATCGTCCCCGTCACCATTGCCGGCAGGTTCATCAGCTTTGGCTTTGTACTGTTGGGTACCGTGCTGTTTGCCGCTGCCGTAGGCTTTGTCATGTCCGTGATCTACGGCAAGCTGCTCACACCGCTGCGCCTTCGCCTCAGCCGCAGTAAAAACAAGTATATCTTCAGCACCTGCGATGAAGACAGCCAGGCGCTCATGGAGAACATCGCCAAGGAAGACCCGAAGTCGGTTGCCATTATCCCAGACCTGTCCGCAGAGGTCCCCGAGGGCGTTAAGGTGATCCGATATGAGGCACCAATCGATACGGTGGAACACCTCACTCATGGCAAGCGCGGACATACCGCCATCTTTCTCACGGATAAGCAATACGCCTCCAACTTGGAGTATGTGTTCCGGCTCTCAGGGACGGGCACACCCGTATACTGTATGGCAGATGCGGAGATACCCTGGAGCTTTCCAAACGTCTCGTTTTTCAGCCCCTCCAAGTGCTGCGCCAGGCGGTATTGGCAGGAGCATCCGGCAAAATCGCCCTCAGAGAAAACGGTTCTCATAGGAAGCGGTTCCCTCTGCGCCGATCTGCTGGAACAGGCCCTTTTGGTGAACGTGTTTGGCGAAAAGCAGGACATGATGTACCATGTGATCGGCTCCCTGGATGCGTTTCGAAGAGAGCACTGCCAGCTTCATAAGATCGCAGCCATCGACACAGTCTGTCCCGGAAGAGACAGTATCTTCTTCCACAGCGAAACCTGGAGTGAGCTCACGGATATCTTACTGGAATCAGACCGTATCATCCTCTGTGAGGAAGACAGCCCATCAAACCTGGAAAACCTCATCGCCATCCGTAAATGCATCCCGCAGAAGAAGATCGTGCACACCAAAATGGACTGCTCCGAGGCGGTTCGGAAAAGTTTCACAGGAGAGCACTTCTTCGGCGGGGCCAAGGAGATCTTTACCCCAGACCTGGTGATGCGGCAGGCCCAAAATATCCTGGCCAAGAAAATGCACGAGCTCTACCTGAAGGGTGCCGGAACCACCACCCCGAGATGGGAAGATCTCTCGGACTTCACCAAGGCGTCCAACTATGCTGTGGCAGACCATCTATTCACCAAGATCCACATGCTGTTGCCGGACGAGGTGTTCTCGGAGATCACCCCCGAACTGTGCGGCAAGGCATACGAAGTCTATCGGGAGACCCGAGAGGAACAAGCAGACTTCTATCGCCGCATTGAACACGAACGGTTTATGCGATTCCATTGGGTCCACAACTGGGAATACGGGCCAAAGAGAAATAATGAAGCCCGCATTAAACTGTACCCCGAAAAATGGACACATTTTGAATTTATGCAGGGCGTAAGTTCCTGGGGGCGCTGCCCCCAGACCCCCGGGGTTTATCGCTTTGGTTTCCAGAAGGCACCTGTGTTTGCCGGCGGTAAACGCTTGTGCGTGGTTGCTGAACAAGCACGCCGATTAAATTCAAGTTTGTCCTAAGAACAGGGTACACTTCACATCCACCATCTACTCTGTCCTTTCGATGATTTACCGCTCGAAGAGCAGGTCAAGGACGATTACGCATGGGATATCCTCGGAAAAATCGGAAACGAATTGCGCGGGAATCTACTATAGAACCTGAATCCGCAGAGTTTAGGTTCGCCTAACTCTGCAGTTCAGGTACAGTCTAGGATGTACGCCGCACCGTGCGATTAGGCCTTCGGGCCGCGCCCAGTCGTACGCCATGCATGGGTGCATCCGTTGAAGGCATGGGCAACACAGCCCTTCCTAGAGGGTGCCTTACCGGCATTTTGTTACTCATCAACCCTTACATGTACTTTGTTCCTTATCAACCCCTACACAATCTCTACCTATCACTGTGCAAGGAGGTGAGGCAAGTAATGGAGAAAATTCTGGACGTTCAGGATGTTCTGAACATCAAGGATGTGAATGGCCTTCAGGATGTTCTGGGTGTTGAGAACATTGAAAATGCTCTCAGCGCTAGGGATCTTCAGGTTGTTCAGAATATGCGGGACATCATCTTTGTTCTGGACCCTGATGGAAAGCCTCTGATGCCGTCTAGGCGCTTCCGGCATATCCGAGAACTCATCAAAGCGGGAAAAGCAAAGAAGCTCAGCAGCAACCCCTATGTGGTGCAGCTGTTGTACGACACTCCGGGGAAGACCCAACCGCTTATTCTGGGAATTGACCCTGGCCGGACAAACATCGCGGTCACTGTTGTCCTGGCGGACGGCACCCCGATTTGGTCAGCGCAGCTGTCCACCCGAAATAAGGAGATCCCGAAGCTGAAGAAGCAGCAGAAGATGTACCGCCAGGACCGGCGGCACAACAGACGGAAAAAACGTCAGCGCAGAGCGATCCGCTGTGGTACGACCACAAAGAAGCCCTGCAAAGAGCAGAAACAGATCACCGCGACCACCTCTGTTGGTGTGATTGAGCGGTTTCTTCCCGGCTGTAAGGAACCGATCTACTGTATCGGGATCAAAAACAAGGAGGCCCGCTTTAACAACCGGAGGCGAAAAGCTGGCTGGCTCACCCCCACTGCCAACCAGCTGAAGCAGACCCATGTGAATCTGGTTAAGAAGGTCATGCAGTATCTGCCAATCACAACCATAGCGCTGGAGGTCAACAGATTTGCCTTCATGGCGTTGGACAATCCGGACATCAAGAAGTGGCAGTACCAGAAAGGGCCGCTCTCTGGGCAGGGCAGCGTAAATGAGGCAGTAGACACCATGCAGAATGGACATTGCCTGTTCTGCGAGAAGCCGATTGAAGCGCATCACCACATTGTTCCCCAGAGCAAGGGCGGCAGCGATACAATCGGCAACATCTGCGGACTGTGCGCAAAGCACCATACCAAGGTGCACACAGACGCGGAGTGGCATGAAAAGATGACCCGGAAAAAGGCAGGAATGAACAAAAAGTATGGGGCTCTCAGTGTCCTGAACCAGATTATCCCCAGCCTCACAGTGGAACTGTCTAAGCTGGCGCCTACACTGGTGACAACTGGCATGAGCACGAAGGCATTCCGGGAAGCACACGGAATCGAGAAGGACCACCACACGGATGCCTACTGCATTGCTTGTTCCACCCTCTCTAATCCCACCAACATTGTCAAGGATTTGGATTATGTCCAGATCCGCCAGTTCCGCCGCCATGACCGCAAGGCTTGTAAACGGCATATGCTGGATCGGAAGTACATCCTTAAAACAAAAGAAGTGGTCGATGGAAAAGAGGACGTAAAAGAAGTGGCTGTTGCCGTGAACCGGCACAAAGCCACTCGCAATATACCGGGCAGTGAAAAGACAGTGAGTCAGGAAGAAGACAGCTTGGAGGAGTACTTGAAGCGACCTGATGCTGCAAAAGTCGGGTGCCTCCGCGTGCAAGAACACAAACCCATCTATCAGGAATTGGATCGGATTCTTCCAGGCGCCAAATTCGTTGTGGATGGAAAAATAAAAGTAATGGTCGCATCACAGGGGCGGCAATATACCAAGCAAGGATCCAAACCAAGTTATTACAGATTCTCCGATGGGACAAAGGCTACACCTAAGCAATGCAAGCTGCTTTGCCAAAATACAGGCCTTGTCTTCATGTGAGATTCGAGTGTAAGACTATCCATATCGCTCTGATGTATGTCAAATCCCCTGTTGAGTCAGTGCTTTGACAAAAATGTACTGGCCAACCACTTCTGTATGCCTATCTATACTGTATCAATCAATCGCTCTTAGCTCTATTCATTAGAAGAATTCGATATTCTTGGCCTATATGATTTGTCCAGATACCTTGCCTGGTATCGAGAAATCGGGCTATACAGGTTTCTCGCCCTAGCCGTACGCAATCACACATACCGCACTCATCCTTTGGGTGAAGACGAGCACACAATACTTTACATTCTACAATGATGTTTTTTAGAAATAACCTAGTTTGCAACTTCAATAATTCAAATTTGAGGTAGATATGCATTGGCTCAATGGGAAAAACTATGCGGATCCAGGTAGAAGGGAAAAGGCAGAGCAGATTGAGTCCATGCCGGAACAGCAGTAGACGCATTCATCTCCTATCGCCACCTGCCGTTGGACATGGCAATCGCCTCGCAGACACAGAAGCTCCTTGAGCGATACAGGCCCCGAAGGACATCGGGATCATACAAAACTGGAAGTGGTTAGACCATTGGACAACAAAAAGACAGTATACATGGCCGTAGTCGGGAAGATCCCAGAGAACAGCGCACACGCATTGGAACTTCTGAACACGGTGGACCGCTGCATCGGCAATGCCTTCTCAGGCGGCGCCAACATCGAATGGCTCCTGTCCCCCTGGTTTTCAGACAGGGCGTGGCTCCAGATTGCAGAGGAGCGCGGCATCCCCTGCCACATCATCCGGAGGAAAAGTGATACCGCTTGGGCGGACTGCGGGAAAACCCAGACCGTCATAGACACAGGGCTCAGAAGCTGTGAGAAACAGTGGGTGGCCGCCAATGCAGACATTGTCTTCGCCGTGTGGAATGAGTCCGTGGGGGAGATGGACGGCGCCGCCTTTGAGATGCTGGAGATGGCGCGGAGTGAGCACCTGCCGTGCGTCTGGATCTCCTCAGACACCGGGACCAGCTATCTGCAGACCGATCAATACTACGAGCATTTCGATTCTCTCTTCCTCACAAACCTCATCCGGCACCTGTACAGCACCGAGCCCCCGGCCAGCACCCCGGACGAAGACCGGTACAAGCTGCTCTTCCAACTGGGTGCGGCCCTGCAGAGGCGCTTTCTGAAAAAGCACTCCCCGAAACACAGGAAAACCCTGTCCCCGGAAGAGGCGTCTGCGGTACAGCTGCTGGACAGCGGCCCTGAGACCACCGCCCTGCGCCAGCAATACGAGAACTATGACCGCGATGCCATTCGCTGCGGAGACAAATACAACTCCATCATGTACTTCCGTGCGGTGCTCCCGGCGTACGCCACGGTCTGTCTGGCCATCGGCTTCTACGCCGGAGACCTGGTGGGCATGATCCGCACCATTGCCAGCTGGTTCGTGCCCCTGATCCCCGGGGCGGCCAGCGTGGCATCGTGGGTGGCGCCGGCAGCCCTGGAGGCGGCACTGCGCTGTCTCGCCGGCATCGGATTCCTTCTGAACGCACTTCTGCTGTACTTCTCGTTCAAGATGTCCGAGGACCGCGTCCTCAAGTACTGGCACAGCCGGTACGTCAACAGCCGCATGCTGGCCGAGGCGTACTGCGTGCTCATGCACTTCCAGCCCTACGGCGTCAGCGTAAACATCCGGAAGATCTGCGGGAAGAACCCCTATGTGCTGGGCGTTCTGCGGGATGAGCTCCGGGAGATCGGCATGTACAGCCACGTCATAGACCAGGACCGTACCCAGGAGATGCTGAAGAGTGTGGACCTCATGCTGAAAGAGCAGTCCATCTACCACGAAAACAGCGTCATGCGGTACGAGAAGGTCTCCACCGTGGTGCTGCACCGCGCCGCCGTGCTGAAAACGGTGAGTTTGGTCACATTGGTGCTCCGGGGACTGATGCAGTTTGCCATCGGCATCGGCGTCATCGGCCAGGGGGACAAGACCGGCGCCATCGCCAACACCATTGCACTCCTGATCCCCAACTACGCCTCCTATCAGGTGTCCAAGAACGACCAGTGCCGGTACAGCTTCCACTTTGAGAACCACAAGCGGATGAAGAACGCCATCGATGTGTTCCGGCTGCGGCTCGGCGAGCTGCGTCAGAGCGTGGAGACCCCCTCTGTGGAGATGCTGTACAGCGTAGCAGAGAGCCTCTCGGAGCAGATGATCCTGGAGGACACCTCCAGCTGGTACGAGACCGTCTCCAAGACCTCTTTCTCCCGTCTCTAGCAACACTATAATCGAGTAGGAGGCTGGCCGTTAGTCGGCCAGCCGACCTCTCACACCACTTATGCCGAAAAGTGAATTATCCCGAATTACACCTGATCTGTGGCCAAAAGCCTTGTATTTCCAGAAAAA
>CANRFN010000047.1 GCA_947629915.1 uncultured Oscillospiraceae bacterium | reverse complement strand
GCCTTCGGCTCATCCTTCCAACTGCCTGGTGGATTCGGGACTTTCACCCTATGGATCGTACGCCCGCCGGGCGCACCCGAAAAAGCACCCTCGCGGGGTTCTCCCCCGCGAGGGTGCTCGTCATCTATTCCGTTTCCTCAGCCTCACCGCACCAGTTCGTTCTCCCCCGGCACCGCGGCGCTGGTGCCCTTATTATTAAAGTAGGCGCGGAGGATGTTGCCCGCCAATACGGCCAGGGCGGAACCGGATGCACCTTTCTCCGCTACGAGGCAGAGGGCGATCTCCGGGTTGTCCGCCGGGGCGTAGCACACGAACACGGCGTTGGCGGCGCTCTGTGCCACCTCGGCGGTACCGGTCTTGCAGGCGATCTGCACCGGCAGCTCCCCCAGGTCTGCCGCCATGCTCCGGGTCTTGGCCAGGTCTGTCATACCCTTCTTGATGGCGGCCCGGGAGGCGTCGTCCAGGTCCACATGGTTCAGGATCTCCGGCTCATACTGGTACACCACGGAGCTGTAGTCCGCGGAGAGCACGTTCTTCAAAAGGTGGGCCTTGTAGTGGTCCCCGCCGTTGGCCAGGGTGGCCACGTAGTTTGCCAGCTGCAGCGGGGTAAACTGGTGGTTCTCCTGTCCGATAGCGGCGAACATCGTGAGGCCGGGATACCATGTCTGGCCGTATTTTTCGGCGGTGGCCGGTCCCGCCACGTTGCCCACATACTCCGGGATCTCGATGCCGGTGGGCTGTCCCAGGCCATAGGCGGCGGCGAACTCATCGATCTTGTCGATGCCAACCCGCCGGCCCACATCGTAGAAGAAGATGTTGCAGGAGTCCGTAATGGCCTCGCTCACCGTCTCGGTGCCGTGGGTGCCCCGGTAGCTGTTCCAGGCCCAGCAGGCGGGCTGCACGTCCGGGTAGTAGCGGTAGATGCCGGTGCAGCGCACCACGTCATAGATCCCGATGGTCTTCTCGTGGAGGGCGGCGGTGGCGGTCACCATCTTGAAGGTGGAGCCCGGGGAGTAGAGGCCCATGGCCGCCCGGTTCAAGAGGGGGTTGTTGGGGGCGGTGGTGGTGAGCTCCGTGTAGTTCTCCAGATAGGTGGAGAGGTCGTAAGTGGGCCAGGAGCCCATGGCCAGCACCCCGCCTGTCATATCAATCACAACGGCGGCGAGGCCAGTGGTGCCCTCGATCTGGGTAGAGGTCTCGGCGAGGCGGGTCTCTACCTCCGCCTGGAGGTCCATGTCCAGGGTGAGCATCACGTTTTTCCCGGCCTCCGGCTCGATGCCGTCCTTCCACTCCCGGCTCAGCATGGCGCCGGTGTCCTCCCAGACGGTCTGCAGCTCCCCTTCCGTGCCCCGGAGCCAGTCCTCAAAGGCCAGCTCGGCGCCGTCCAGGCCCACCTCCGCGTCCAGGGGATAGCCCTTGGCGGTGTAGCTCTCCGTCTGGTCCCGGGGGATGGAGCCGGTGCGCCCCAAGATGTGGGCCGCCCAGCTGCTCTTATACTCCCGGCCGGTGTCCATGACGAAGTTTACCCCGTCCAGGCTCCGCTCCCGGGCCTTGGCGATGAAGGTGAGGTCCACGTCCCGGGCGAAGATATAGTCGTAATAGACCACCTGGCGGAGGCGGAGGTAGAGGGCGTAGAGCACGCCGGCCATCTGCCGATCCCCGTTGTCCACCGGCTCTCCCTTCTCGATGAGGCCGAAGTCCACGCACATGGTGGCCAGCAGATCCTCCGCGGTGGGTGGGGCGGTCCGGGCGTTGTCCACCCAGCCGCACTTCTCCGCCAGGATGCCGAAGTTGGTCCGCTCCCAGGTATTCTCCGCCCGATACCGCAGGGGCTCCTCTGTGGTATAGGTCCAGGGGGCGGTCTCCGAGATGGGCAGTGCCTCCGCCCACTCCACGCCCTCCTCCTGGCACAGGGTGAGCAGCTCGTCCAGGATGGCGTTGCGCCGCTCTCCCATCTCCCGGGGCTCCAGCTCCACATGGTAGCTCACGGTGTTGGTGATGAGCACCCGGCCCTTGCTGTCCAGCAGCTCGCCCCGGACGCTGCGCACCCGCTCGAGCTCCAGGCTGGTGCGGTGCACGATGTTCACGATGGGGATGTCCTCCCCCTGGACGATCTGGGCGTTGAAGAGAATGGCGAAGTAGACCAGGATGGCCACGGAGAAGAACATCACCAGCACCTGGGTCCGCCGCAGCAGCCGTTTGGAGTCCTTCTCGGTCTTCAGCTCCTCCTCCATGCGCTCCTCGTAGGGGGAGACACTCACATGGTTCTTCTTTTTGGGGTTATTCCTCATTTCGAATCCTCCCGAAAAACACACAGCAGAACAGCATCACCCAATAGACGGGCAGGGAAAAGGCCAGGGACCAGCCCAGCTCCGGCAATGCCACCTGGGCCAGCACCTCCAGGGATGCCACCCCCGCCCGGTAGCGGCTCCACACCTGCCACGCCTCCCACAGCGCCAGCAGCCCGGCGGCGCAGATCATGTGGCCAAAGAAGTCCCGGCGCAGCACGTTCTGGGCGATGATCCCGGTGAGCCAGCCGGCAAAGCACAGCACCGCGAGGCAGGCCACGCTCTCATGGCCAAAGCCCGCCATCACCATGCCGGCGAAAAAGCCGTACGCCGCCCCGAATGCCGGCCCCTCCAGGGTCCCCGCCGCCACAGCGGCGGAGGGCATGAGCAGGGGCAATGCGATGGGGGTCTGGCCCAGGGCGTAGTAGTCCAGAAGGCCGATGAGCAGCAGGGCGATGAGATAGGCCGCCCACTTGTGGATGATTTCCTGTCTTGTCATGGGAGCGGGGGTGCCCATCAGATGCCCTCCTTTCGAGGAAAGTGCTCAGTCCTGGACCAGCTCTCCGAAGAGGGCCCAGGTGGTGCAGGACGTGATCTTCACGTTCTGCCAGGTGCCGATGAGACTCGGATCTCCCTGCAGGTGCACCAGCCGGTTGCCGGCGGTGCGGGCGCTGAGGTTGTTCCGAGGGTCCTCCCCCGGGGTGTACACCAGCACCCGGAGGGTCCTGCCCAGGTAGGCCTGGTGCTTCTCCGCGGAGATCTGGTTCTGCACCTGTACCAGCTTATCAAAGCGGACCTGCTTCTCCTCCCGGGTGAAGGGGTCCGGCATGGCGGCGGCGGGGGTGCCCTTTCGGGGGCTGAAGATAAAGGTGAAGAGGGCGTCAAAGCGGACCTGCTGGATGAGGGAGACGGTGTCCTCAAACTCCTCCTCCGTCTCCCCCGGGAAGCCCACGATCACATCGCTGGTGAGCACCACATCGGGGATCCGCTCCCGGAGGGCCTGGATCTTGGCGAGATACTGCTCCCGGGTATACCGCCGGTTCATGGCGGTGAGCACCCGGGTGTTGCCAGACTGGAAGGGCAGGTGGATCACCGGGGCCACCTTCTCACAGTCCCGCATGGCGTCAAAGAGCTTGCCTGTGGCGTCCTTGGGGTGGGAGGTCATGAAGCGGAGGAGGAAGTCCCCGGGGATCTCGTTGGCCGCCCGCAGCAGCTCCGGGAAGTCCATGCCATCGGTGAGGTCCTTGCCGTAGGAGTTCACGTTCTGGCCCAGCAAGGTGATGTCCTTTACCCCCTCTTCCGCCAGCTGCCGGATCTCCGCCAGGATGTCCTCCGGATTGCGGCTCCGCTCCCGGCCCCGGACGTAGGGGACGATGCAGTACGAGCAGAAGTTGTTGCAGCCGTACATGATGGACACCCAGGCCCGGGCGCCGCCGGTGCGGTGGACGGGCAGCCCCTCGGCTATGGCCCCATCGTCCGGGGTTACTTCAAACACCCGCACCCGGTCCCGATACACCCGCCGGAAGAGCTCGGGGAACTTCCAGAGGGCCTGGGGGCCGAACACCAGGTCCACATGGCGGTAGGACTGCTTCAGCCGCTCCGCCGCGTGGGGCTGCTGGGCCATGCACCCGCAGATGCAGATGATCTGCCCGGGCCGGCGGCGCTTCCCGGCCAAAAGGGCGCCCACGTTGCCGAACACCCGCTGCTCCGCCTTCTCCCGGATGGCGCAGGTGTTGATCACGATCACGTCTGCCCCCTCTTCCGTGTCCTGCAGCTGGTACCCCATCTCCACCAGCATGCCCCGGAGGATCTCAGAGTCCGCCTCGTTCTGCTGGCAGCCGTAGGTGTCCACCCAGGCCCGCGGGGGCACCGGGCGCTCTGCGTTCAGGGCCCGGATCTCCGCGCATATGGCATTTTGCCGTGCGATATCCTCTGCGGGAATCACCGCTGTGGTTCTCTCCAAGGAAATTCTCCTCTCTATTTATCCGGAATCCCGGATCCGCCCGCCGCTGCGGGGGATTATGTGGGACGGACTTGCACAATATTTGTGGAAGTTTCTGTGGAAGTTGTGGAAGTGCGGGCCGAAACCCCGGATTTTGGGCAAGTTCCGGTCTGTTATAGGGCTTTTTGGAAGCTCTGTGCAGTTTGCCGATATCTCGTTACGGAGACCGCTTCAACACCCAGTCTCCCAGGGGCTGCAGGGGACGCCATTTCCCCAGATACCAGCCGGAGGCCCCGTCCTTCTTGGCCAGGATGCCCTTGTCGCAGACCTCTGCCAGGGAGAGGAGATCTCCCTTTTGCACCGGCAGCAGGTAGTCCGTGGTGTCCTCCGCGTGGAGCTGTCCCCGCAGTTCCCAGAGCCAGCGCTTGGGGATCCAGAGCTCTCTCCCGCTGGACAGGTGCCGGCAGTACGCGCTGTCTCCGGATTCCGAGAGGACGGTGATGAGGCTGTCGCTCCAGCGGATGTTGATGCTGTCCTCCGAGGCCGCCTGATCCTCCAGGGCCTCCACCAGGGGCAGTCCATCGTATGCGTCCCAGGTCATGAGATCCTGGGTGATGTCCGGGATGATGAGGACGTTCAGCTGGCCGTCCAGCTTCAGCACGCACCCGCCGTCTATGGAGACGATGTGGGTGTCCTGATCGATGATGGGCGTGGCGTCCGGGATGTCCAGCCGGTAGAGGGTAACCGGCCAGTGCCCGGTAACCACCCAGCGCCGGAAGGACAGGCCCTGGCCGCGGAAGTCGTCAAACTTCATGAGGGGGTAGGCCAGGAGGTGCTCCAGGTCGTCCTCCCGGGGCACCCCGCCGTGGACAAAGAGATACTTCCCCGCCACGAGGATTTGGGGCAGATCCAGGAGAAAGGCGGTCTCTTCCGGCAGCCTCGTACGAATGGCCTCCCGGAGGGCCGGCAGGTCCTCCGGGCCACGAAGCGAGGGGAGCCCCAAATCGATGCGCATCTGGTCCAGGAGGGCCCGGGGCCCCCAGTACTGGAGCACCGGCCAGAGGTCACTGTCAAAGAGGGGATCCCCGGAGAGGAACATGCGGTCGATGTAGTCGCAGTTGCCGCAGAGGGGATAGACCGTGTAGCGCCTGCAGAGGTCCATCACATACCGGAGGGTCTCCAGGCTCTGATACCCCTTCTCCATGAGATCGCCCACCAGGATCAGCACATCGTCTTCGCCGAAGGACACCTTCTCCAGCAGTCCCCGGAGAAAGGGCAGGTTCCCGTGGATGTCGCTCACCGCCAGCACCCGGGTCCCCGGCGGAATCTCCGGCCGGACCACCTTGGCCAGCCGGCTGCAGTCTCGCTCTCCCATGAAATCCCCCTCTCCGGACAATGCCCGAATTGCCCCTTGCGTTTTTTGGTGAACTGTGCTAAATTCTGGGAGAGAACACACAGCCATTTCCCGATCGATTTTTTCTCTGCGAGGAGGCAGATATCATATGGCAAGATCCGCCCACAAGCAGCGCTCCATGGCGCTGTATCAGAGCATTCTGGAGCTGAACTCCCTGGAGGAGTGCTGCGCCTTCTTTGACGACCTCTGCACCGTTGGCGAGCTGCGGGCCATGGAGCAGCGCTTCGATGTGGCCATGCTCCTGGACGACGGCCTGGTGTACACAGACATCCTGGAGCGCACCGGCGCCAGCTCCGCCACCATCAGCCGGGTGAACCGCACCTTTTCCTCCGGCACCGGCGGCATGGAGGCCGCCATCCGCCGCCGCAAGGCGGAGCGGGCCCAGGCCGAGGGAGACAAGGCAGAGGAGCCCCAATAGACGAACATTCCGTTCCGCGGCTGGCCCGAGAGGGCCAGCCGCCTTTTCATATCCACCGGCCGCACAGGCCGAACACGCAAAACCGATAATCGGAGCACAGCTGTGCAGGCCGCCGGGCCAGGCCTGAGCGGCGCACCGGGCCTCTCTCCGCAGTCGATCCGTGCCGGCCCCAAAGGGCGCCACCGCCCGGGCAGCAGGCATAACGCATCGTTAACTAGATCACAATTTGTATAAACCTGTCTGAAAAGTACGAATTGGATAGGGCAAATTCCCGTTTTGAGGCGTCCCCGGGGTTTTACGGCCGCCC
Organism: uncultured Oscillospiraceae bacterium; assembly: GCA_947629915.1. Classification (GTDB taxonomy): domain Bacteria; phylum Bacillota; class Clostridia; order Oscillospirales; family Oscillospiraceae; genus Enterenecus. Next base: position 30,806 of record CANRFN010000047.1, on the reverse strand, counting down.
GCAGACAGCCTCTCCGGGATCAACGGCCAGCCCTTTTCAGTCTCCGGGTCCCCCGCTCCAACAGGGCAGAGCGCAACCGGTCCCACCCATCTCCGGCCCAGGTTTGGTCCCAATGGCCTCCCAGACGGACCTTGCAGGCTTTCAAAACCCGCTCTCAGGCCAATCCAAGCCGCCATTCCTGCGCGGATCCAGAACACTTCCGGTACCACCGGCCCATCCGGACCCGTACCGGCTGCCATCGGTTCTCCATGCGGACCCAGCAGCCTCCGATTTGGGATCTTTCACATGTCAGAAGTGCGGTTTTCCCTTTCTACGCAAGAACAGGCAAGCCTCTTCCCTTTACAGTTCTTTCACACAGTCCCATTCCCCTTTTTCCAGGCGAAACCGCTCTCTTGCAGTGCTCCCCTGCCCCGGGTCACCCCGGGGCAGGGGCTGCTTTTTTCAAGTCTCTCTTGTCTCGCGGGGATTGCGGCAAACGCCAACGCGAGGCGCCTCCCCTTCCCCGTCTAACCCGATGCTCCCCAGGGCAATCCAACGTCACGCCGCAGCGTCCGACAGGCCTTCCCGTGGAGCGTCGTTCCAATGCAGGTTTGGGTCCCGCCTCCGGGTCTCCCACTCGGGGCTCCGGTTTGGGCCTCCCCTGCCATGTCTGATACAGCGGTTCTCTTCGCTATGTCGGCCCTGCTCGCCTACTTAAAATACAGGGCGCCGCTCTCGAAGATGGGCTGCAGCTTGTTGCCGGGGATGTTCTTGGCCACCCAGTTGCCGGTGCGCTCGCTGTGCCCCATCTTGCCGAAGACCCGGCCGTCCGGGGAGAAGATGCCCTCGATGGCCATCATGGAGCCGTTGGGGTTCACGGAGATGTCCATGGACGGGATGCCGCTGCTGTCCGCGTACTGGGTGGCGATCTGCCCCCGGTCCGCCAGGGTGCGGAGCATCTCGGGGCTTGCCACAAAGCGGCCCTCGCCGTGGGACACCGGCACCGCGTGCAGGTCTCCCAGGTGGGAGAGGAGCATCCACGGGGACCGGACCGAGGCCACTCTCGTGGTCACATAGCGGCTCTGGTGCCGGCCGATGAGGTTGTATGTCAGGGTGGGGCCGTTCTCCTCGGCGGGGCGGATCTCGCCGTACGGCACGAGGCCCAGCTTTACGAGGGCCTGGAAGCCGTTGCAGATGCCCAGCATCAGCCCGTCCTGGATCTGGAGCAGGCGGTGCACTGCGTCCATGATCCGGGGGTTCCGGAAGAAGGACACGATGAACTTGGCCGAGCCGTCCGGCTCATCGCCGCCCGAGAAGCCGCCGGGGAGGAAGATGATCTGGGCCTGGCGGATGGCGGCCTCCAGCTCCCGGGCGGAGGCCTCCAGGTCTGCCGGGGTGAGGTTGCGGATCACCACGGTCTCCGCGTCCATGCCGGCGCGGATGCAGGCCCGGACGGAGTCGTACTCGCAGTTGGTGCCGGGGAAGACGGGGATCACCACTTTGGGCCGGGCGATCTCCCCGGGGTACACCGCCGGGGAGCGGCGGTCCCAGCACACGGTCTCCACGGTCTCGGAAGTGCCCGCCTTCGTGGGATAGACATCCTCCAGCACCGCCTCGTTGGCGTCCCGGAGGACCTCGATGAAGGCCTTGTCCTCCCCCAGGACGATCTCCTGGGCCTCGGTGGTGACGCCGATCTTCTGGGCGAAGGGGCAGTCTATCTCCCCCCGGAGCTCTGCCACGATGGTACCGTAGAAGGGGATGTGCCAGAGTCCCTCCAATGTGTCGTTGCCGGTAAAGCCGATGTTGTTGCCGAAGGACATCTTGGTCACCGCCTCGGCCACGCTCTCCTCAACGGCCCAGGCGGCCTGGACATCGCCGGTCTGGGCGAGGTCGTGGAAGGCCTCCCAGGCCTGCTTGGTGTGCTCCGGGTTGTCCCCGTGGAAGAGGTACACCGGGTGGCCGGGCCGCTTGAACTCGGGGGAGAGGACGGCGCCGGCCTGGACGGGGGCGATGGCGAAGGAGATCACCGTGGGCGGCACATCCCGGTCCAGGAAGGAGCCGGACATGGAGTCCTTGCCCCCGATGGCGGCGCAGCCGTAGTCCAACTGGGCCTCCAGGGCGCCGAGAAGGGCCGCGAAGGGCTTGCCCCAGCGCCTGGGGTCCTCCCGGAGCTTCTCAAAGAACTCCTGGAGGGAGAGGTATGCGTCCCGGTAATCCGCGCCGGCGGCCACCAGTTTCGTGAGGGAGGTAACCACGCTGTCCCGGGCCCCGGCAAAGGGATCCACGGTGAGCCGGTCCGGGTTGCAGGCCCACGCCATCACGCTGGCCTGGTCCGTGATCTCCCCGGGCAGGGTGGGCAGCAGGGCCGCCATGGACTGGGCGGGGGTGGTCTGGGTGGCGCCGCCGAAGGGCATCAGCACGGAGCCCGCGCCGATGGAGCCATCGAAGCGCTCGGTGAGGCCTCTCCGGGAGCCGCAGGTGAGGCTGGAGGCCATCTCCTGCAGGGAGGAGAACTTGGGCTGCCCCATGGGGGTGCGGTCCACCGGCCCCACGGACACATCGGCGTGCTTCACCGCGCCGTTGGTGTTCAGGAAGGCCCGGCTCAGGTTGGCGATGGTCTTGCCCCGCCAGGTCATCACCATGCGGGGGGACTCGGTGACCACTGCAACAGGATAGGCCTCCAGGTTCTCGGCCTGGGCGGCGGCGATGAACTGCTCCTGGTCCTCCGGGGCCACCACAACGGCCATTCTCTCCTGGGACTCGGAGATGGCCAGTTCCGTGCCGTCCAGGCCGTCGTACTTCTTGCGCACGGCGTCCAGGTTGATCTCCAGCCCGTCCGCCAGCTCGCCGATGGCCACCGCCACGCCGCCGGCGCCGAAGTCGTTGCAGCGCTTGATGAGGCGGGTCACGGTGCCGTCCCGGAAGAGACGCTGGAGCTTGCGCTCTTCGGGGGCGTTGCCCTTCTGGACCTCAGAGGCCATGGTCTGCAGGGACTTCAGGTTGTGGCTCTTGGAGGAGCCGGTGGCCCCGCCGATGCCGTCCCGCCCGGTGCGGCCGCCCAGGAGGATCACCACGTCCCCGGGGGCGGGGCACTCCCGGCGGACGTGGTCTGCCGGGGCGGCGGCCACCACAGCGCCGCACTCCAGGCGCTTTGCGATGTAGCCGTCATGATAGAGCTCCGCCACATGGCCGGTGGCGAGGCCGATCTGGTTGCCGTAGGAGGAGTAGCCGGCGGCGGCGGTCTGGGCCAGTTTCCGCTGGGGGAGCTTGCCGGGCACGGTGTCCTGCATGGGCACCCTGGGGTCTCCCCCGCCGGTTACCCGCATGGCCTGGTGCACATAGGCCCGGCCGGAGAGGGGGTCCCGGATGCAGCCGCCGATGCAGGTGGCGGCGCCGCCGAAGGGCTCGATCTCGGTGGGGTGGTTGTGGGTCTCGTTTTTGAACATCAGCAGCCAATCCTGGAGCTCGCCGTTCACGGTGGCGTTCACATGGATGGAGCAGGCGTTGATCTCCTCGCTCTCGTCCAGGTCCGGCAGCAGGCCCCGGGCCTTCAGCACCTTGGCGCCGATGGTGGCGATGTCCATCAGGGTCTGGGGGCGGGCGGCGGCCTTCTCGGGGCCGTATACCTCTGTGCGGGCGTCCAGATACCGCTGGTATGCCGCCTGGATCTCGGGGTCCTCGATGGAGACGTGGTCCAGGTGGGTGGAGAAGGTGGTGTGGCGGCAGTGGTCGGACCAATAGGTGTCCACCACCCGCACCTCGGTGAGGGTGGGATCCCGGTGCTCTTCGTCCCGGAAGTAGGCCTGGAGGAACTGGAGGTCCGCCAGGTCCATGGCCAGCCCGTACTGGTCCAGCAGCGCCCGGCAGCCGGCCTCATCCAGGGCGGTGAAGCCCTCTAACACCGGCACATCCGGGGGCGCCGGATGGGATACCTTAAGGGTCTCCGGCTTCTCGGGGGAGGCCTCCCGGCACTCCACCGGGTTGATGAGGTAGCCCTTGATCCTGGCCATGTCCTCCTCGGAGAGGTCTCCCTCCAGCAGGTACACCCGGGCGTTGGCCACCAGAGGCTTCTCCACGCCGGCCATCATCTGGATGCCCTGGGCGGCGGAGTCCGCCCGCTGGTCGAACTGGCCGGGCAGCGGCTCTACGGTGAGCATGGCCCCGTTGAGCAGGGGCATGGGGAAGTGCTCGTCGTAGACCATGTCCACCTGGGGCTCGGAAAACACCGTGGTGCGGGCGGCCTGGAAGACCTCCCGCGAGATGCCCTCTGCGTCGTAGCGGTTGAGAAGGCGAAGGCCCGTCAGGCCCTGGACGCCCAGTTGATCCCGCAGCTCCCGCAGCAGCCGGGACGCCTCTACATCGTAGCCGCGCCGTTTTTCCACAAAACACCGAAATACCATTGTAATGCTCCAATCTTGTCTAATAGAGTTATGCGAGTCGTTCCGTCTGCCACTCCTCCATGTGCCGGAAGAGGTCCGCCTGGGTGGGCTGCACGTTGGCCGCCATGCCCCAGCGGATCAGCAGGGTTCCCGTGCGAAAACAGATGGGGGCGAAGGGCACGCTGTTGGCAAACGCCGCCCAAAGCTCTGCGGCCGCCGCCTCCTTGGCGTCCTGCCGCACCCCCCGCCAGGTGTACAGCAGGGGATACAGCACCGCGTCCTCGGCGGTCTCCCCGCTCCTGTCCGTCTCAAAGCCGCCGTAGTTCAGGGGGCCGGAGGTGAGGGCGGAGAAATCGAAATCGGCGGGGAGGATCACCTCGCCGAGGTAGATGTCAAAGTCCCCGGACTCCAGGGTGGACACGTACTGGTTCCACACCTTGATCTCGATGGGGGCGGTGATGCCCAGGGCCGTGAGGCTGGCGGAGAGGCGCTTTGCGATCTGCTGCCGGAGCTCATTGCCGCTGTTCACCAGGATGCGGAGGGTGAGGGGGCTGTTCCGCCAGTACAGCAGCCCGTCCTCCTCATTTCGGGTGCAGCCCGCCTGCTCCAGCAGCATCTCCGCCGCCTGGGGGTCTGCACTGAGCCGGTTGTTCACCTCCTGGCTGAAGGAGAAACTCACCGGGTGGACGGGCAGTGCGGACGCCGTGCCGATGCCGTTCATCAGCTCGGACACAATGGCGTCCCGGTCTAAAAGCCTCGAGATGGCCCGCCGGATGAGGGGATCCTGGGTGGGTCCCGCGGTGGTCTGAAAGCCGGCGTACACCATGTCCGAGGTGGGATAGGTGGTCCGCTCCTGGCCCCCGGCGTAGCCCAGAGAGCCCAGGCCGGTGAGATCTGCGGTGACCAGGGAGACGGTGCCGCTGTGGAAGGCCTGCATCCGGGTCTCCTCGTCCGCCACCGGCACCAGGGGGATGGTCTCCCAGGGCAGCCCCTGGTTGGACACATGCATGGGGTTCTTGGTGAGATAGAGGCTCCCGTCCTCGCCCTGGTTAAAGACGTAGTACCCGCTGCCGAGCGGGGCCGGCCCGGGGCCGTCCAGGTAGATGGGCACGTCCAAAAGGCAGGGCAAATTGCTGTCCGGGACGGCAAGGCCGATCACCAGCACATCGTCCCCTGCGTAGATGCTCTGGATGTTGGCCAGGCGCCCCCGATAGACATCGCTGTTTCGGGCCTGGTTCAGCACGTACATCACCTGCTGCAGGGTGATGGGGGTGCCATCGGAGAAGCACACCCCCTCTTTCAATGATACCGTCCAGGTGAGGCCGTCCCAGCTCACCTGGGTCCGCTCCGCCAGCACGTTCTCATAGGCGAAGGTCTCGTCCACGGTGAAGAGCCCCTGATACACCAGGCTCACCAGCTCCCGGTTGATGGCGTTGGTGCTCCGGATGGGGTCCAGGGAGCCGTTGGGGTCGTAGGCGAGGGTGAAGACCTCCGGCGCCGCGCTGGGCCGTGGAGTGGGCACAAAGGGCACCCGGGTCCCGGTGGGGGTGGGGTCCGGCGTGGGGTCCGGCGTGCCGGTCTCACTTGGCGGGGAGGCAGACGGGGCCGGCAGTTGCAGCAGCTGGCAGCTCGGCAGGGCCAGCAGCAAAACCGCCGCCAGCAGCAGGGCTGCGATCTGTCTCATAGAAGCTGAATGGCCGCCGCCATGGAGCCCCGCTGCTGGCCCATCTTCCGGTGGCTCCAGAAGCGCTCCGGCTGGCAGCCGGTGCACGCGGAACAGACATCGATGTGCTCCGGGGAGAGGCCGGCGATCTCCAGCCGCATGGCGTTGATGGCCTTCAGGTCCACGGCGAACTTGCCGTTCTCTTTGATAGTGATGTGCTTGAGCACCCCGGTGCCCAGGGCGGTTGTCATGGCATTGGGCACGTCCTCGTGGGTCTCAAAGCAGTTGGCGCAGATGCCGGGGCCGATGGCGGCGCGGATGTCCTCCCGCCGGCAGCCGTAGAGGTCCGTCATCTTCTCCACGGCGTTGCGCACGATCCCGGCGGCGGTGCCCCGCCAGCCGGAGTGGACCGCCCCGATCACCCGGCGCACCGGGTCGTAGAAGAGGATGGGGATGCAGTCTGCGGTGTAGACCAGCAGCGTCACCCCGGGCAGGTCTGTCACCAGGCCGTCTGCATCGTAGTCCACCTTGTCGTAGGGATCGGTCTGCAGGTCCGCCGTGGTTACCGTTCGAACAACACCGCCGTGGACCTGGTGGGTGATGGCGATGGTGTCGCCCTTGGCGCCGATGGCGTTCAAAAAGCGGCGGTAGTTCTCGTGGACATGGTCCGGGTCGTCATCCCGGTTCACCCCCAGGTTCAGGGAGGCCCACATGCCCTCAGATACCCCGCCTAGGCGGGTGGAAAACCCGTGGGCGCAGCCAGCAGCGTCTTCGATCCCACTGCTGGCCAGATAGACTACGCCCCGGACGGTCTTTTCCAGGAAGCTCACCTCTTGTGTTCCCCCTTCCGCCCGTCAGAGATTGTCATGGTACTCGCTGCAGGTGCACTTCTTCCACTTCAGGCCGGAGCCGCAGGGGCAGAGGTCGTTGCGGCCGATCTTCTTCTTGGCCTGCACCGGCTGCTTCTTCACAGAGCCGTCTCCGCCGCCGGATTCCGCGGTCACCTTGGCCACCCGCTCCCGCTTGATCTCCTGGCGGGGGCGCACCTGGACGGTGTACAGCCGCCGGAGGGTGTCCTCCTGGATGGCGGACACCATGGCCTCGAACATGTCGTAGCCCTCCCGCTTGTACTCCACCACGGGATCCACCTGGCCGTATCCCCGCAGGCCGATGCCCCGGCGGAGCTCGTCCATGGCGTCAATGTGGTCCATCCAGTACTCGTCCACCACCCGCAGCAGGATGACCCGCTCCAGCTCCCGCATGGGCACGATGCCCGGGGGCATCTGGCCCTCCATGGTGCGGTTGATCTGGCTCTCCCGGAGGGCGTAGTTGGACTCGGCGGTGGCGATCACCTCGTCCTCGATGTCGCCGGCCTTCTTCCCGGCCAGCTCCTTGGACATGGCCTCCACCTGGGCGGGGGCCAGCACGGTGCCGGTGAGGTGGGACAGGGCCTCCTGGAAGGCCGCGGCGTCCATCTGGTCCCGCTCGCCCATGTGGCCCTCGATGGCGCCGGACACCTGGGTGCGCAGCATATTTTCGATGGCGGCGTGGACGTCCTCCCCGTCCAGCACCTGGCGGCGCTGCTTGTATATGATCTCCCGCTGGGTGTTCATCACGTCATCGTACTCCAGCACCCGTTTGCGGGTCTGGAAGTTCCGGGACTCCACCTGCTTCTGGGCGTTCTCGATGGCCCCGGACAGCATCTTCTGGTCCAGGGGCATGTCATCGTCCACCCCCAGCCGCTCCATCATGCCCTGAATCCGCTCAGAGCCGAAGAGCCGGAGGATGTCGTCCTCCAGGGACAGGAAGAAGCGGCTCTCGCCGGGGTCTCCCTGCCGGCCCGCACGGCCGCGGAGCTGGTTGTCGATGCGGCGGGACTCGTGGCGCTCGGTGCCCAGGATGTAGAGGCCGCCGGCGGCGCGGACCCGGTCCGCCTCCTCCTTGATGTCCTCCTTATATTTGTTCTCCGCCGCGGCAAAGGCCGCCCGGGCGTCCAGGATCTCCTGGTTGTCCGTGTCGGCGTGGCCGGTGGCCTCGGCGATGAGCTCATCGGTGAGGCCCTGGCGGCGCAGCTCCGCCTTGGCCATAAACTCGGCGTTGCCGCCCAGCATGATGTCGGTGCCGCGGCCTGCCATGTTGGTGGCCACGGTTACCGCGCCCCATTTGCCGGCCTGGGCCACAATCTCGGCCTCGCGCTCGTGGTTCTTGGCGTTCAAGACGTTGTGGGGGATCCTCTCCCGGGTGAGGAGCTTGCTCACGAGCTCCGAGATCTCGATGGACACGGTGCCCACCAGCACCGGCTGTCCCTTCTCGTGGCACTTCTTGATCTGGTCTACCACGGCCTTGTACTTGCCGGCCATGGTCTTGTACACCACGTCCGGCTGGTCCTTGCGGATCATGGGCCGGTTGGTGGGGATCTCCACGATGTCCAGCTTGTAGATGGTGCCGAACTCCTCCTCCTCGGTCATGGCGGTGCCGGTCATGCCGGAGAGCTTGTCGTAGAGGCGGAAGTAGTTCTGGAAGGTGATGGTGGCCAATGTCTTGGACTCCTGGGCCACCTTGACGTGTTCCTTGGCCTCGATGGCCTGGTGCAGGCCCTCGTTGTACCGCCGGCCGAACATGAGACGGCCGGTGAACTCGTCTACGATGATGACCTCGCCTTCCTTCACCACGTAGTCTATATCCTTCTTCATCACGCCGTGGGCCTTGATGGCCTGGTTGATGTGGTGGGACAGGGTGGTGTTCTCAATGTCCGAGAGGTTCTCCACGTTGAACGCCTTCTCCGCCTTGGCGATGCCGCGGCTGGTGAGGGTGGCGGTGCGGGCCTTCTCGTCCACGATGTAGTCCGCGTCCAGGTCCTCGCTCTCCTCCTCCTTGGCGTCCACCGTCTTCACCACCAGCGGCTTCAGGCTGCAGACGAAGTCGTCCGCCAGCTGATAGAGCTGGGTGGACTGATCCCCCTGGCCGGAGATGATCAGCGGGGTGCGGGCCTCGTCGATGAGGATGGAGTCCACCTCGTCCACGATGGCGAAGACGTGGCCCCGCTGCACCAGCTCCGCGTTGTACAGGGCCATGTTGTCCCGGAGGTAGTCGAAGCCGAACTCGTTGTTGGTGCCGTAGGTGATGTCTGCGGCGTAGGCGGCCCGCTTCTCCGCACGGGTGCCCCCGTGGATCACGAGGCCCACGGTGAGGCCCAGGAAGCGGTACACCTTGCCCATCCACTCGGAGTCTCTCTTGGCCAGGTAGTCGTTCACGGTGATGATGTGCACGCCCTTGCCGGCGAGACCGTTCAGGTAGGCCGGGAGGGTGGCCACCAGCGTCTTGCCCTCACCGGTCTTCATCTCGGCGATGCGCCCCTGGTGGAGGATGATGCCGCCGATGAGCTGCACCCGGTACGGCCGCAGACCCAGTACCCGGTCCGCCGCCTCCCGGCAGGTGGCAAACGCCTCAGGCAGGATGTCGTCCAGGGTCTCCCCCTTGGCAAGCCGCTCCCGGAACTCGTCCGTCTTGGCCCGGAGCTGCTGATCTGTGAGCTTGCGGTACGCGTCCTCCAGCCCCTCAATCTTGTTCACGATGGGCGTGAGGGTTTTCACTTCCCGCTGGGAACGGGTGCCGAACAATTTCGTAAACAGGCCCATGCTGTCTCATCCCTTCTACTGCTTAGTGTGGGAACTTGCCGATCCAACGGCCCTCCCAGTTCCCGGAGAGGGCCATCGCCTATGGGATGCGGGATCCCCCGCAGGATGGTTGATTTGAAAGAATGGATCCAACCGCCCGACAGGCACGGCGCGGTTTTGTCTGCCCGGCGGATTCCAGTCTCGGTTTTGCCCTCTCCGCTTCTGCCACAACAACAATTTACAGTTCCCTTGAACCCCGTATTGTCTCCTGCAGAAAAACAGGGCGGCGTCTGAAACAGGTTTTTCCAGTGCCCGCGGCGCACCGCAGCCGCGGGACAGGGGCGGGCCGGGCGCCCCGGCCGCCGAAAAAAGCCGCCAAAGGCAGATACTGCAGTATACCACAAGCCCGCCCCCGAAGAAAGAGGAAAAATGTTAAGAATAAACTCCCCATTCCCCGGAATTCATCTCTCTTTTTCCGGAATTCCCCCGCTGCGGCCGCCCCCCCCGGGGGACCGTCTCTCCCCCGCGGACGCCCAGGAAAAATTTTTCCCGAAATTCTGCGTATTTTTTTAAAAAAGACTTGCCATTTGATTTAAGATGGTTTATAATACGCATTACTATTCAAAAAGGGGGAAAGATGTGTGGAAAACACTAATCCATTGATTAGCCTCATCCGTTTCTCAGACGACAGCTCCGTTCAACTGGTGGAGAGCGCCTCGCTCACCATCATCGAGACGCCTGCCGAACCCGCCGCTGAAGCGCCAGCCGCGGCACCGGTGGAAGCGGAGACTGAGGCACCTGCCGAGGAACCTGCAGAAGCGGAAGAGGCACCTGCTGAGGCTCCTGCCAAGGCGGCCGCTGAGACATCTGTCGTCATGGGCACCTGTGAGGGCAGAGAGTGCACCATTTTGAAGACCTACAGCCTCCCCATCGACATGGTGAAGCTGATGGCGGACATCCGCCTCTACTGCCCTGTGGTGGCCCGCTCCTCAAGGCGCGGATACAACCGGGTCCATACGGATCACCTGGGCAACTCCTATCCCACTGTCGGCCAGATGTGCGAGAAGTACGGCCTCAAGGAGTCCGTGTACCGCAGCCGCGTCAACAAGGGCTGGACCGTGGAAGAGGCCCTCACCGGCTCCCGGAAAGACCGGGATGGCGAAGGCGTGGAGGACCATCTGGGCAACCACTACCACAGCATCTCCGAGATGTGCCGGACCTATAATATCCGCCCGGACAACTTCTGCCAGCGCCGCAAGAGGGGCTGGACCCTGGAGGAGACCCTCACCGGCAAGCGCCACACCCAGGTCCAGGACCATCTGGGCAACACCTTCGAGGACATCAACGCCATGTGCGAGCACTACGGCGTGAAGCGCTCCACGTACAGCCAGCGGATCCGCAACGGCGCCACCATCGAGCAGGCCCTGAGCGCCACTCGCCACTCCACTGGGGAGCGGATCGGCCTGCCCACCGTGGATCACCTGGGCAACTCCTATCCCTCCCAGCGGGCCATGTGCCGGCAGTATGACATCAAGGTGGCGGCCTTCCGTGCCCGTCTCCGCAACGGCTTCTCCCTGGAGGAGGCCCTCACCGCGCCCCGGGGCCATCACCGGGAGCGCACCGCTGAGAAAGTGGAGGATCCGGAGGGCAACCGCTATCCTTCCGTGAAGAAGATGTGCGCCGCCCACGGCGTGAACCAGGGCACCTATTACAGCCGCCTGAACAAGGGCATGTCCCAGGCTGAGGCACTGGCTGTGGAGCCCATCCGCCACCTGGGCCGCCCCTCCGTGGAGACCACAGACCACCTGGGCAACGTCTTCCCCTCCGTGAAGGCCATGTGCGACCACTACGGCGTGAACTACTGCACCTATCGGCAGCGGCTCGGCAACGGCGCCAGCCTGGAGGCCGCCCTCACCGCGCCCCGCGGCCGCAAGGGCCTCACCGTGGACCACAAGGGCGTCCAATACGGCACCGTGAAGGAGATGTGCGAGCACTACGGCGTCTCGTACTGCACCTACCGCAGCCGGCTCCGCGATGGCATGACCCTGGAGCAGGCGCTCACCACGCCGGCCCCCCCGGAGGACTCCCTCCCGGAGAACAACATGGAGCCCGTCCTCTCCGGCCCCTGCCAGGACCACCTGGGCAACCAGTACGCAGACCCCGGTGAGATGGCCAGGGCATACGGCCTCACCCGGGACCAGTACGTGGCCCGGGCCCGCTTCGGCTGGGACGTGAAGAGCATCCTCACCACCCCGATCCGGTCCAGCGGCCGCCGCAAGGGCCTGGAGTACAACGGCAAGGTGTACAACTCCCGCAAGGCCCTGTGCGCAGACCTGGGGCTGAACTACAACAGCTTCATCGTCCGCCTGGGCTCCGGCATGACCCTGGAGCAGGCCGTGGAGGCCGGTCTCACCATTCCCACAGCGGCCAACCGCAAGGTGGCCGTGAAGGACCACAATGGCGTCCAGTACAGCTCCATCTCCAAGATGTGTGCCGCGTACGGGATCTCCCCCACCGTCTACTCCTACCGCCTCGCCCATGGTCTCACCCTGGAAGAGGCCCTCACCTCCCCGCTGCGCCAGAGAGGCCGGAAAAAGGGCTCTAAGGCGGCAGCCAAGGTAGACCCCAACGCGCTGGAGGGCGAGATCACCATCGAGGAGGCCCCCGCCGAGGAGGCGCCTGAGGCCGAGGCCCCCGCAGTAGAGGCCGAACCCGCACCCGAAGAGACCCCCGCCGAGGAGGCCTAATCGCTCCCATCCGCCGGCCACCTTAAATAAGGTGGCCGGCTTTTTGCCCCGTCCGCCCTTGTCTTCCCCTCTCTGCAGGAGTACAATGGGCGGGAAATACCGCGGCACCGCCGCATAGGAGGAACGGATATCCCATGAACAAAGCACAGATCGATGCCTACTTTCAGGACAAGGAGCCCCTCCTGATCGATGCCATCCGGCGCCTGGTCTCCATAGACAGCGTGGAGGGCACCCCAGCACCGGGCGCCCCCTTCGGACCGGGCCCCGCTGCCGCACTGGCAGAGGGCCTCGCCATCGCGGAGGAGTACGGCCTCATCGCCACCAACCACGAGGGCTATGTGGGCACCGCAGATTTGAACACCCAAGAGGACGCCCTGCACATCCTGGGCCACCTGGACGTGGTGGGCCCCGGCGAGGGTTGGACCGTGACCCAGCCCTTTGTCCCCCTGGTGCAGGGAGACCTGATCTACGGCCGGGGCACCGATGACGACAAGGGCCCGGTGGCCGCCTCGCTGCTGGCCATGAAGGCGGTGAAGGACCTGGGGGTGCCCCTGAAGAGGAACTGCCGGCTCATCATGGGCACCAACGAGGAGAGCGGCTCCGGGGACATCGCCTGGTATTTTGCCCGCCACCCCTTTGCACCGGCCACCTTCTCCCCGGACTCCGGCTACCCGGTGATCAACACGGAGAAGGGCAGCCTCCGCCCCACCTTTACCCGCAGCTGGCCGAAACAGGACGCCCTGCCCAGGCTCTGCTGGCTCCACGGCGGCATCCGCTTCAACGTGCTCCCGGGGGACGCCTCTGCCGCGGTGGCCGGCCTCACCCCCAGCGAGCTCGCCCCCGCCATGGCAGCGGCGGCGGAGCGCACCGGCGCCGCCTTTGACGCCGCCGTTGAGGACGGCGTCACCGTGATCCACGCCAAGGGCGAGCAGGCCCACGCCGCCTACTGCCAGGCCGGCAACAACGCCATCACCGCCCTCATCGACCTGCTCTGCGCCCTTCCCCTGGCCCCCGGCGGCGCCACCGATGCCATCCATGACCTGAACCGCCTTCTCCCCCACGGGGACTGGCAGGGCAAGGCCCTCGGGATCGCCCAGGAGGAGCCCATCGCAGGCCCCCTCACCCTGGCCTTCTCCCTTCTGGAGATCACGGAGACGGACCTCAAAGGCTCTTTCGACAGCCGTGTCCCCCTCTGCGCCAACGAGGAGAACTGCCTGCAGGTGGCCAAGGCGGCATTCGAGGGCAGCGGATTTGCCTATGAAGGCCGGATGGGGGCGCCCCACCACACCCCGGCGGACTCAGACTTCGTGCAGGTGCTCTTAAAGCGCTACGAGGAGTACACCGGCCTCAAGGGCGAGTGCCTCTCCACCGGCGGCGGCACCTATGTCCACGACATCCCCGGCGGCGTGGCCTTCGGCTGCTCCCTCCCCGGCTTCGACACCCGTCTGCACAGCACAGACGAGCGGGCCCGGATCAGCGACCTGATGCTCTCCGCCAGACTCTTCACCCACATCATCATAGACCTCTGCTCCTGAGCCATGAAGCACAAGGTGAAGGTGATGGTAGAGGTGGAGAAGCCGGGCCTCTTCGGCAAGAAGAAGGTGCTGGAGGAGCGGACCATCGTGGTGAACGGCAAGACGTACCGCAAGCTGATGGACGATCCGAAGAAGGGCCCCCTCACCATCGACGAGATCCTCTTCTACGATGACGACGAGTTAGACTGGTAGCCGAAATCCCCTGCCCGCGCCGAGCGCGGGCAGGGGATTCTTTCTGCAGATGCTTTGTGCTGTGCCCCGCCAGAGGGAGCTCAGTTCTCCACGATCTCCGGCGTCACCTGGAATTCATAGGAATCCCTGCCGGCGATGTCTGGCGGGACATACCCGTAGTCCTCGTCTGCCGCCGCAACGCCTGCCACATACCAGGCGGGGTCTTCTCCCTCAGTGGCGAGGTGCGCATGGCTCAGCCGCCTGCCGTCCTGGAAGTAGAGGATCTCTGTCCAGCCCACCGCATCGATCTCGCCCCCTACCAGGATGACGTGGGAGATGCCCTGTTCGTCCTGGAAATCGTACCGGAAATAGGTGTTCTCGGAGCAGTACGCCGTGATGTCCGTGTTGTCCCGCGTGAAGTACACCCGCCCGTCCCGCACCTCTGCCAGGTCTGCCGCCGGGCCGGAGGAAAAGAGATGGTCTTCGTCCCACTCCACCGTCCGCCCGTTGAGCATCCGGACAATCACCGGGGCGAAGGTGAAGCCCGCCAGCAGCAGCGCCGCCACGAGGGCCGCTGCGATGAGCCACTTGCGCCGTCTCACCCGAACCGCCCCTCTGGTTCCGGTGTAGTCCGCCGCTTTTTCGATGTATTCCGGGGCGATGTCCGTGATCGCATCGGAGATGATTCTCGCTGTCTGTGTCATAGGGAATAGCCCTCCTTCCTGAGATGGCGGCGCAGCTTCTCCCGGAGGCGGGAGAGGCGCACCGACACATTGTTGCCGCTGATCTGAAACCGCGCCGCCAGGTCTGGGATGCCGTCTGCGTACCAGTACCGGCGGACAAACAGCATCTGGCTCTCCTCGTCCAGCCCGGCGAGAAAGCGGTTGATCTGCCGGGAGAGCTCCTTGGCATCAAGGGCCTGCTCTACGGTTCCGGAGGCGGCAAGGCAGTCCTCCAGCTCCTCCAGCGCCACATCATAGTTGCTGTTGCGCTTGCCCGCGGTGTTGGCGTGGTATTTCGCTATCGAGAGATTTCGGACGATGCGGAAGAGATACGTCTTCAGCGGATTGGGATTTTGGGGCGGTATGGTGTTCCACGCCGCCAGGTAGGCATCGTTCACACACTCCTCTGCGTCCAGGCTGTTTTTCAAGATGTTTCTCGCGATCCCGCCGCAGGCCGCCCCGTACTTCTCCGCCAGCGCTGCAATCGCCTCCTCTGCCCGGGCAAAGAACAATGCGATGATCTTGCTGTCCTCTAACAATGCTGCAACCTCCTCTCCCCTATGCACTATGGTTTTCTCCCCCAATCTTACAGCCCTTCCAGAGGAAATTGCAATGTCTCTCAGGCGGGCCGCGCCATGGGTATCTTTTCCCTTGACGCCGCCCCTCCTGCGCCCTATAATACAGGCAGATCGAACCGAGCAGAGAGGAGGTATCCGTCCATGTCCCTGGGAACCATGTTGAAAGAGGCCCGGAAGCGAGCCGGTCTCACCCAGGAGGCCGCGGCCAACGAGCTCTTTGTGTCCCGGCAGACCCTGTCCAAGTGGGAGACGGACCTCTCCGAGCCCAAGGCCTCCGAGCTGCTCCACTGCCTGGAGCTGTATCACCTCCCCGTTACCGCGCTGCTGGAGCTCCGGCCGGATCTCACCGCAGCAGATCCTCCCGCCGCCCCTGCGGACCAGCCGCAGAAGCCTCTCCAGGCCAAGGTTGCCCCAAGGCCCAAAAGAGCCAAGCCCTCCCGGACCCGATCCAAGCGCCGCAGGGATCCCCTGGCGTACGCCCTGGCTGCGGCCTGCTTTGCCGTTCTCATTCTCTCCGCAGCCCTCTTTGCAGACAGAGTGCTCCCCCGCCAAGGCACACCGCTCTCTCCGGACACGGTCTCCGCCGCGCAGCCCATCCCCTCGGAGAGCGCCTTCATAGACCAGGTGCAGCGGGAACTGGACAGAGACATCTTCGGCGGCGTCTACCTGGAGGGTGGCAAGGTGGTGGTGGCAGTTACCTGTCCTCCCGATCAGGTCTCCCTGCCCCCCGTATCCCCAGACATCCAGGTGGAGCTCCGGCAGGTACAGTACGCCTACGCGGAGATGCGCACCGTACAGAACTACATCGAGGGCTACATTCGAGACGCCGGCCCGGAGTCTGGGCTGCGGGGCGTTGGAGTGCGGGTCCAGGAGAACCGGCTGGTGGTGGCGTACGGCGCAGACACCGGGTACAACCCCAGCCGCCTGCTCTCTCTTCTGGAGAAGCGGTTCGGCGCCGTGCCGTTCGTGCAGTTTGAGGAGATGGACGGCATGCCGGTTGTAACCGTCTGAGATGGACCGCACGTCAAATCCTTCGAAGGGAGTTCTTTCCCATGTCTGTTCCCGCCTTTCACACCGAACCGGTATCAGACCGCATCACCCGGATCTACGCCCCCTCCGGGGAGCTGATGTACCTTGTAGAGGGAGATCGGCAGGCCGCACTGCTGGACTCCGGCAGCGGCATCGGGTTCGTCCGCCCGCTGATCGAGCAGCTCACCCAGAAGCCGGTGATTGTGCTGCTCACCCACGGCCATGTGGACCACGCCATGGGGGCCTCTGAGTTCCCGCCGGAGAACGTGTACATCAGCCAGACGGATGCGTACACATACAACGAGCACAAGACCTTCGCCTTCCGGATGTCCTGTCTCCCCATGATGGGCCCGGAGAGCGAGAAGGTGGACCCCGAGACAGACTTCACCCCGGAGGTGCCCATCTCCGCCTATCAGGACCTCCCGGACGGCGCCTCTTTTGACCTCGGCGGGATCTCCGTTGAGGCATACGCCTGCCCCGGCCACACCAAGGGCAGCATGGTGAT
The DNA here is from genome assembly GCA_947629915.1 of uncultured Oscillospiraceae bacterium. GTDB lineage: Bacteria > Bacillota > Clostridia > Oscillospirales > Oscillospiraceae > Enterenecus. Next base: position 13,881 of record CANRFN010000047.1, on the reverse strand, counting down.
GCTCATCCCCGAGGAGAGAAGGCTGCTCCTGGGGGACGCCTGCAACCCGTTCACCTTCCTCTTCGACACCTACTCCACCAGCATCGAGACGTATCAGGCCAGTCTGAGGCGCATCCAGGCCCTTCTCGCCACCCGTTACGACACCGTTCTCGTCTCCCACGGGGATGGGACCGCAGCACCCGGCATCATACAGGAGAACATAGACCTCTGCCAGCGCATCCTGGACGGCACGGCAGACCGGGAGCCCATGGAGTTTCTGGGCCGCCCCGGCCGGATCGCCAACGCCAAAGCAGAGCCGGGACACGGCAACATCGTGTACAATCCCAATTTCATCCGCGGATAAGCGCATCGGGCAGGAGGCTGCAGCCTCCCGCCCGATGGTTTTCGATGGCGCAATTTCGCGTGGAGGGCGAAACACGTGAAACGTTTCACCGCTTTGCCCCCACGGCGATTTTGGGATTTCAGGTTTTCCCCAGCCGCTTCTCCAGGGTTATATCATTCAGCATGGCGATGGCGGCGATGACGGCACCGCAGGCTGCCTCCTCCTCGCTGGGATAGACGGTGAGGGGCAGGTCAAAGACGTCGCTGAGGATCTTCTGCAGGACCTCGTTTCGGCGGACCCCGTTTCCGGAGGCCAGCAGCTTGCTCCGCGTAATGCCCGCCTGTTCTCGCATGACACGGTACAGGCCATACAGTTCCTCTGCCATGCCGTTCAGGGTGCCCCGGATCAGGGCGGCGGGGTGGAAGTTGGCGATGGTGATGCCGGAGATGGAGCCGGTCTCATGGGGATTCTCCCGGGTGCCCAGGAAGGTGGTCTGTACCGCCAGGGCCTCTGTTTGGTCTGGCTGCTGCTCCAGGAGCCTCTGCATAACAGCGTACTGGGGGACATCTGGGGCACCGGCCGCCGCGGCGTACGAGCGGAAGAACTGCTCCAATGCGGCATAGGCAGCTCCGCCACAGATTGCGGCCCCAACCAGCAGATAGGCGTCCTTGGTGAAGGGCCTGGCATCGACCCCGCGGCCGGCATATGGGCGCTCTGAGAGGACAGAGACCTGTGCTCCAGTCCCCACATTCACCAGCACCGTATTGGCCCCGTCCCGGACGGTACCCAGAAAGCTGGCCTGGTTGTCTCCCAGAGAGGCACAGACCGGAATCCCGCGATAGGTCCCAAGGGGTACCACGTCATCGGTGATCTCCGGCGCCAGGTCCGGGTTGGCGCCGTTTTCCCTCAAGATCTCCCGGAGAAAGACCCTCTCCCGCAGATCATACAGGCCCAGACTGGCCGCCTGGCTGATGTGGACCAGGGGTGCAGTGCGGCCGGTGAGGACCATACCGAAATAGTCTGCGATGGTGCAGATGGACGCCGCGCCCGCAGGGACCTGTCCCGTCTTGCAGTGGTACAGGTACGTCACCATACCGTACCCGGTGGCGGCGGGGATGCCGCAGTCCTGAGACAGGATGTTGCAGACAGACCTGCCATCGGACAGGGGCTGATTGCCAGATCCGTCCTGCCAGGTGTACAGCGGGCTCACTGCATTTCCCGCCCGATCCACATAGACGATGCCATGCATCTGCCCTGTGAGGCCGATAGCAGCGATGTCTGGGTATGCAGAGAGAATCTGATCCAGCGCCTCCTTTGCCCGGCAGACGATCTCCCGCACATCCTGGATCCGCTCCCAGGGTTGACCGGGCAGGAAGCAGTTGTTTGGGATCGTGTGCTTCTCCACAGCCTCCAGGCTGTCTTTCTCTACCACCACCATGCCGATGGTGGTGGTCCCGATGTCTACGCCAACGATCTTCATGGTCTGCGCCTCCGTTCCAATCGTTCTCGCAGCATTATACACGCCTTGCCAGCATTTGAAAAGGGATTCTCACACCTCCAAGAGGCCAGATACAATCCCCCCCCCCAGATTCTCACTTCAGACGTAGCAAAGTGCACTTTCGAGCAGCTTTGGAATCTCATACCGCGAGGCTTGCATCAGCAGTTGCAAATCTCACAAATTACACTTGACTTTGCGGAACGTTTGGTTTACACTATAAGAGACATTGTTTGCGTTAGTAATCTGTGCACGCAGAGATTCGCGGAAAGTCTCATTCCTATTTTTTCTAAGTTCGTATCCCTGAATGATTAGGCCGGAGGTGAGGAAATGAACGATTTCATGACAACAAAGGAAGCTGCAAAGCTTTGGAATGCTACAGAAGCAAATGTGGCAAGTTTCTGTGTAGCTGGTCTCATTCAGGCAGATAAAGTTGCCGGGCGGTGGCTCATTTCCAGGAGTGCACAGAGGCCTGCCGACCTTCCTGCTCTCGGTGACGGGGAGCCGTGCTTACCGCTTGGTCTTGGAACGAAAAACTTTAAGCAGTTTTCCACGAGCTTATACTATGTCGATAAGACGCTCCTTCTGCGGGATATCATCGACAAATCAACAGGATATTTCCTGTTCACACGGCCCAGGCGTTTTGGTAAATCCTTGAATTTAGATATGATCAAGACCTTTTTTGAACGCACCGAAGAAGACAACTCAGCGTATTTTGTAGACAAGAAAATTTGGAATTGTGGCTTGATGTATCGGCAACAGCAAGGCCAGTATCCTATAATCTATGTTAGTTTTAGCGGTGTCGATCAATCTACTTGGAATGAGATGTATCATGAGCTTTGCAAAATCCTGACACAAGAGGTAGACCGCCATAAAGAGCTCAGAAAGAGCAAAAAATGCCGTGCTGAATACAAAAAGATGGTAAGAAGCTTCACGGCAAAAGGGGATGATCGGTATCATTTTGAGCACACTCTGTCCGATCTGTCCCGCATGCTGGAGGAGCATTATGGGATTCCCGCCATTATCATTATAGACGAATATGACACGCCAATTCAAAAAGGATATACGAATGGCTTTTACAAAGAAGTGGTAGGGTTCCTGCGGAACCTGTTTTGCCACGGGCTAAAAGATAATAATCATGTGAAATACGGCTTTCTCACAGGAATTCTGCAAGTTGCAAAAGAGAGTATTTTCACTGGCATGAATAACTTGATCGTTTACTCTGTCCTAGATCCTCAGTTTAGTGCCTATTTTGGGTACACGTCTGAAGAAGTGCGTGCAATGGCGGTAGAGTATCATGCTGAGGACAGAATAGATGAGATCCAGAAATGGTACAACGGGTATGTCTTTGGCGGCACAGAGATCTATAATCCATGGTCCGTTGTCAGCTACTTTGAAAAAAAGTGCGAAATAGATAAGTACTGGTTAAACACGTCTGGGAACGAACTGATCGGTGAGCTAGTCCGCAAGGCTGAAGCAGATTGCATCGATCAGCTGCAAGATCTGCTGAATGGAAAAATGGTTCGTGCTGCTGTAGACATCAGAATGGTGTACTCCGAGATAGCCGATAACCCATCCAGCATTTTCAGCTTTCTTCTTGCCTGTGGATACTTGAAAGCGGTAGATATTCCACCTGTGAAAAACGGAGAGATCTGCACCTTGGCAATTCCCAATATGGAGGTTCTTTCCATATTCAAGAAAGTTATCCTTGATCGATTTGCACCTACGCAACAGGCCATAGCACAGGACATCCAGAAAGCGCTGGAGAACAACGATTGGAAATCAGTTCGAAGCAATCTCCAAACGTTCCTCTCTCAGTCTGCATCCTACTTCGACACTTCCGCAGAGGGATTCTACCACGGATTTGCGCTGGGGCTCAGCGCCGCATTTGCAGGATATTATATCACATCCAATCGGGAGTCTGGTGATGGTCGCTACGACATCGAAATGGAACCGAAATTGCACGATCACCCAGGCATTTTGATCGAGTTCAAGTCTCTAGACAGTGAGAAATACACCAAAGAGAAACTCCATGAGGAAGCCGTAAACGCGCTGGATCAGATCAACAAGAACAACTACAATGTAAATCTACTGAAGCGGAATATCCACACGATCTACAAGTACGGCATAGCATTCTGCGGTAAACATGTAGACGTGGTCACCGACACATGAGTCATACTCCCAATCTACTCCTAAAGCCCTCGTTTTCTCCAGAAAAGTTGCTTGCCTGAATAAAATATAGCCCGACAAGTTATTATTGCAGATTCAGGCAGGTTGCCTCAATGCCAGAGATATGAGCACACTTCAGCATTTTCAGCCATATGCGGATACCCGCGCTGGCACAAGCCAGCGCGGGTATCGTTGTCTATTAACCTCTTTACTCTTTAGAAGCCGAGCACCTTTTCCCGCAGGGCCTTGTTGGCCAGGACGGCGCAGTACCGGTCCAACCATGTGCAATCTCCGTCCTGCACCGCATCGTACAGGACAGACTACAGCTGCCTGACGGCAGCCCGCACATTCCGGTCCTGCTCGTTCAGATTGCAATGCCAGTAGAAAGACGAGAACAGGACCGGGCGTTGAAATATCCCCGTGCATTTTGTAAGCATTCGATCCATGGTGTGCGACACATCGATCTCCCGCTCGTCCTTGAGATATTCGCCGTACTGTGCATGGATGTCTCCGAGCCATGCTTTCATCTTCTCCGAGAATCTGACATCCCCTTTGGGTCTCCACCAGTAGGCGCGGTCATCCTGGGTGATCGCACCTCCTTCAAAGCAAAAGTACCGGGACAGCGCAGATGCCTTGTTCAGAAAGTCCAGCGTGCTCACCGGGCTTATTTCGATGTCTGTACAGCCGGTTGCCACGCGGTCGCTCTCCATCTTTTACAGGATCTGCGGATCGATTTCTCCAGACACCGCATAATGTCCCGCCATGCATTCAATGAGCTCTTTCGCAGCCGGGTCGTCTTCTTCAGCGTAATACCGATCAGACCAGTTCGGAAGCGCTCGGTATAGCTCTTGGATGCGGTAGATGCGCCGATTGTCCCAAGTCTCGTCAAAAAGGTAGTTTAGCCAGCCCAAACAGCTCTCAACAAGGGGACTTGTCCCCTTTAACGAGGCAATGCCTGGCGCAACGGTGTAGAACTCCCGCAGCAGATTGACCGCAAAGCAGACCTGTCCGAACGTGCTGTATCCCACTTTGCCCGTCTGAAAGTCGCAGTTCCAAGATCCAGGACTACATCTTCCCAGGACCGCTTCTCGAAATAGCTGTATCTGGTAGAGCCTTCGCCCAGGTTTGGCGTGCCCTGCCGATTCTCTTTCGCCGCCCGCCAGTCCCAACCATGCAGGCTGAGATACGCAGCGCCAGTCCTCCAAACGCCCCAAATGTTAAAACGCGTTGCTTTCCTTCCGCGCCGCCCTGTGCTAAACTGTCTCTTGCAAGGCAGGCCGCAATCCGATACCGCTGGCTGTATGCCACAGCAAAATGCGCAGTCTTCTATACTTGCAAACCGTTCTCTCTTCCAACCTTTGGAACCATTTCATCTCAGAAAGGAGATTGTCCACGATGAAAGTAAGATACCTCCTGCTGTTCCTTCTCTGTCTGACGTTGGCGCTCCTCCCCGCCTGTGCCATCGTGAATCAGGCCATGGCTGCAAGCTCCGCTGCACCGCTCAATTCGTGCGATGCCTTTGCCGAGGCACTTCGAAGCACGATGCCGAACCTCTTCGGCGGCGTGTACTACGAAGGTTCCACCATGCAAGTGCTCCTCACCTGCGATCCGGCATCGGTGGATCTGCCCGCCGTCTCTGAAGACCTTCCGTTGGTGTTCCACCAGGTGGAGTACCCAGAGTCCCTGCTGCACGCAGTCCGAGAGTCCCTTAACGACTACATCATCTCCCTGGGACCAGACTCTGGGTTCAACTACATGCGTCTCGGCATGGCGGAGAACCGTGTCATTCTCTCCTGCGACCCGGATTCTTCTTTCGATATTGCCCCCGTGAAGCAGTTTGTGAAAGAGCAGTTCGGCACCGCAGACATGCTGCTCTTTGTAGAGGAGCCGCACGTCACCTGCATTGCCGGCGTTGAGCTCTTCTCTTAGCGCTTCCTCGGCGAGCTGCGATCTGAAAAGGGATTCCCACCAAGCAATAGCACAACCCGCGCTGGCCTTCTCGGCCAGCGCGGGTGCGCTGTTGCCTGCGCTATGTAACTGGAGCAGACGGCCCCACTGCAGCATTTGCATCCCCCTCAAGCGCTCCGTCCGCTTTTGCCAGAGGCACCCAACAAGTCATACGGGAAAAACTGCCGCATGCCAGCCTGTTGATGCTGACATACGGCAGTTTGTCTATCGGCGTCTGTTATGGGTTGATGCTGCAGCAGACACTGAACGCTCCAATATCTGCTGCAGTGTCGTGGTTCTTCTCGCCTGTCTCGAAGGCCGAAGTCAGGGCAGACTAAGGGTTCCAGGCAGCGGCTCACGGTCTGGATCCCACGGCTGCAAGCGTCAGGGACAGAAGAATCTGCTCTCAGCGGCACCCATCAGGCCGGTGTCCCGTTCAGCTCAGCCTGCATACGCAACAGGTCATCACGGGGGATTTTCATTCTCTTTTCCAGCGCATCCACGGACAGCCCATCGCTGAGCAGGCCCCTTGCCAACTCATAGTAGTGATTCTGTACCTGCTTTTTTACCTCCGCATCCACCTCCTTTTTCCTGCTACCACGATACTTCATCTCCCACTGCAAATACAGCTCTTCGCTCAATGCATTCACCTTCTTCCCCTTCTCAATCGTCTTGGCCACTCTCACCAATTTTGAGAGCTCAGCATTCCGGAATGCAGCAGAGTCCGGAAGGCTCCAGGCACACCCATCAAACGGCCTTCTGGTCCAGCTCGTCCTTTATCCGCAGCACTTCACCGCAGGGAAGTTCCGTTGTATCGCATGTGAGCTCTACCGTTTTCCCGTTTACAAGCATTTTCCGTGCAATCTCGTGCATGTGCTCTCGTACCTTCTTCTTCGTTTCCTCTTCGACCTCTCTATTGAAGTCATCGCGATACTTCATCCAGTATTTCCAATACAGTTCCTCACTCAATGCGATCCCCTTCCTCAAATCATCATCTGCCGGTGCCACACGACCGAGTGCAGCAGAAAACGCTCTGCATCAGTTGCCCTATCAGACGGTTTTCCCATCCACATCTGCCTTCATGCGCAGCAATTCCTCATGCGGTATTTTCGTCACTCTTTCCAGAACATCCACGGATATTCCATCCATGAGCAGGCCCCTTGCCATCTTGTACCTTTCCTCTTTTCTCACCTCCTCGGCCACCTTTTCCCAGCTATCCCGATACTTCATCTCCCACTGCAAATACAGCTCTTCGCTCAATGCATTCACCTTCTTCCCCTTTTTCCACCATCTTCGCAACTCTCACCAATCCTGAGAACTCAGCATTCCGGAATGCAGCAGAGTCCGGAAGGCTCCAGGCACACCCATCAAACGGCCTTCCGGTCCAGCTCGTCCTTTATCCGCAGCACTTCACCGCTGGGAAGTTCCGTTGTATCGCATGTGAGCTCTACCGTTTTCCCGTTTACAAGCATTTTCCGTGCAATCTCGTGCATGTGCTCTCGTACCTTCTTCTTCGTTTCCTCTTCGACCTCTCTATTGAAGTCATCGCGTTACTTCATCCAGTATTCCCAATACAGTTCCTCACTCAATGCGATCCCCTTCCTTCTGAATTTCATCGGGACCGTACAGCCTAGTGCAGCAGGAAATGCTCTGTATCCATTGCTGCCCTATCAGACTGTCTTCCCATCCAGTTCGTCCTTCATCCGCAGCAAATCCTCGCGTGGAATTTTCATGTATCTGTCCAGAACATCCACGGAAATCCCATCCATGAGCAAGCCCCTTGCCATCTTGTACTCGTGTTCTCGCACCTGCCTCTCCACCTCTCTATTGAAGTCATCGCAATACTTCATCCAGTATTCCCAATACAGCTCCTCGCTCAATGTGATCCCATCCCTTCCAGACTGTACTGCCATGATAAAAGAGGAGGGCTGCAACGCCGCAGCGCTGCTCGCCCTCACTCCTAAAGCGGCTGGTTTTTCTGTTGTCCGCCAGCTGTCGGTTCCTTGAGAGAGTTCCCTCTCCGTCTACCGAATTGTCTCGGGGCTTTCCGTCTCCCGCAGACTGGCCGGCCCAAAGTCCGGCACAAAATTCGGATTTATAGGTGCCAGCCCACCGGAGGATAGACGTCCTCCATCCGTCTGTAATGATACACCACTGTGCAAAACCGCGTCAATATGAAATTACCTATAGAATTCCATTTCTGCTATTTCAATGAAATAAAATGGTTAATAGTCCCGGCACTGGGACTTCTCACAAATCCCACTCCTCCTCCATCTCCATCCCCGCGCCGGCCGTTCTGGCCAGCGCGGGGCTCTCGATTCCCTACCATTCTCCTCTCTCAGGCCCGCCTCGTTCTCTTTCGCCGCTCTCAGCTGTTTCCCGCCTCCCGCAGCCCCTTGGCCACGCTCTCCCAGTCCGGCAGGGTCCAGGCGCTCTCCTTCTGTCCGCCGCCGGCCAGCACCCGGTAGTAGAGGTCCCGGAGGTTGTTGTTCACCTTCACCCCGATGAGCCGGAGGTACCGGTGCTGGGGGTTGTCCGTGGTGAAGGCCGCATGGTTCCGGTCCAGGGTCTCCAGGGGCCGCAGCATCCCGGCGGTGAAGATCAGCTGTCCCTGTCCCTCCCGGGCGGTGAGCCGGAGGAGCTCTCCCAGGAGGGGTTCAAACATCCCCTGGTCGATCCCCTCGATCACGGCGGTCACGGAGGGGTCTGCACAGATGGCGGTGAGCAGGGGCAATATGGAGGCCAGCCGCCGAAAGCCCTCAGACTCCAGCCGCAAGGGGATGGTCCTGCCGCAGCCGGCGGAGAGCAGCTGCACCCGGTGTCCCACGGTGCCGTCTGCCAGCATGCCAGAGCCCTGCTCCTCCAGCAGGATCTTTCTGCCGTGGGAGAGGGGTGTGAGGGCATCGTTCAGCCGGCGCAGAGCCTCCCGGGCCCCGTCCCGGACGGACCGGGAGACCAGCGCCGGGCCGCTGGCGGGGAGAGAGAGGCTGGTGAGGGAGCGGCCGCAGTCCCCCGCGCTGTCCCGGCGGAGGAGGGCGCCCAGGGGAACGCTGCCCGCCCGGGTGTTGTCCAGGAGGAAGAGGCCGTCTGCCCCATACTGCACCAGCGCCTCCAGGGGCACCCGGTGGTCCTCCCGGGCGCAGTTGCTCCGCACCGCCCGGAGCAGCTCCCCGGAGAACACGAAGGAGCGGGAGGCCCCGTGGGCACTCCGGCGGGCGGCCAGCAGGCCGTCCTGCCGGCCCCGGCCGATCAGGATCTCCCGGCGGGTGGCGGGGAGAAAGACCTCCCGGGTGCGGGTGTCCACCACAGGGCACATCTTGGACCGGCCGTCTCCGGAGAGGGACCAGGACAGCACCTCTTCCTCCAACACCGGGCGCAGGGTCTCCTCGTGGCTGCTCTCCACCGTCTCCCGCCGGAGCGTGCACTCATAGAGGACATCGTAGAGGGCGGACCCCCGGACAACGGAGAGGCCATAGCGGAGGCTGGCCTTCTCCGCGCCGATCCGGGGCAGCCAGGCAAACCGCTCCGGGAGGGTCCTGCCGGTGAGGATGTACTTGAGGAGAGACAGCGCCTCCATCAAGGTGCTCTTCCCGGTGCCCGCCGGGCCGTATACCCCCAGCACGCCGGCGCCCCGGGGGCCGGCGGCTCTGCCGTCCAGGGCCACATACCCGTGGCGGACGCAGCGCACCTCTTCCAATTCCACGCTCTTCAGCCGGACCACAGCGCCGTCCGTATGATGCTTGCGTACCGTTTCCATTTCATTCTGCTCCTTTGTCTGTTTTATCTGGTTTTTCTCTTGCACATCCCGCAAAATCTGCTAAACTATTCGATAGGAATCCATTCGATCGGACTCTTGTTCTTCATAGGAGGTATCTTTGAATGATCCGTATCGCCATCGCAGAGGACGACCCCCAGGCGGCGGCCGAACTCTGCGGCTATATCGATGATTTCTCCCGGGAGACCGGGCAGGCCCTTTCCGCCACCGTATACCCGGACGGGGAAAAGCTGGTGGCAGACTACAACGCCCAGTACGACATCCTTCTGCTGGATGTGGACATGCCCGTGATGGATGGCATGACGGCCGCCCAGACGATCCGCCGCATGGACCAGGCGGTGGTGATCCTCTTTATCACCAACATGCCCCAGTACGCCATCCAGGGGTATGCGGTGGACGCCCTGGACTATGTGCTCAAGCCCCTCAGCGCCTTCTCCTTCCAGCAGCGGCTCCAGCGGGCCCTGCTGCGGGTGAAGAACCGCACCGTCTCCTTTCTCACCATCTCGTCCAAGTCCGGCACCATGAAGATGGAGGCCGGCGATGTGGCCTATGTGGAGAGCCAGGGGCACACCCTGCAGTACCACACCCGCAACGGGGACTACCAGGTCTCCGGCACCATGCAGGCCGCGGAGGAGGAGCTGGTGCCGCTGGGCTTCTTCCGCATCAACAAGGGGTGCCTTGTGAACCTGGAGCGGGTGGACGGGGTGCAGGACAACTGCGTGCTGATCCAGCAGGAGCGCATTCCCTTGAGCCGGGGGCGGAAGGCGGAGTTTCTCCAGGTCCTCACAGACTTTGTCGGGGGCATCCGGAGATGAGCGATCCCGGCATCGAGGTCATCCCCAACATTCCCCGGGTGTACACCGCCCTGGCGGAGTGGTGCGGCTGCCTCATCATGATCCCCCGCAGTCCCGTGCGGCAGGGGCTCACCCGGGGGAAGCAGGGGCTCATCGTGGCCCTGTTTCTGCCGGCGCAATGCACCTTTCTCCAGCTCACCGGTCACCTCTCCCTGGGCTGGTGGATCCCCTGCATGGCCGCGGCGGTGTGCCTCCAGTTTCTGATGCTGTATGCCTGCACCGCACTGCCTGTCACGGCGATGGTGTACGCCACTGCCCGGGCCTTTCTCCTGGCGGAGTTTGCCGCGGCGCTGGAGTGGCAGCTCTGGTATTACGGCTCCGCCCGCCTGGGAGTGTCCGGCTCTGGGCCCGCGCTGCTCTTTCTGGCGGCGGTCTACGGGGCCAACTTCTCCCTGATGTTCTTTCTGGACCGGCGCTCGGTGGACCTGGCAGTTCTCCGGGCCCTTCGGCCGTTGGACCTGTGGGTGCCTCTCGGCATCGCCCTGGTGTCCTTTCTCATGGGCAACCTGAGCTTTGTGCTCAGCAACACCCCCTTCTCCGCCACCAGCATCGTGGACCTGCACACCATCCGCACCCTGGTGGACTTCGCCGGCCTGGTCTCTCTCTTCTCCTATCACCAGCAGATCTGCCGCCGCCATGACCGCGAGGAGCTGAACGCCATTCAGAACCTGCTCCACGCCCAATACGCCCAGTACCAGCTGTCCCGGGAGAGCATCGACATGATCCACCGGAAGTACCACGACTTGAAGCACCAGATCGCGGTGCTGCGGGCGGAGACGGACCCGGCGCGGCGCTCTGCCTTTCTCAACGACATGGAGCAGGAGATCCGCACCTTTGAGGCCCAGAACAAGACGGGCAACCCGGTGCTGGACACGGTGCTCACCGGCAAGAGCCTGCTCTGTGTGCGCAGCGGCATCGAGCTCACCTGCGTGGCGGACGGCTCTCTGCTCTCCTTCATGAGCGCCATGGACCTCTCCACCCTCTTCGGGAACATCCTGGACAACGCCATCGAGTACGAGGAGACCCTGCCGGACCCCAAGCAGCGGCTCATCCACCTCACCGTGACCCGAAAGAGCCGGATGCTGGTGATCCGCTGCGAGAACTACTGCCCCAACCCGCCGGAGCCGGACGGCACTGGCCTCTTTCGCACCAGCAAGGGGGACACCGAGCAGCACGGGTACGGTCTGAAGTCCATTCGGTTCACCGCCGAGCGCTACGGCGGCTCCATGGCGGTCTCCGTACACCAGCAGTGGTTCTGCCTCACGGTGTTGCTGCCCTTGCCGGCGGTGGAAAATCCCTAATGTTTTGGTGTTCCATAGGAATTGGAAACAGTTATTGTCTAAAAATAGCACAAATTGGAATTTCCCAGATACAGCCCCGGTCGGCACTTTGTCCAAATCGCCGGGGCTGTTTTTGTGCGCTTCGCCGATTTCGCTAGCAACTTGCGCTTTTTTCTTAGCATTTTGTGCATTTCGCTTGCAAATTCGTTCACAGTATGATAATATCCCGCCGATTTTGGAGCGGGCGGTACGGAGGGCTGCCCGGCCAGGTCATTTGGAAAAGAGCCCTCTCGGAGGGCGAAAAGGAAATTTGGAAAAGTAGGAGGAAAGCACACAATGGAAGGTTTACTGTTTAACCTGTTGCAGGGCCCCCTCGGCTCCATGGGCGTAAGCGATGCAGACCTGCAAAACTACATTCACCTCTGCAGCGGCTACATCTATGTGATCCTCGCCGCCCTGGTGGTAGGGATCGTCCTGGTGGTCGTGGGCATCGTGATCAAGAAGGGCCTGCTCAGCGTCACCGGCCTGGTGGCCGCTCTTCTGGTGGTCCTGATCTGCGCCAACATGGTCTGCCTCGGGCCATTGAATGCAACCCTGGCCGTTCAGCTGGCCGAGAAGTACCCCTTGCAAGAAGAGACCAAAGCCAACAGCAAACAGGTGATTGAGGAGGTAGGCGAAGAGGGCATGGTCCTCGCCGCCAACAACGGCCTCTTGCCCCTGGACTCCAGCGTCACCAACCTGAACGTCTTCGGCTGGGACTCCATCGCCCCCATCTTCGGCGGCACCGGCTCCGGTTCCTCCGACACCTCCAATAACGTGGGCATCCTGGACTCCCTGAAGAACGCGGGCTACACCCTGAACGACACCATCACCGACATCTACCGCAACTATCACGGCGGCTCCCGCGGGGGCGGCGGCGGTCTGGGCATCGGCGGTGCAGACTGGACCCTGCCCGAGCCCACCGTGGACGTGTACACCGATGCCGTGATGAACGAGGCCACCAGCTTCTCCGATGTGGCCATCATCACCCTGGGCCGTTCTGGCGGCGAGGGTGCGGACCTGCCCACCGACATGTACAAGCTGATCACCGATCCCGAGGGCTTCAATATCGCCAGCGAGATGATCGGCGTAGACGAGAGCGGAAACGTGGTCAAGGGCAATTCGCACTACGGCTACATGGCCAGCTCCTACACCAACAACGGCAGCTACAACGACTTTGACGAGGGCGAACACTATCTGGAGCTCTCCAACACCGAAGAGGCCATGATCGAAAAGGTCTGCTCCTCCTTCGACAAGGTCATCCTGGTGGTAAACGCCAACAACGCCATGGAGCTGGGCTGGGTGGAGAACTATCCCCAGATCGGCGCCGTGATTCTGGCCCCCGGCACCGGTGCCACCGGCTTCAATGCCCTGGGCAAGATCATCAAGGGTGAGGTCAACCCCTCCGGCCACACCGTTGATACCTACGTGCGGGATCTCACCGACACCCCCACCTATAACAACATCGGCAACTTCACCTTCACCAACGTAGACGACCTCCGGGGCCAGATCGCCCAGGCAGACGGCGCCTACGAGGGCAACATGTCCTTTGTGCGCTATGTGGAGGGCATCTATGTGGGCTACAAGTTCTATGAGACCGCCTATGACGAGGGCATGGAGGGCTTCAACTATGACGAGGCCGTTGTCTATCCCTTCGGCCACGGCCTGAGCTACACCACCTTCACCCAGGACATCCAGAACTTCGACGCCTCTGGCGACGTGGTGAAATTCGACGTCGTGGTGACCAACACCGGCTCTGTGGCCGGCAAGGACGCCGTTGAGGTCTACTACACCCCGCCCTACACCAACGGCGGCATTGAGAAGGCCAGCGTGAACCTGGTGGACTTCGAAAAGACCCCCGAGATCGCGGCGGGCGCCTCCGAGACCGTCCACTTCGAGATCCCCAAAGAGGACTTCGCCTCCGGTGATATTCAGCAAAAATGTTGATTGGATGCTTGACTAGAGCACCCTGGGGGGTGTATAATAGGGCCGAGGTGATC